>JAYEOX010000027.1:0-56327 GCA_034723415.1 Fidelibacterota bacterium | reverse complement strand
ATTATTTCTTTTATTTCTAAATTTTTAAATATTATCATTCATTTTGTCGGTAATAACTTTCATATTTTTTTCAGTATCAGATAATATCTTTTTACAATACTTACTTATTTCCACTCCCTCTTTATAATAAGTAATAATCTCTTCTAATGGGATATTATCCGATTCTAATAATTGAACTATTTCATCCAATCGTTGAATTGATTTTTCAAATGATTTATTGCTTTTTTTTGTCATATTTAATCCTAATTTAATTTGTTCACACAATACTGAAACTTCCTAATTAGATTTTAATTCATTAATGATACTTTTAATTGTTCCATCATTTATTTTTACATTTATTTCATCATTTTTCTTAACTGTTTTAATAGATTTTATTACTTTTCCATCTATATTATATACAATTGAATATCCTTTTTTAATAATATTATCAGGATTGTATGCATTTAATTGTTTAATTCCATAATTTAATTTAGTGGTTGTATTTTCAATTTTATCAAGTACATGCCTTTGTAATTTTTTAGTTTCATTATTCAAATATTCTTTCCATTTAATAATAATATCTTTAGGTCTTTTAAAACCATAACTATTAATTAATTGATCATAACGCAATTTATCATAAGATAATCTTCTGTCAATTTTTTGAAATAATTGACTTTCGTATTGATTGAGTTTTATACCCAGATCTTGCCAATAACGAACTGAATATTCGGCTGCATTTGTTGGTGTAGTGCATCTATGATCAGAAACAAAATCAATTATCGTATTATCGGTTTCGTGTCCAACTCCCGAAATAATTGGGATATTTGACTTGTAAACAGCTCTTGCTAAGTTTTCCTTATTAAATTCCCATAGATCTTCAATTGAACCACCGCCACGAGAGATAATAATTAATTCCAATTCAGATTGTTTTTCTAATTCCTTTATGGCTTTTATTATCGTTTCTGCCCCATTTTTTCCTTGTACTTTTGCCGGATGTAGAATAATATTAATATGAGGTGCGTATTGTTTGAATATTTTTAACATATCTTGTAAAGCGCTTCCGGAACTACTGGTGATCACACCGATATTTAAAGGGTATTTTGGTATTTCTTTCTTATTTGAATCATTAAACAAACCCTCATTTTGCAATTTATTTTTCAATTCTTCATATTTCTTATATAATTCACCAACTCCTTTCTCATTAATAGAATTAACAATAAAACTATACCTACCTTGTGGAGAGTAGACATTTAACCGACCAAATAAGATGACATTCATTCCCACTTTGGGAGTTATCTTCAATTTTTTTGCAGTAAAACGCCAAATAATACAATTCAATATCGATTTATTATCTTTTATTGTAAAATATTGGTGACCGCTTCCGTGCGATTTAAACTCGGATATTTCACCTTCAATATACATCGAAGGAATTTCGTTTTCCAATTTGTTTTTAATCAATGATGTTACATCACTAACCGAAAATATTTTATTCATTTTTATATAATATAATGAAAATAACTATTTAATATTTAATTTATTCATTAATAAACACAAATAATTATATTAAATATTAATCTTTATTATCTTGAAAAATAGAATTGCTAAATTACTTTTTTTTCTTATGACGATTTTTTCTTAATCTTTTTTTTCTCTTATGATTTTTTATTTTTCTTTTTTTTCGTTTTTTTCCACCTGACAAATTAAATCCCCCATTATTTTTTTAAACTGTTATTTACTTTTTCTTTTAATATTTTTGATGGTTTAAATACTGGTTTGTATTTTTCACCTATCCAAATTTTTTCCTTGGTACTTGGATTAAAACCATTTCTTGCTTTTTGGTGTTTGACAATAAAATTTCCAAATCCGCGAAAATTAATTGTTTCACCATTTTCCAATGCCTCACTTACCGTAGCAAAAAAACCATTTACAACTGTTTCCGCTTCAACTTTTGTTAAACCGGTAATTTCTGAAATTTTTCCAATAATTTCTGCTTTTGTCATAACTTTCCCCCTTTTGTTAATTATAAATTGTCTGAAGTGTTGGATAAATATTAAATATTTTCACTAAATTCTTTATATCGCCAAATAATATGTCAATTAGTGTCATCTTTTCTTTTTTCGGCTTTACAATTTTTGGTTCTTTACCTAATTTTAATTTTTGAGCCATTAAGTCAATCGCATTTTGAGTTGTGCCAATTTTGTCAATCAATTTATTATTATATGCCTGTTTACCAGTAAATACTTGTCCATTCGCCAATTTTCTAACTTCTTCTAATGGAATATTCCTACTTTCTGAGACATCCTCTATAAATTGTTCATACACATCATTCACCAAAGATTGAAAATATTTTTTATCACTTTCTGTAAAATCTCTATAGGGCGATCCGGAATCTTTTAATTTTCCACTTTTTATTACATTCATCTCTACCCCAATTTTATTCAATGCTTTTTCCCACTGTGGAAAATCCATTATTACACCGATGCTACCTGTTAATGTCGATGGTAATGCGAAAATGCTATCTGCTGCAATAGCAACATAATAGCCGCCACTTGCTGCAACTGATTTCATTGCTATAAAAATTGGTTTTTTATATTTATTTTTAATCCATTTGATCATTTCAAATATTTCTTGAGAAGTTGCTGAACTTCCGCCCGGACTGTTTATTTCAATAATAATGCCCTTAATAGAATTACTTTTCCCATATTTTTTTAATTGAGAAATAAATTTATCCGATTTAATGATCACACCTTCTAACGATAGAATTCCAATATCACCAGAATGAGAGATATTAAATTCATTCTTTTGAACGCTGATTTTAATTATTGATATAATTACAATAATTCCTATAATTATTAGAGCAATAATGTTACCTTTTCTCATTAATTAATCCTTATTTTATCACCGGGATAAATTTTTGAAGGTGTTATATTAGGGTTTAAACGCTTCAACTTTTGAACTGATACATTTATTCTTTTAGAAATTAACTTTAAACTATCTCCACGACGAACTGTATAATAATTACTTGATGAATTACTATTATCAGGTATCCAAATAACTATTTTTTGTCCGGGATAAATTGTTTTACCATAAGAAAAATTATTCCATTTACGAATTTCTGCTGCTCTAGTATTGTATATTTCAGCAATACCACCTAAATTATCACCTTTTTTAATTGTATAAATTACTTTATGATTTGATGACGTAGAATAATTTGATCTCTTTGTCCAAATAGTTAATTTTTGTCCCGGATATATATATTCTCTATATCTTAAGTTGTTCCAACTCCTAATATTTGAAGCTCTTATACCAAAATTTTCAGCAATTGCTCCTAAATTATCACCTTTTTTAACTTTATAAATAACTTTATTATGAGTTGATGAATAATTTCCATATGCTCTTTTTGTCGTACTTCTAACAGATCCGGATTTAGGTATTATAAGTTTTTGTCCAATTAATATTGGCTGACGATTCCTTAAATGATTAACAGACATTATATCACTAACAGATACACCAAATATCCTACTGATTCTGATCAATGAGTCACCTCTTTTTACCTTATAGACAGAATATTCAACTTCTTTAACTTTATCATTAATTTTTTTAGAAATTGAACCTTTAACTTTATTCCTTTGTCCTTTTGGTATTTTTAAAACATAGTCATAATTTGGAGTTGAATATCTTCTCAACTCCGGATTTAATTCCTTTATTGTTGAATATTTAGTATTACATATTTTAGCAATACTTCTTAATTCTATACTATTTTTAATACGCAGAGTATCATATTCATACTTATCAGTAGCTATCTTTGGAAGTTGAAAACCATACTTTTCCGGATCCATGCTTATTATTGTTGCTGCCAAAACTGTAGGAACATAATTTCTTGTCTGCCTTGGAAGCGAATGCATTTTCCAGAAATCTCTTGTATCATTATATCTAATTGCCCTATTAATTCTTCCCCTGCCGGCATTATAGGCGGCCATAGATAGATACCAGTCGCCATAATAATCATATAGATCTTTTAAATAATTAGCTGCTGCATAAGTAGATTTCACGGGATCTCTCCTCTCATCCACCCAATAATCTCGATTTAATCCATATCGTTTACCAGTAGCATAAATAAATTGCCATTGTCCCACAGCATAAGCATAAGAATATGCTGTTGGCTTAAAACCACTCTCTATCATAGCAAGATATATAAGTTCTTTTGGCATTTCTTTTTCATCTAATATTTTATTAAATAAAACTTCATATTTTGACTTACTATTTAACCATATTTGGAATATATTTTTTCCTTTTGATTGGAAATAATTAATTATTCTTTCAACTCTATTATTTAATATTATCGGAATATGACCTTCTCTATCTTCAATTATTTTAATTTTTTCTTTAGTATCGGGAACAATATAATCTTCAGCCAAATATTCCATTGATTCACGCATATCACTTACAGAAAATTGTTCATTTAATTTAGCCTTATCCGGAACGTATTTCCTAAAATCGTGAATCAGACGATTAGTAAAACGCATTAATTCGTTATACTCAATTTCACCCAAGTTATTAAAAACCTCAATATCCGATAACGACTCAAATGTCAATCTCAATTGTAATTCAACTTCAACAGTATCTTTTTCATACTGTGCAATTAAAGCATCAGCAAAATGAATTTTTGCTTCATTAAATAAAACCTGGAAACGATCACTTTCAAAAGCTGATTCTATTACAGCATTACTATCTTCTACTGATTTATTTTCAAAATTTTCACTTTCTACATTATTTACAATTGAACTATCAGTATTAACTTTATCATTTTTCTCAATACTTTTTGATGTACTTGAACACCCAAATGTAAAGAAAGCGATCACTATTATTACTATTTTTATTTTTAACAATATTTTACTCCTTTTATCACTGAAATTTAATTTATTGAATTATAAAAGTCAATTAAATTAGCATAAATTAATTCTATATTTTTTTATTGATTAATATCTAACTAATAAATATTACTTTCTCACATGTTATCCGGTGCTTCTATTCCCAATATATACAAACAATTTGAAAAAATAATCTTTATGCTTTTTATTAATTTTAATCGAGACTTTGTTAACTCCTTATTTTCTGTTACTACTCTATGTTTTTGATAGAATTTGTGGAAATATGTTGCTAATTTATGTAAATAATTTGCTAAATACATCGGTTCTAAAGTAGTACGACATAATTCCATTGTTTCTTCAAATTCTGATATTACCTTTAATATATCAATTTCTTCTTTTTCTTTCAATAATTCAATATTGCCATCTTCAAATGATCTTATTCCCTTCAATTTACTATGTTTAATGACATTTGAAATTCTAGCATGAGCATATTGTAAATAATAAACCGGATTCTCATCTGTTTCCTTTTGAGCTAATTCAATATCAAAATTCAAATGTGAATCCATATTTCTCATGATGAAAAAATACCTTACAACATCACTACCGGCGATATCAATTAATTCATCTAAAGTAATAAAATTACCTTTTCTTGTGGACATTTTTATTTTTTCATTTTTCCTGACAAGTGTTACGAACTGATGTAACAAAACTTTTATTTTTGAAGTATCATAACCCATTACTTTCAATGCAGAAACGACATCAGGATATGTTGCATGGTGATCAGCTCCAAAAATATCAATTATCTGATCATAATTTTGCTCTAATTTCTGTGCATGATAAGCAATATCAGGTAAGCGATAAGTTGGTTCACCTGAATTTTTAACAAGTACTCTATCTTTTTCTGCTCCAAATTCTGTCGCTTTAAACCATATCGCTCCATCTGATTTATAGGTACTCCCTTTCTGTTCCATTTTCTTTAGCACTTCATCAATTTTACCGTTTTCATAGAGTGTCTTCTCATTAAAAAATACATCGTGAATAATATTCAACTTTTTTAATGTATTTTTAATTGATTTAAGCATATATTCCGTAGAAAAATCAATGAAAATCTTTTCACTTTGATTGTTACTATATTTTTCTCCATATTTTTCTAGAAACAACCTAGCAATATCTTTTATGTATTCACCTTCGTAACCATCTTGGGGAAGTTTTAATTTTTCCCCTAACAATTCCATATAGCGAGCATATACAGATTCACCAAGAAGCCGCATCTGTCTTCCGGCATCATTAAAGTAATATTCTCTTGTAACTTCATATCCATTCCACTCTAAAATACGAGAAATTGTATCTCCTAAAACCGCCTGTCTTCCATGTCCTATAGTTAATGGGCCTGTTGGGTTAGCACTAACAAATTCAACTTGAACTTTTTTATTTTTTCCGAAATTTGATTTTTTATAGTTTCGATTTTCTGATAAAACATCTTCAACAATATTTTGAAAATAATTATCTTTAATAAAAAAGTTTATAAACCCAGGTTTTACAATTTCAATTTTCTCAATAATTTCATTTTTATCTTTAATCTCTTTTACAATAGTTTCAGCAATAAGAATCGGATTTTCCTTTAATACAGAAGCCAATTTTAAAGCAATATTAGTACTTAAGTCCCCATGCTTATCATTATTTGGTCTTTCAACAGTAAAGTTTACTTGATGACCATCAATGATATCCGAATATATTTTATCTATTATATTTTCTAATAATTGTTTAATATTGTTTATCATTTAGTATCATCAATTGTTTTTTGTGGGACATCGCCCCATAAATTTTCAATATTATAATAATTTCTCTTTTCTTCATCAAAAATATGACAAATCACATCAAATGCATCAATTAATATCCACTCTTTATTGTCATAACCTTCGATATTAAAATCTTTTATATCTGCTTTTTCCAATTTTCCTATAATTTCATCGGCGATTGCTTTTATCTGCATTTTATTATCACCTTGACAAATAATAAAATAATCTGTAAAATCAACTTCCTTTTTCATATCAAGAATGATAATATTTTCTGCATTCATAGACAAAGCCGTATTGGCAACCATTTCTGTCAATTGTTGAGAATAATTTTTGCTTTTTTTATTTATTTTATTCAAATAACCCTTTATTTTTTAAATATATTTATTAATTTTATTATATTGTCATATTATTATATTTTTTATCTTCTTCTATTCTGTCATTCGCAGGAACTTATATGGCTTTAATTCTTTATAGTCCTTTCCCAAAACTATAGACATGTCACAATTAAATGCTCGTGTAGTTTCTTTTAGAACAGTATTAACTTCCACTCCTAGTATTTTAGATATCTTTCTTGCTTTTTTATAACTATCTGTATGTAAATACATTACCGTTTTATCATAATTAAAATTATCCGCATTACCAATGTTTATTACATCAATACCTTTTCTCACAAAATAATCTTTATATTTTTCACATATTCCACTCACACCATTTCCATTGATCAATTCTATTACAACATCCACTTCTTTTTTCATTTTTTCCTGAGTATTTAATTTGGCAACAGGAATATTTTCCAATCCTCTAGAAAACAGATCTTTATTTTTTTCTTCTCTTGCTTTATTATCAATTATAGATGAATATAAAAAAATAAAGACAATAACAACCATAGCACCGGCAATGATGTTTAAAAATAATGAACTCTTTTTTGTTTTCTTTATCTTTCTTGAATTCTTGTATTCCATAATGAATTAACTCCATAATAATAATGATTATAATTATATCTCGGAATATTACTAAATCCAATTGAAATCTTAGAATCCTCTGATAATTGATATTCTAAATTTGTATTGAAATATATCCCGTTGTTTTGTTCACCTAATGCTTGCATCATTGGATTTGAAGAAAATGCTTGCTGTCTAAGAATAACATCACCACTTAGATTTAATTTATCAGAAAATGGAATAAAAAATCTGTTGTGATATGAAACATACGACTCGCTTCCTAATGATGAATTCCCCATCGACATTGAAATAGAATGTTGCATTTGCAGATTAGAAATATTCAAAAAGGAAGCCATATCATTATTATTGTTAATTTTTAATCCTAAATCACCGGTTGAAAACTCAGAATTATCATCATTAAATTGGCCATAGAGAGCAATGGAGCTAAAAATAACTAATATCAAAATAATTTTTTTCATCTTCTCCTCCTTAATTTATTTTCCGCATCTTTAAGTTGCTGAACTGTATTAACTCCTTGTATTTCATTTGGATCATTTGCAACTTGTAAAAATACTTTTTTATTTTCTGCCACCATCATTGGCACAACATCTGTCAAATAATACTCACTTTGAGCATTATCATTATTTATGAAACGCAGATAGTGGAATAAATGTTTCGATTTAAAAATATATATTCCGGAATTTATTTCCTTAATCTTTTTCTCTTTATCATTCGCATCTTTCTCTTCCACCGAATATGAGTAAGTATCATCATCTTTCCTAATTATTCTTCCATACCCGGTAGGATCTTCAAAAATCGCAGATAAAACAGTTGCATCGGCTTTTTCTTCATTATGTTTCTTGATCAATTTTTCAATTGTAGCTGTAGTAAGTAATGGGACATCTCCTGATAAAATTAATATATCACCATTCCAAGAATTAAAATTATCTTTTGTCATTTTTATTGCATGTCCTGTTCCTAATTGTTCTGACTGAATAGCAAATTCTACATCTTTATTCTTTAATGCATCAATAACTAATTCTTTTTTATATCCAACTACAACTATGATCTTTTCAGCACCAACGCTTTTTGCTTGCGAGACAACTCTAGATATCATTGTTTCATTTAATACCTTATGAATTACTTTAGGGAGTGAAGATTTCATACGAGTGCCTTTACCTGCTGCTAAAATAATTACACCTAATTTGTTATTAGTATTATTTTTCATAAATTATAATTTTTGTATTATATTATTTTTTTCATCTAATATTACAATTTTGGGCTTAAAATTTGCTTCTTCTTTTTCATCTAAAAAGGCAAAAGACATAATAATAATTCTATCACCAACTTCACCTAATCTGGCAGCAGCCCCGTTTAATCCGATTTTTTTCTCTCCCCATTTGCCTTTTATTACATAGGTTTCAAACCTATTACCATTATCTATATTTGCTACCAAAACTTTTTCAAATTCTCTTATATTTGAAGCTTTCATTAATTCCTCGTCAATTTCAATACTTCCGGTATAATTCAAATTAGCTTCATTAATTGTAGCTTCGTGTATTTTCGATTTTAAATATTCTTTAAACATAATATCTCTTCATTTATATTCACTTTACACTTGTTATAATATATAAAAATATTATTCAAAAATAAAAGTATAAATGTAAATAATTTTTAGTTTTTAATTTTATTATCTTTAAATAAAATCCACCCAAAAATAACAACCAAACTAAACAACATTCCGGGATAAAATGGTTCTATCGAAAATAAATACTGATTACCGGAAATATTTTTATTCACGATTCCATATAAAAGCCAAATTAATGAAATGCTAAATGAACCGATCATCGATAAAATTATAACTTTAGAGGGAAATTGTTTTTTTGTAAAAGCAAAAATCACGGGTAATAAAATAGTTGGAATAATTATTGAACCGATCAAATACCATAATTTTATTACAGATGGAAAAAGAAATAACAGAATAATTGCTGTAATTCCAGTTATTAAATATCCGATTTTTACAGAGTTATTTTTACTAATTTTCATACCTGATTTATACAAAATATCATACCCGACCGTTTGTGCCGAAATAAAAAGATATGAATCTAAAGTTGACATTACAGTGGCGATCAAACCTGTAAAAAACAGACCCAACATTCCAATTGGCAGCATTTTCGCAGCAATTAAAGGATATGTGTAAATTGGTTCAATATTTGGTAAAAGTGTTTTCGCATATAACCCAATTGTAAGTGTCAACATATCAAAAATTGCCCAAAAAATAATGCTAAGTAAAATTCCATTTCTGGCAACTTTGGGAGATTTTGCCGCTGAACATCTTTGATGAAATCCCGGATCAACTATTGTCCACAATGCAATAAAAAACCAAGAAATTAAATATGTAATTGGCAAACCACCGGTTAATGATAAGTGCGATTGTGGCAAATGAAGTTTAAATTGATTAATGATTGGATATTTTGCCATTAACATAATAAATAAAACAATGAAACCAATAAACATTAATGAAAATTGTAAAATATCTGTCTGAACTACACTTTTAAATCCTTTTTTATAAAGATAAAATGAGGAAATAATAAAGATAATAATTGCCCAAAAAATATTACTACCAGGAAATATTAGCGAAAATATTACTCCCACAATCAACAAATATGGAGCAGGTGAAATCAAAAAAAATACAAAAAATGAAGAAACAATTGATGGTAAATATCCATATTTCTTTTCAATTAATTCGGGAATTGTATAATTTTTGTTTTTCTGTATTTTTTTAGCGAGAAAAATTGCAAAAATAAATGCAAAAATATAGTATGGGAATGCGAATACTAACCAATTACTGATCCCATATTGATATGTAAATTCTCCAATACCGAGAATCCCACCATACCAAGTAGATACTAAGGTCATAATAAAAATTGGTGTTGTTATTCTACGTCCTGATAAAAAGTAATTATCAGAACTTTTATCATTCGATTTCCTTATAAATCCTATCAGAAAAAGAATAACTAAATATGCAATTATTATAAATATATCAATATTTGAGAGTTCTATTTTCATAATGGAGTTTTTTTAAATTGATCTAATAAAAACAATAATACCACTTGTGAATGAAATTTCAATACTTTCTGAAACAAATTGATTGCTTAATCCTTGACTGCCAATATCAAATTCTTTTTCATTTATTGAATATTTTGCGCCTTTAATGATAAGATCCTTTACTTTCGGTAATGCAATAATTGAAAATAGATCATCTTTATGTCCATTGATAATATGTTTTTCGGGAGTTAATATTTTCATTATTTCATTATTTGTATAAATTGTCAAATCAAGTTCTTCAAAATATTTATAAACAATAGCAAAATTAATTAATAAATGATCGACTCTTCCACCCGTAATTCCTATTACTGATATTTCAGAATAATCATTTTTTTTAAGCCAAATTAGTGCTTTTTCAAAATCGCTTCTCTCTTGATCAGTTTCTTTAATTATCTTAACGTTTTTGGGAATTGATTTAATAGAATCTAAATCTCCAATAACAATATCAGGAACAATATTCAATTTAAATAGACTATCGTAACTGCCGTCAGTAGTAATGATTATGTCATTTGACTTGACAAGTGTTTTTAAAAGAGATTCTTCTTCTATTTTGCCATTTAAGACCAATAATACTTTCTTTTTCATATTATCATTTTGCAAAAAGTGTAACACCTTTTGTACCTATAATTGTTTTATTTAAAATTGATTTAACCTTAATTTTTTCTCCTGAATTATCAATAGCCGGAAATATTACTATTTTATTGCCTGAAGTTCTTCCCATCATTTCTGATTTTGATTTCTTGCTGAATCCCTCAACAATTATTTTAACTTCCTTTCCAACTAATTCTTCATTCCTAAAAAGCGTATGTTTTTTTTGTAATTCTATCATTTCTGAAAGACGCCTTGATTTATCCTCTTCACTAACATTGTCTTTCATTTTATAAGCTTTACTATGTGGTCGTGGAGAATATTTAAACATAAATGAAGAATCGAACTTAATTTCATTCATGACTTTTAAAGTTTCTTGAAAATCCTCTTCTGTCTCACCGGGAAAACCAACTATCATATCAGTCGTAATTGACATATCTGGAACATATTCTTTTATTTTCCTTGCTAATAATAAAAAATGTTCTTGTGTATAATTTCTATTCATCGCTTTTAAAATATTATCTGATCCGGATTGTAAGGGTAAATGAATATGATCGGCTAATTTTGGAAAATGATCTTTATGTAATTTTAATAATTCTTCGGTAATATCTGACGGATGCGGAGAAACATATCTAATTCTTTTTATTTTCTCAATTTTTACAACTTCACTAAGTAAATCTGTAAAATTTTTACCTTTATAATTATATGAATTAACATTTTGTCCTAATAGTGTTACTTCAATAAAACCATTGTTTGCAGCATTTTCAATCTCTTTTAGAACACTTTTTAATGATTTACTTCTCTCTCTTCCACGAGTGTACGGTACAATGCAATAAGTACAAAATTTATTACAACCGCGCATAATTGTAATCCAAGCATTCATTCCAGATTCCCTTGAAGGAAACAGATCATCATATACTTCTGTCTCTGATAAATCAGTATATGCAATATGCTTTTTGTGAGTTTTTATTATTTCCGGTAATTTTCTATATGAATCAGGTCCAAGTACAAAATTAACTTGATTATTTTTCTTGAAAATTTCACCTTTTAAATTTTGTGCCATACAGCCAATTACACCAATTTTAGGATTATTTTCTTTAGGTAGAATTTTATTAATTCTTCCAAGTCGAGAGTAAATTTTCTGTTCTGGTTTTTCCCTAACACTACAAGTATTCAATAAAATTACATCCGCTTCTTCTAATGAATTTGTTCTGGTTAATTCTTCATTTTCTAATATTCCTTGAACGACTTCACTATCTGCTTCGTTCATCTGACAACCGTAAGTTTCTATGTAATATTTTTTCATATAACCTTTACGAATGGTATGTTAACTAACACTATTGCATTTAGTTATCTTTGTATTACTAAAGTAAAATTCAAGTAATAATAAAACACAACAGATTGTAAACTGTACTATTTAGATTTTAAAGTTTGTTCCAAAATATCATTCATTCTGTTAACCATTTTCGATTTATCTAAATCCATTCCGGCATTAAACAAAGCATTGTCATAAATCTGTTCGGCAATTTGTGTAATTAACTTTTCATCTTTTTTACTATCAACCAATTTTGATAATTTTTTGATCAGTTTGTGTTTTGGATTAATTTCTAATATCTTCTTCCCTGCTGGAAACATATCACCTTTTGCATCTTTCAAAATCTTCTGCATATTTTGTGTCATTTTGTCATCAGGATTTACAATTATTGCAGGAGAATTTACCAATCTATCCGATAAAGTAACTTTTTCAAGCTTCTTTTCAAATAATTTTTCCATCCACTTTGTCAATTTTTCAATATTTTCAGTTGATTTTTTATCATCCTTTTTGTCTTCTTCCTTCTTAGGAATTTTAATATCTGATTTGTCAGCGGATACAATTTTTTTCTTGTCGTAGTTTTCTAATGCTGACATCGTAAAGTCATCAATTGCTTCATAAAGATAAATTACCTCAATATCTGACGCTTTAAATGTCTCCAAATATGGACTGTTTTCAATCTCGTGACGAGTTTTGCCATTCAGAAAATAAATTTCTTTTTGATCCTTTTTTGCTCTTTTAAGATATTCATCAAAAGAAGTTAATTCACTCTCTTTCGTCTTACTTGTTTCAAATCTTAATAATTTTGCAAGTTTATGTCTATTGTCAAAATCGCTATTAATTCCCTCTTTAATAAATGGTGCGAAAGTTTTCCAGAACTCGAGATATTTTTTTTCGTCTTTTTTAGCCTGATCGATTAAAAAAGAAATAACTCTTTTTGTCAAGAATTTCTTTATTTTTGAAACAATTAAATTATCTTGTAATGTCTCTCTTGAAATATTCAAAGGCAGATCTTCAGAATCTACCACACCTTTTACAAATCGTAAATAATCAGGCAATATTTCCTTTACTTTTGACTCAATTAAAATTTTATTACAGTAAAGATTTACTCCGGGTTCCATTCTGTTAAATCCAAACATTTCCATGTTCTCTTTTGGAAAGAACAATAATGTCTTTAATTGAATTGGTGCATCTGATGAAGTATGCAAATGGAAAAACGGTTCGGATGGTGAATTTGTTAAAAATTTATAGAATTCATCATATTCCTTATCTTTTACTTCATTTGAATTTTTCACCCAAATCGCTTGAACTGTGTTGATTTTTTTATCATCTATAAAAATTGGTGAAGAGACAAAATTAGAATATTCTTTAATTATATTTTTTACATTGTCTTCTTCAGCATATTTTTTATACTCTTTATTTAGATCCACTACAATTCTTGTTCCTCGTTTAATGCCTTCTTCTTGTGTAATAGAATAATTATTTACACCATCAGAAGTCCAAATATAACCTTTAGAACCCTTTTTATAGGATCTTGTGATCACTCTTACTTTTTGAGAAACCATAAAGACCGAATAAAACCCAAGACCAAATTGACCGATTAATTTAGCTGCATTTTCTTTGTTCTTAGCTAACTTTTCTAAAAATTCTTTTGAACCTGAATGAGCTACAGTTCCTAAATTTTGGATCAATTCATCTTTTGTCATTCCAATTCCGGTATCTGAAATAGTAAAAGTTCTCGACTTCTCATTCAATTCAATTTTAATATTCAAAGGCAGGTCTTTTTCAATAATATCTTCCTCAGTTAATGAAACATGCCTAAATTTTTCCAAAGCATCGGCAGCATTTGAAATTAATTCTCGAATAAAGATATCCTTATTTGTATATAATGAATGTATTACTACATCTAATACTTTTTTTATTTCTGCCTGATATTCATAAGATTCTACTTTTTTTGTCATTTTATCCTCTCTTTTATTATTTTACTTCTCCCTTATTTTAGTCATAAATTAAAGAATTATTTTTAATTAATCAAGTTTCATTTTTAGAATTTTAATTTTAACGCCGTCTTCGCAAAAAACACAAAGAGAACCACAAGAATACTAATAATTTAATAAATAATCATTTTGAAATTGAGATTTTTAAATTCCACAACCAAATATATTTTAAATCCATTGTTACCTAATCTCAAAGTCTCAAAGTCACAAAATCTCAAAGTCACAAAGCCTCCCTATCTCCTTGTCTCTCTTTCACAAAGTCACCCACTCACCAATTATGTCTTCCTCTTCTGCTTTTTAGCTGCCGGAAACAAAACATTATTTAATATTAACCTGTAACCCGGACTGTTTTTATGTAGATCTAAATTTGTAGGCGGATCACCAACAAAATGTTTATAATCAGCCGGATCGTGCCCACCATAGTATGTAAATGTTCCTTTTCCGTAATTTCCATGAATATATTTTACCATATCTGTATTTTTAACTTCACCCATTATTAATACATGTTTCTTTATAACCTTTCTATTAAATCCGGTAGTTTGTCCCATAAATCCCTTAATGATCGAACGGTGATCTTGTGTAAGCATTGTTGGAACCGGATCAAATTTGGCAGAAAATTCAAAAAGTGAAAAATAATCTTTGCTTGGATTTGTTAGAAATGGCTTATTACTCGGTGGAATATCAATATTTGAAAATTCATAGATCAATGGATTCGTAATTAATTTAAAATTCTCAAAAGCAAATGTTTGACTAAAATCCAATTTGCTTTGTATATTATTATCAACTCCATCACCATCAAAAACCGAAGCAACTATATCTATATTTTTAGAAGCTAAAGCAATTTCATAAGAATCAGTTGCTGCACACATCGCAAACATAAACCCACCTTGAGCTACATATTTTTTTATATAAAAAGCAATAGATCGTTTTAATTTTGATACTTTTTCAAATCCAAGAGAAGATGCTAGTGCCTCCTGAGTTCTTTTATCATTTTTATACCAACTTGTATTTCTATAATTTCTATAAAATTTACCGTATTGTCCTGTAAAATCCTCGTGATGTAAATGTAACCAATCATACTCTTTTAGCTTTCCTTGGAGTATTTCTCTATCATAAATTGTTTCATATGGAATTTCAGCATAAGTCAATGCCAATGTAACCGCATCATCCCAAGGCATCTTATTTGGAGGTGTATATACGGCAATTTTCGGCTCTTTTTCTAAAACCATTACATCCATATTATTATTTTCAATTGTGCTTAAAATGGCATTATATTCAGATGCACTTACTTCTTCAAATGTAACTCCTCTGATCAGACATTCCTTTTTGATGTTACTGTAATTTTCAACCGCAAAAGAACCACCTCTGTAATTTAATAGCCAATCAACATTTTCACCATTCTGCAATACCCAAAAAGCAATTCCGTAACTTTTTAAATGATTATTTTGACTTTCATCCATTGGAATCAAGATTTTTCCGAATATATTAGTAACAATAAAAATTATTAGGATAAAATAACGAAGAACGAAAAACGAAGAACGAAAAACGGATATTATTTTTTTAATTAAATTTTTTATTTTAAATATATTTTTCATTGTTATTTTTTCAGAAACCGGAAAACAGAAACAGGAGAAAAGAAAAACTTATTTATTATTTTTAGGCTTTCACTCTCCGTTCTTCTTCCTCTATCTAAAACCTCCTTTTTCTAATTTTTATTACTCCTTTTGGTTAACTCCTTTTATTTTGCCGTTTCCGGTCTCCGGTTTCCAGTTTCCTGTCTCCGTATTTAACAAACCCCTTTCTAAATACTTCCGGCATTTGTGTTGGTTTTCCATTTTCTCCAACAAATACCATCCTCGTAGATGCTGTAATTATTAACTTTCTATCCTGATTATACATTTTATAATTTAATGTAATTGAGGATTTTCCTAATGCTGATACCACAGCTTCGATTGAAAGTTCTTCACCAAAAAAAGCCGGATATTTATAATCAATTTCCAAATGTGCAATTACCGGCCAAGCTTTTAATTCATCAAAACTTGTAAAAGTAAGACCAATTTGTTGAAGATAGTCACCACGAGCTTTTTCAAGATAATGAGCATAAACACCGTTATTTATATGTTTGAAAGAATCTAATTCATAACTTCGAACTTTTACTGTTGTAATTAATTTCTTCATTTTTCAAATCCATTCATCTATAATTTTTCATATTTAATTTTACTTTTATCTCTGTATAATAATAAAAATCCAATTGAAGCAATCAGAGCAAAAGATGCTAAAAACAACCAAAGAATTTTTACATTTGGTATTAAATCAATACATATTCCGCCAATAAAAGGTCCTAAAGACCAACCGGTTGTTGTAACTAATCCATATAATCCCTGATATCTTCCATATTGTCCCTTTGGTGACATATTGCTTATGATCGTATTACCGGTCGGACCGGCTAACATTTCACCAAAAGTAAAGATAGTTACAAACAGCATTATTCCCAAAAAGCTATCGGCAAATCCTAATAGAGAATATCCTATAAAAAATAGTAACGATCCGGCAATAATGATCTTGAACATATTAAATTTTTTAACTTTTCTGCTAATATAAATTTGAAATAATATTACAAGAAGTCCATTATAAGTGTAAATATAACCAATATTCTTGTGCGTCAATTGTATATTATCATTCATAAAAACAGAAAGTGTGGATACGAATTGTCCCCAAGTGAGATACAAAAATATTGTTGAAATTAGAAATATTATCAAATATTTATTAAATTTAATATTTGTAAATAAATAAGATAATTTTTTGCTTCCTTTTTTTATTAACACATTCGTCTCTTTAATATTAAATAGAATTAGCACCCCGGAAATTAATGAACTAAAAGCTGTAAAATAGAACAAATATTCAAAACCAAATATCGATAAAAATCCACCAATAGCCGGTCCCATTCCCCAACCAAAATTAATTGCTGTTCTCATTATTGAAAAACCTTCCACTCTATCCTCTTCAGGAAACAGATCAACTATCATTGCACTTGATACAGGAAAAAACGATGAAGCTAAAAGGTAATTTAGAAAAATTATTCCGGCGATAACCCAATAATTCATATCAAGAAATACTGCATAACCGGTTGAAGCCATGATTATTACACGGCTAAATTGTGACCATAAAAGTATTTTCTTCCTGCCAATATGATCTGATAATTCTCCACCAATCATCTGTGAAAAAGCTCTTGCAACCGATGCAAAAAGGAAAAATGTTCCAACGGCACTCATAGAAATACCTTTAGTCGAGTGAAAATAAATGCTTAGAAATGGAACAATAGCTCCAAATCCCATAGCAGTTATTGACAAGCCACCCATCAACACCCACAATTTTTTATCGTATTTTTTAAATATTTCTAACATTTAGATAATAAAACATTTAATCTTTCCAAATTTAATTCTTCATAAGAATCTATAACCAGATCGGCATCTTGCAATTCAGATGAACTAAATCCGGTAGTAATTCCTATAACTTTCGCTCCTGATTTCTTTGCACTTTCTATACCATTGAGAGAATCTTCAATTACAATACAATCAGAAATTGGAATATTTAAAATTTTAGCTGCTTTTGTAAATGGTTCAGGATGTGGTTTTGTATTTTTTACATCATCAGCAGTTATTACAGGTGAAAAATTATTGGCGATCTTAGTATTTTTAAAGATCCAATCCATTAATTCAAATGAAGTGGAAGTAACCAATGCTGTAAAATATTTTTTACTAACTAATTTATAAAATTCCAAAAAGCCAGGAATATAAATAATCGTTTCTTTCATTTCTACTAATAATTCTTGATGGAATTCTTCCTCTAATAATTCTCTACTTGTATTAAAAATATATTTTTCCAAAACAAGTTCAAAGAATCCATCTCGAGATAAACCTCTAAATGATGCCCAATCACTTTGCCTTAAAGATACATTATGTTTTTTGAACATTTTTTTAATAACTTTTTCATAAGACGGTTCACTATTAACTACCACACCGTCAAAATCAAATAAAATTGCTTTTTTATTATTTTTTTTCAATTAGAATTCCTTAAATTTATTTCAATTTCCAACGTTGAATAATACTAAATATTTAGGTGAATTACAATTTTTCTTTTTTATAATATAATAAATTTGCAGGTGAATACCATGTCTTTTTAGTGATCAAATAAATACTAATTATTTAATTGTTATTGTCATTATAATATCTTAAACTTTAATTAGAGATAAATAAATGATGAGGAAAAATATGAAAAAATTATTAATAATCTATGTTGTCGTTTTATTAAGTTCTTCTATACTATTTTCACAAACATTAATACCGAAAGTAACAACTCAAACCAAATCGATAAAACAATCATATTTGAAAGATATTGAAAATTTAAGATATTCATTAGAACAATATATTAAATCGAATTCATTTAGCAACAATATCTATAAAATGAACATTCCATTCACTATTAAATTATTTATTGATAATATTGACGAATCCGGTAATGAAATTAAATATGTATGTAAGGCGATTATAACTAATGAATACGATCAAAGATTTTTTGAACAGGGATGGATTTTCCCTTATAATACAGGTACTCCAATTATGCGAACCGGTATGTATAACCCTATCACGAGTGTAATTGATTTTTATGGATATATGATCATTGGTACCGAATTAGATGCAATATCATTGATGGGTGGGAACTCGATTTATGAGAAGGCAAGAGAATCGGTTGAAATGGGTAAAATAAGTCAATGGCCACAAGGTTGTAACACAAGAATTAAAAAGTTAGAAGAATTAACTGAAAATTATCGATTGAGAAAAGCTCGATATTATTATACCCTAGCTATATGGGATGCAGAAGATGGTAAATTGAATTCAGCAAAGGAAAATTTAAACAAAGCATTTGATTTTATTAAACAAATAATTACATTGCAGAAAAAGGATAAATATACACGAATTTTTATTGAACATCATTATAAAGAAGCAGATTTTTTCATTGAGTCATTACAAGATACATTTTTCCTACCAAAATTGAGAGAAATATCACCAGAGCATGAAAATTATTTTAATGAAATTTCTAATAATTTTAATAAATAGATTTGAAAATATCCGAAAATAGTATTTCGCCTTGTCTGATCAAGGAAAGATTTTCATTTATAATCACTTTATGAAATAAATATCAGTTGGAATTATTAATAATTTTCTGTATTATTGTTTTAGTTTTTATTTTATATCTTTTTAAAGATATTATGGAGTATAATTAATGAAATTAAAGAAAGAATTAGGGTTTTGGGATATTTTTTGTATCGCTTCCGGATCAATGATAAGTTCAGGATTATTTGTGCTTCCAGCAATTGTATATTTAAAAGTTGGTCCTTCAATAATTATCGCTTACATCTTCGCTTCTTTGCTGATGATACCTGCAATGTTTTCAAAAACAGAATTAGCAACTGCAATGCCCAAATCTGGTGGAACTTATTTTTTTATACACAGAAGTTTGGGTGCTTTTTTCGGGACTTTTGCTGGTTTAGCTTCTTGGTTTTCATTAAGTTTAAAAAGTGCCTTTGCTCTTCTTGGAATAGGTTTATTTTTACAACCTCTTTTTCCGGAAACTTCTGTAGAAATGGTAAAAATAATCGCTGTAAGTTTTGCTATATTTTTTGCTATTTTAAATATAATTGGAGCAAAAGAAAGTGGAAGATTCCAAATTGTTTTAGTTATTGGATTAATTAGTATTCTAACATTTTATTTTTTTTCGAATATTAATCACATAAATGCACAAAACTATATCCCCTTTAATTCTTATGGGTGGAAATCTATTTTCACTGCAACGGGCATGATTTTTATCTCATTTGGAGGACTCACAAAAATTGTAACACTTTCTGAAGAAATAAAAAATCCTAAAAAAAATATACCAAAGGGTATGTTTGTTGCATTTGTTATTGTAACTTTAATTTATATATTGACTATTTTCGTAACTGTTGGTTTATTAGGAAAAATAGATTTTCAACAAACATTTAATCCAATTTCACTAGCTGCCTCAAAACATTATGGAAATTTTGGATATTTAATACTTTCCGTAGCTGCGATGTTAGCATTTATAACAACAGGAAATGCCGGCCTATTATCATCATCAAGAATTCCATTGGCAATGTCGAAAGACAATCTTTTACCATCAGTACTATCTAAGGTAAATCTAAAACTAAAAACGCCAATAATATCAATTTTGATGACTTCAGTTTTTATGGTTTCTGTTATACTTTTTCTTGAACTTGAAAATTTAGTAAAAGTCGCCTCTACGATGATGTTGATACTTTTTCTATTTGTAAATTTTTCTGTGATCTTAATGAGAGAAAGTAAAATAATAACTTATAGACCATCTTTTAAATCTCCTTTTTATCCATATTTGCAAATTATTGGAATAATTGTTTATTTAATTCTAATCATTGAAATGGGAAATATTCCATTATTAATCACACTTGGATTTTTAATTCTTTCTATTTTATGGTATTTTTTATATTCAAAAAAAAGAAATTCAAAACAATCAGCTCTAATCCATATTGTCGAACGAATTAGTGCGAAAAAATTAAAAACTTCTACTTTAACAGATGAACTTAAAGATATTTTAATTAAAAGAGATGATATTATAGAAGATAAATTTGATCGTCTTATTAAACAAGCTAAATTCATTGATGTTGACAAAAAAATGAATAAAAATCAAATATTTGAAATCATTTCCAATGCATTTTCAAAAAAAATGAATATAAATCCAAAAACAATTTATAATTTATTAGAAGAAAGAGAAAATGTAAGTAGTACGGTCATATACAAAGGACTTGCAATTCCACATATAATAATTGAAGGCGAAAAAATATTTGATATTATTGTAATTCGCTCACAAAAAGGAATTGATTTTGGTAATGATATCCCTCCAGTCCATATCTTATTTGCTCTGGTTGGCTCTATAGATGAAAGAAGTTTTCATTTGCAAGCACTAATGTCAATTGCTCAAATCATTCAAAATAAAAATTTCATAGATAATTGGGAAAAAGCAAAGGATATTGAGGACTTGAAAAATTTGATCTTATTAACAGATAGAATTAGAAAAGATAAAATTTAGTTAACTTATTTATTCGATAATTTTAATAATATCAGAAAATGAAATTTTTCCACTTCGTATTAAAATAACATTATTATCTTCAGTAATTTTGATTATCGTACTTCCGATTGGATTTGATTTTTTTTCCAATTCATCATCTTTGATATAAACTTCAATTTTATCATGATAATTGTTTATTATATTGTCAATTTTATTCAATGGTAATTCACCGCTTAAATTTATGCTTGTTGTGATAATAGGTTTGTCATATTTAGAAGTCAATTTTAAGCAAAAGTCATTGTTAGGAATACGATAACCCACAAACTTATTTTCGCTATAAAATATTTTTGGGAAAACATTTTTTTTTGTCGGTAAAATAAATGTTACTGCACCGGGCATAAATTTATTAACGATTTTTTTTATTCTATCATTTATAATAACTTTTTCAAATAAATATTCTTTTGAAGGAACGATTATGCTGAATGGAGTTTTTTTGTTACGATTTTTTAAATTTATGATTTTATTTATTGCAATTTCAGAAAAAACATCTGCACCAAATCCATAGATTGTATCGGTCGGATATACAATTATTCCATCATTTTCTAAAACATTAATTGTCGTTGAAATTGTTTTTTTAATGCCAATTCTTGAATTATGAAATTTCATTTTTTATTTAAAATTTTTGTTATTCTGTTAGAAATATCATTTAATCTGAATTCTATTGAATTTAATATCCAAAATTCAAAATGATTAACTTTTGCTTGCTGATGCATCATCCATATTATCTTTACTGAAACAAATAAAACACCAATTTCAATTGAAAATAGCGGTGGTAATGGAATATTAATATGCAAAATATGTCTTAAAACATCAACAGTAAATAATATAGTAATAGCACTAATAAAAACTATTGAAATAATTTTATCTCTTTTTTGTGTATTTTTTCCACCAATCTGACCAACAAGTGATCTAATTTTTTCTTTTTCTTCTTTAAATCTTTTCAGTTCTTCATCTAACTGAGCATTTTGATTTTCATTCATATTAATTTTCCTAATATTTAAATATTTCTCTCATTGTTCGTTTAATTTTTGATTTTGGTTTTCCCCATAACTTATGAAACCACAGATATTGTTCAGGATATGTTTTTACAATCTCTTCGTATTCTTTTAATACTTTACTCATAATGGAATTTATGGATTTTTCATTTATTTCGCTGTATTCCGGAACATTTATTTTCTTTATGATCAAGTGATATTTCAGATTTTTCATTATATATGCGCCAAGATATATTGGAGAATTCGTTCTTATATAAAAAACAGCAACACCTTTGGGAATGGATGCTTCTTTTCCTAAAAAAAATACCTTCGTCCCTTTTTTATGTGCATTTTGATCAACTGCAATCGCTAATATTCTATTTTCTTTTAATTCTTTTTCGTAATTATTATTATCTTTGATATTAATATGTCTTAAATTATCACCAAATTTTAATCTATGATTTATAAAATATTTATCGGTTAGTTTATTTTTCATCGGTTTATAAAGTCCACTAAATTTGAACTGTTTGATATTTAAATAATTTATATATGTTTCCCAAAGGCCGAAATGCAAACCTGATAATATTATTCCTTTTTTGTTTAATAATTCTTTATTAAATAATTCTTCAGCATTTGTATCAGTGTTTAATATTTTTTTTCTCATATATTTTCTATTTGCAATAAAATAAGTCGCGATCATATACCCATAATATTTATAAGTGCTATGAAGTATTCTTAATTTTTCTTCTCTTGATTTATCGGGAAATGCAATGCTTAAATTATTAAATGCAATATTCAATCTATAAGGGAAAAATATCCAAATAAATGTCCCCAATTTAAACCCCATCCATTCCACTACTCGCGATGGAAAAATTGAAAAGAAATATTCAAATAGTTTTATTAAAATAAATTCTAACCAATAGGATAATTTCATAAATTATATTTCACTCATTACATTAATAATTCAATTCTAACTTAAGTTATAAGTTTATTTAACATCATTTATCTAAAGCAATTATTTTTAAAATTATTTCGACAAAAAATCATTTATTCTATCTATTTTCACAGTTTTTTCTTTTCCACTATCCATATTTTTTATATTTACTTCTCCCGATTGCAATTCATTTTCACCAATGACAATAGAATATTTTGCATTCTTTCTATTTGCTTCTCGCATCATTGCTTTTACACTTCGTCTTTGAAAGTCCATGTCAACAGAATACCTATTATTTCTAATTTCTTTTACAATTTGAATTGCTCTTTCCCTAACATTTTCGTTCATCGGAGCGATGAAAATATCTAATTTGTTTGATTCATTTTTAAAAAGTTTTTCCTTCTCCATTGCAATCAATAATCTTTCCATACCGGCAGCAAATCCAACTGCAGGAGTAGAACTGCCGCCAAGATCTTCAACTAAATTATCATAACGACCACCACCACATAATGCATCTTGTGAACCTAAATTTTCACTTCGTATTTCAAAAATCGTATTTGTATAATAATCTAATCCTCTAACCATGGTCGGATCAACTTCGTATTTAATGTTTAATTTATCAAGTAAAGATTTAACTTCTTCAAAATAATCTTTTTCCTCTGTTGATAAATGATCAATAATTAATGGTGCATGCTCATTCATTATCTTTTTACATTGTCTATTTTTACAATCAAATAATCTTAAAATATTTTTATCAAAACGATTTTTACAATTTTTACATAATTTATCTTTATATGGCAACAAAGATTCTTTCAAAATATCTATATATTTTTTTCTATTCTTCTTTTTACCCAAAGTATTGATATACAAAGTCCATTTTTTAAGTCCCAATTGTGTATATATCGTATAAGCCAGATCAATTAATTCTACATCGGATTCGGGATATGCAGAACCAAAAATTTCAGCACCAAACTGAACAAATTGACGATATCTACCCGATTGAGGTTTTTCTTGGCGAAATAATGGCCCATAATACCAAATCTTATGTATTGATGAAATTTGTTGAAAATTATGTTCAATGTAAGATCGAACTACAGATGCAGTTAATTCAGGTCTCAAAGTTAAACTTTCTTTTCCTTTATCTAGAAAAGAATACATTTCTTTATTTACAATGTCTGTAAATTCGCCAACACTTCTACTAAATAATTTAGATTTTTCAAATATGGGAGTTCTTATCTCTAAAAAATTATATAATGAAAATATTGATCTTAACTTATTTTCTACTTCTTGCCATTTATAAATTTCAGAAGGTAATAGATCATAAGTCCCTTTAACTGATTTAATTTTATTCTTCATCTAAATCAATCATTCCTCCTGTTAAATCCTTTGCTTTTTGTAGATATTTTGCCGGAATATATAATTTAATTGATGTACCGATCGGAGATCCGCTTTTAACTAAATATGCTCCTTCAAAAAAATCATTTTTTTGGAAATAAGGAATATCATTTTTCTCTAATACTTGCGAAACCATTTCAAAATATGTTTTATTGATAAATTGATATAATAAAACCCAATGCACATTATCTTCATGTTCTATATGTTTCAATGAATTAACTAATTTAACATGATGATCAGGACACACTTTAACTTCATCATTAAACTCACTTTTACAAATTGGACAATATTTCATTTTTTCCTCCTACAATATTTTTATATTTCACTGTATAATTAAGATAATTCAGAAAAGCCAATTTTCAAATCATTATATGTCTCATTTAAACTATCTACAATAACTTTTGTATGACCAATTATTGGCATAAAATTTGTATCGCCTTCCCAACGCGGGACAATATGTTGATGCAAATGATCAGCAATTCCCGCTCCACCAATTTTTCCAATGTTCATTCCAATATTGAATCCACCCGGATTTAACACATTTTTCATAACCTTGATCGATAAATTTGTCAATTCAGCAATTTCATTCCTCTCAACTTCTTTTAACGATCCATAATCTGCAATATGTCTGTATGGAACCACCATTAAATGACCGTTATTGTAAGGATAAAGATTCATTATTACAAAGGAATACTTTTGTCGAATTAAGATCAGATTCTTTTTATCATTACTTTGCTTAATTCTCTTACAGAATACGCATCCTTTCTCTTTTTCTCTTTTCACATATTCCATACGCCATGGAGACCACAATAATTTAATTTTATTTTTCATAATTATAATAAAAAATTTTGATAAAGTTTATTTATTACCTTCTTCTCTCTCTCTTTGATAATTTTCAATTATTTTATCTTGAATTTCTTTTGGAACAATTTCGTAATTAGAAAATTTTCTTTTATAATATGCACGCCCTTGTGTCAATGATCTTAAAATATTTGAATATTTATACAAATTCGCTAATGGAACAGTTGCATTAATAACTTGAAAATGCCCATCAGAATCCACTCCCTTAACCTTTCCTCTGCGAGATGAGATATCTCCCATAACATCACCCATATGCTCTTCAGGAACAGTGATCTGTATTTCGTAAATTGGTTCTAATAATACCGGATTGCCATTAAGAAAAGCTTTTTTAAATGATTCTCTACCAGCAATTTGAAAGGCAATATCTTTTGAATCAACCGGATGTTGCTTTCCATCCACAACAGCTGCTTTTACATCAATTACAATATTTCCGGAAAGAGGACCATTTATACATGCTTGTTTTATACCTTTTTCAATTGACGGAACAAATACTCTATCGACATTTTGCCCTACTAATTTACTTTCAAATTCAATTCCTTTTCCTCTTTCATTTGGTTCTATTTGCAACTCTACCTCACCAAATTGTCCTGCACCACCACTTTGTTTTTTATGTCTATATCTTCCACCTGCTTGTTTTCTAATTGTTTCTCTATATGGAATTTTTGGTTCCAATTGCTGAATTTCAATATGAAATCTTTCCATTATTTTATTAATTGAAGCTTGAAGATGAATCTCTCCTAGACCTGATACCAATGTCTGTTTTAATTCAGAATCTACTTCATAATGAAAAGTCGGATCTTGTTCACTTATTTGTGATAATCCTGCTCCAATTTTCTCTTCATCACCTTTTGATGTAGCAACAACGGCTACTCTTATTACCGGATTTGGAAATTCAATTTTTTTATACAAAATCGGATCTTTTTCATCAGATAAAGTATTATTAGTATGACTATCTTTCAATTTAACAGCAACACCAAAGTCACCGGCATGTAACTCATTGACTTCTTTCCTCTTCTTGCCATTTAATGTATAAACAGTGCCAAACCTTTCGGATTGATTTGTTTCACTATTCTTTAATTCTGAACCCGGTTTCAATACTCCTGAAAATACTTTAAAATAAGAGAGATCACCAACACTGGAATCATTTGTTGTTTTATAAATAAAAATGTTTGTGCTTCCATTTTCTGTGATCTTCTTAGTTATTCCTTCCTCATCAAAATCTTTTGTATCCAATTTGTTCATATCCACAGGTGATGGATAAAAATCAGAAATAATCTCAATTATTCTTGATACACCAACATTGGATTCTGCAGCTGTTGCCATCAATGGAATAAATTCTTTATTAATAATTGCATTTTTTAAACCGGTTTTTATTTCATCAGCCGACAATTCACCCTTGTCAAAGTATTTTTCTAATAATTCATCATCTGATTCGGCGATCATTTCAATCATTTGCTGGTATAAATCATCTGTTTTTTCCTTATATTCTTCCGGGATATCTTCTTTTTTATATTTACCCTTATTGTCAAATACTAGCATTTTATTTGATATCAGATCTATTACAGAATTTATTCCGGGTCCTGCTTTTACAGGAATTTGAATAGGAAAAATACGATCACTAAATCGTTCCTTTGCTTTTTCAACAATTTCATCAAAATGCGTGTGTTCTTTATCTAACATATTTACTGAAATTAAAGGAATTACACCGGCTTCTTTCAAATAATTCCAAGAAAATTCTGTACCAACTTCAATTCCTGCAGTTGCACTAATACTCAATATTCCAATATCAGAAACATGAACAGAACTAATAACCTCTCCGGCAAAATCCATATATCCCGGTGTATCTGTTATATTAAATTTTAAATCATTGGTTTCAAAATGCATTAAAGAAGATGATATTGATATTTGTTTCTCAATTTCAATCTTTGAATAATCAGAAATAGTCGTACCTTCTCTAATTGACCCAATTCTATTGATTACCCCCTGAGAATATAATATTGCATCGGCTAAAATAGTTTTTCCACTTGTAGAATGTCCTACAATTACAATATTTCTCATTTCATTTGGTGAATAGTTCTTCATTATTTTCCTCCAATCTATGTTGTGTTTTTTCTTCTTAGTGATTGTCTTGCTATTTTTCCGGTTGCATTTTTGGGCAAGTGATCTAAAAATGCAAATTCATCTGGAATTTGATATTTTGGTATTTTATTTTCTAAAAACGAAACAAGTTCTTTTGAGTTTATTGCTCTTTTGTTAGTTGTAACAATATTTGCTACTATTTTTTGTGTCGTTTTACTAATAGGTGCTCCAACTACAGCAACTTCCTTTATTAAATCGTGTTTATGAAGCTCATTTTCAATAATCTCTGGATAGACGTCAAATCCATTTTTATTAATTCTGTTTATTTTTCTATCGACAAAATAAAAATATCCATCTATATCTTGATAACCAAGATCTCCTGATTGATACCAACCTACTAAAATACAACTGTCAATCTTGACATTTTTTGAGCAATATTTTTTAACTATATTTGTATCTCTAATACAGATTTCCCCTATTTCTTTCGATCTTAAAAATTCTTCATCTTTCATTATTGCTACAGAAATATCATGTAGAGGTATTCCAATAGAATTTATCTTTTTTTCATTTGTATTTACTAAAATTATTGGTCCTGCTTCGATCATTCCATAACTTTTATAAATGGGTAAATTATAATTTTTTAAGAAATATTCTGTAACTTCAGGTTTCAATCTTCCGCCACCACTAATACAAAACTGAATGTGATCGGTATTATTTAATGAATCAGCTTTAGAAATATTTTCATAAAAATTAGGAGTCGCAATGAGAATTATATCCTTCCCATTAGATACACTATCAATGTTACTTAAATTATCTGAAATAATAATAGGAATTCCCGTTATAAGAGAATTATTAATGATTGATGTCATCGAGAAATAGTGGGAAAATGGGAATTGAGCAAATATTTTATAATTTCCTTTTATTAATAATGCACTCTGAAAAGCATTCGCATTATCAATAAGTGCTTGTTGATTATAAATGACACCTTTAGACGGACCTGTAGATCCCTCACTATAAAAAATAACTGACTGAGAATCATTCTTAAGATTATAGGGCCCACCAAATAAAGCATAATCATTAAATTTACACAAATAATTGTTAGTAAAAGAGCTGTCATCTTCCAATGAAATGAAAATTTCAACATTATCCAATATGTCTGTTGCAGTAATAATATCATTTTCATATTTTACGGAAAATATCAAACATTTCGCTTCACTATCACTTAATATCTGACGAAGTGCCAATGACTTGAATTTTGTATTAATTGGGATCACTATTGCCTCTAAACGTATTAATGCTAAATAAGTATAGATAAATTCACTGGAATTTTCTAACATCACTGCAACTCTCATCCCTTTACCAACGCCGGTGTTTTTTAACAAACTTGCTACCCTTAAAGAATTTTCCAATACTTTCTGAAAAGTAAGTTCTTCCATATTTTTCTTATCATAAATGAATATGTCATTTGGCTTTGCTTTTGATTGCTTGAAGAATGTCGAATATATTGTATTAATGTTTCACCTTAATATTTTTCAAGTATTTTAAAGATTATAATTTAATTATTTATTATCTAATAGTCAACTAATATTTTACACCAAATTTGTAAATTAAAACTACATGATATCCAGTTAATAATTTATTATTTTATTAATGAGAAATATATTTTATGAATGGACACCATGTTTCTTTCTATCCCAATTAATAAATTTACTTATATGATATAATTATTTCTTTAACTCGATCAAAATCATCTTCACATCTTTTTAAATTACTCTCTTGTTTTGCAAATTTAACAAAATCTGATGATGTAAATAGCTTTTTAAAAAATTCATATTCTTTCTTTGGGATTGCTTCCTTCATCGTAGGTAATATTTCTTCTGTAGTGGACTCTTTTAAATGAATAAAATAATATTCTTCATAAAATTTCTTTATTATAAATGTTAATTCAATATAAAATTCTTTCCATAGTTTATTTTCTAAATAATCTTTACTCTTTAGTATTTCTAATTCTTTGATTGTAGTTTCCATTGGTGTTAATTCATATTTTGGTTCTTTCTTTATTATTTTTTTTCGTTTTTTAATTATTCCGTACCAAATCAAACCAGCTAATACAGATAAAAGAATAACAATTATAATCCAATCCCAAACAGAAAATATTCTTAATGAAAATGGAGGTTTTACATCGACAACATTCTTTACAGAATCCATTGCTGAAAAAATAAAAACATTTTTGGCATCTGAATATTTATATTCGGCTTTTGATTTATTTACCGTATCTTGAAATCCAATTTGTACAGGGGAAATTTCTTGCCAACCTGTATCAAATGTTACAATTTCAAATGATAATTTATTTACAAAATTTTCTTTATCATCTCTTTTTGTTGAAATATCTTTAGACAATATTTCAAAATTACCAATTTTTTCATCAGAAAATTTAGGAATTTCAACTTTATATTTTGAAGAAAAAATAACTTCAATTTCATATTTAAAAATATTTCCAATATATCCCTTTGTCGGTGTAATATCGCTATTAATCGTAATTTGACCAAATGCGACTGAAAAATAAAATATTAAAAGAATGATAATTTTTTTCAATGGAACATTTTCCCTCTTTTTTTGAAAAATTTTGTTAATGGGAGAATATAGGATTTATCTGTCTCAATATTTATTAGATCAACATTACTTTTTTTTACGATTCTTTCTAAATTATTTTGGCGTTTTAAAAAATGAACAGTATATTCCGATTGTTTCTTTTTATCAAGTGTATCAATTATTCTTTTATCACCGGTTTCTGCATCACGAAATGCCATTAAACCCATATTTGGCAGTACACGATCCATCGGATCTATTATTTGAATTAGTATTACATCATGTTTATTTGACAACACTTTTAATGACTTTTCAAAATTCAGATCATAAAAATCACTAACTACAAAAACTACACTTTTTTTAGTAATAAGTTTTGATAAATATCCTAATGCATTTCCTATGTCTGTTGAACCAGATTTAGATTTCCCATATAAAATTTCCCTTATCACTCTTAAACCATTTGATTTTCCTTTACGAGGTGAAATATACTTTTCAATGTCATCTGAAAAACTTAACATTCCGACTTTATCATTATTTCTAATTGCACTAAATGATAATACGCTGCAAATTTCTGCAGCTATTTCACTTTTATATTGTTGGACAGACCCAAAATGACCGGAATGTGAAATATCTACGGCAAAATAAACTGTCAGTTCTCTCTCTTCTTCCATAACTTTAATATAAGGATGATTCTGTCGAGCAGTAACATTCCAATCGATTAAACGTACATCATCACCACGTTGATATTCTCTAACTTCGGAAAATGACATTCCTCTTCCCTTAAATATTGAATGATATTCACCTGAAAAAACATCATTTACCATTTTTCGAGTTTGAATTTCTATTCGTTTTACTTTTTTTAATATTTCTTTTGGGATCATATTAATTTTTTACTTTCATTCACGATAATAATTAACACTTGCTATTTTTTGACGACAGCGCAGACATGATTTCACAATCTTCGTATTTATCATAAAACTGTTTTATTCTGTAAGATTCACACCTTATGAAAACTTTTAATAACGAATTATTTTTCAATTATGGAACTGGAATCGTATCAAATATCGTCTTTATTATATCTTCTACTGTTATCTCTTCTGCCTCAGCTTCGAATGATAAAATTAACCTATGACGCAATACATCGTGACCCAATTCTCGAATATCTTCCGGTGTTACATATCCTCTTTTATTTAAAAATGCATTCGCTTTTGCTGCATTGATCAAATTAATAGAAGCTCTTGGCGATGCCCCATAATCAATAAGTTCACTAATATTTTCTAAACCATATTTTTTAGGATAACGAGTTGCAAATACCAGATCTGTAACATATTTATGTATTTTTTCATCAACATAAATATTCCTTACTACCTTTTTTGCTTTTAATATTACATCAGTTTTAACTATATTTTCTATTTCATCCGGAAGTTTATTTCCAGTCATAAGATCCAAAATTTGTAATTCTTCTTCCTGCGAAGGATAATCGATCTTAACTTTTAACATAAAACGATCTACTTGAGCTTCAGGTAGCGGATATGTTCCCTCTTGCTCTATCGGATTTTGAGTTGCCAATACTAAAAATGGCTCATCTAATTTATATGTTTTGTCTCCGATAGTAACTTGTCGTTCTTGCATCGCTTCCAATAATGCAGATTGTACTTTTGCAGGTGAACGATTTATTTCATCTGCAAGAATAATATTTGCAAAAATCGGACCTTTTTTTACATCAAAGGTTGATTCCTTTTGATTATACACAAGAGTTCCAATTAAATCAGATGGTAATAAATCAGGTGTAAACTGTAATCTGTGGAATTCTGTATTAATAGCTTGAGCTAATGACTTCACAGCTAATGTCTTTGCTAATCCCGGAACACCTTCCAATAAGATATGTCCGTCTGATAATAATCCGATCAATAAACGACGAACCATATTTTTTTGTCCGATCAATACTTTGCTTAACTCAGTTTGGATTTGCTGAATGAATTTACTTTCACTTTTAATTTGTTCATTCAGCAATTGAAGATCAAATTTCATCTATTTACCTCTATTTTTTTACTTCTACAGAATCTTTTTTTCCAACAATATCTTTCAATTCATCAATTTTTTCAACGGGAACACCTAAGTTTCTTAATTCAAATTCAACCGATTGTATTAATTCATGACTGGGATATTCTTGTAAAAATTTACTATATTCTTCTTTTGCTTTTTCTAAATCTTTTATCTTGTTTGCGAATAAAAAACCTGCCATAAATCTTGATTTAGTTGCATATTCTGAAGATGGATAATTATCTGCAAGTTTACTATAATTTTGTGCTGCTTTCTCAAAATCATGCATGTTCTGCATATTAATTTCAGCAATTTTATATATACTTTCTACTACTAAAGAATCTTCGGGAAACCTTTTTGGAATTAATTTTAAATCATCAACTGCTTTTTCATACTCTTTTTCTTTGACCATTTTTTTAACATCACTAAAAATTTCATCAGCTGTTCTATTATCAGCACAACTTGTTAACAATAATAATGTTACAAAAACCAATGCAAACACTTTTTTCATTTCTTTCTCCTTCTTTTTTATTTTTACTATGAACTTCTCATAATTTTGTTCCTAATTTAATAAAATTAATAAGCAAATAAAATAGCAATTATTATTTTTATCTCAGTTTGGTCTCCAAATTTCTTTTTTCCGGAAGGATCATTAATTACAAATGGCACTTCAAATCGAATAGGACCGACCGGTGATTCTATTCTAATACCTCCACCAGCACTAATATAATATTCATTCAATTGAAAAACATCTTTAAAATTGTTTTTTAGTTGTCCTGCATCAATAAAAAATTCTGCTCCAAATATCCAAAATAGTGGAATACGATATTCTAAATTTGCTAATACTTCATTATAACCGGCATAAACAGTTAAACTATCTGTAGTTAAATATTCATCACCAATTGATTGTGTCCAACCTCTAACTGATGTTTCTGTACCCATTCTAAACAATGCGGTTAAAGGATCATATTCAGAAAAATTATATATCTCACCAATCGCTATTCTACTTGCCAAAACCGTATTTTTAAATATTGAAAAATATTTTGCCACAGACATTTCCCACCGAATATATTGAGAAAAATTTCCTTCAAAACTATTTACAAAATCAGTAGATAATCTAATATTAAATCCGTTATGAGGATATAAAAAATTATCACGATTATCATATTTTGAGATAATTGAAACCCTATTCTGTAATTCAGATCTTTCTTGTGATAAAATACTTTCTATTTCTCTTAAAGTATAACCCATAGATATCTGGAATTTCCGATCAGGTTTATAATTCGATAATACAGATAAACCTTTTGTAATTAATTCATCATTTTTATCGATTTTAATCTTATTAAACGGAGAATAGACATCCTTTTTTTGATATAATGAAATTGTTGTTGGTAAATGATATTTCCAAATAATAGGAACACGATAACTCAATTGAACATCATAAGAAAATTGAGTATTTTTAAGATCAAAAATTTGGTTCATTAATAAATTTATCGAACTACTAATACTGAGCCGATGTGCCCTACTAAAGATATTTTTATGTGTCCAATCAATTTGTGAAAATAAATAAGAATGATTGACAAATTCAACTCTCCCTTGTCTAAAACCAAAATTAGCATCCCATCTGTGTTCTAATGCTTCAGAAATTTTAATATGCAAATCAACATATTGACTATCAATATTTCTATTTTCTGGAACTATATTTACACTATTGCACATTCCCAATTCAATTATTCGCCTTCGACTTTGTTTTATTTTACCAAGATCATATCTATCTTCGGATTTAATATTTAATTGTTTCTTTATTGCACTATCTTTTATTTTTTTTAACCCGCTAATATTTATATCTTTTATGAAATATTTTTCATTTTCATCAATTTTTATTGTTATTTCTAAATCCGGATCATTATTCATTTCATAATTTATCTCAGCATATGCATAACCTAATTGACCATATTTGTTTTTTAATAATTTCAACTTATCCTTAAAACTGAAAATATTAAAATATTTATTGAATTGTAAATCTAATATTTTTAGAATATCTTCTTTTTCTAAAACTTTATTTCCAATTATTGGAAGTTTATTTAATAAATATTTTTCCCCTTCTCTAATTTTATAAATAATATTAAGTTGATTGTGCGAATTAACAAATAAAGAATCAGATACTTGACAATTCATATAACCTTTAGAAATATACAGGTATTTAATTCTCTCTTCTTCTAACTTAATTAGTCGTTTATTGAATCCATCTTTATATTTTTTAGTATTATCGATTCTCACATTTAAAATTTTGTTAATCTTTTTAGCATTTATATTGTTGTTACCAATGTAATTAATTTTTACAATTTCAGTTTCTATCTCATTTTCGTTTGTCGTTGCAAATAGATGACAGGATATAATTATTATGGTAAAAACCATGAAAAATTTAAATTTATGTATGTATTTTAATAACTTCATTTTAAATAAAATATTAGTATTGAAATCTTAATCTAACTGAGCCGGATGCACTTTTTTCATCTGCCGTTCCAACAATTGATAGGTTTTTGTTTATTCTATATTCTAATTCCAAGGACTTTAATGCTTCATCACTTAAGGGTGCACTCTCAATAGTAAAATAAATATTCTTTCCCAAACGACTACCAATTTTTACTGAAGTACTATCGATATCGGTTAAACTTGTTCCTGTTCTTAAATCAATTTTTTGTATAATATCTAAATTATTCATCTGTTGCTCAATCCCTACTTCTGCAATATTTGTCAATAAATTTCCTGATATTTCCTTAACAGATCCGGCTGTATTACCAATTGTTAATATTTGAATTAATTCTGATTGTGTATACATATTGTTTTCATCATAGAGCCTTATTTCCGGGCTTTCTACTTCACCAGTTAGCATTGCAATTATTTGATTATTATCATCTATTTTTTTAATAGCACGAAAATTTAAGGAATGATTTCCATCAATTGGATCAAATATTATTTTCCCATATTCAACATCGAATATTACACTATAATAGTAAAAGAAACCATCTATAATGTTCAATTCTCCACCTATCGTTTTATTTCCATCTATATCTCTTTTTAAGATTACTTCTCCATCTAATTCAACATCAACAAAATTGTTCTTTAAGTAAATATTTTGTTCCATTGGCACATTAATTTCATATTCAAATTTAACTTTTCTGTTTTTTCTTTCCTCTAATAGCCATTTTGTTTTACTTCCGAATGGTATCCTTAAAACTCCTTCATTAGTTTGGAAAACACCATCGACAGTAATCGTATCTTTACCACTAACATTTAATTTCATATCTCCACTTATATCTACATCATCTGAAAGTGTCAAAATATTCACATCTTTTCCTTTTATTTTCAAATCATAACTTGGCCTAAAAAATTTACTCATATCCATCTTTCCACTAATATCAATATTAGAACTGTCTACGCTGTATTCATCTTTTTCTATTCCAAGTATATTCATTATGGAACTTACTGATTTGAATAAAGAACCCTCTAAATCTACATCCATTATATTATCTTTTAAGATAAAGTTACCATCAATATTTTTTATATCATTTTTTAATTTATCAATGGTCATGTCAGAATCTTTTATTTTTATTTTACCATTACGAATTGGATTGTTATAAGTTCCATTTAAAGTTAAAGTAGTAAATATATTCCCATTTACTTGTTCTACACTTCTAAGAAAAGGAGTTAAATAGGTTAAATTATTATCTTCAGATGTTATCGTAAAATATATCGAATCATTTTTATCTAAAATATTATTATTTTTGACTAAAGACAGATCCATAGGAAAATATCCGTATCCATTATATTCGCCATTTTTGGAAATAAAATTTATATCATTTAAATATAATTTTTTGTCTGAATATTGAATATTTATTTTTGCTGATTCAAGATTAATTTTATTTATAATAGGGCCTATTATTTTGATAGGGAAACTAATTGTTGGATCACTATAAGAACCATTAACAGTTAAAATACTGGTCAACATTCCACCGATTTTCAATCTTTTCGGAAAAAATTGGTTATATTTCATTAATTCAATATCATTAAATACAATGTTTAAATTTATTGGTTGAGAATCATAGAAATCATATATTTTATCATTAATATTTAAATAAAATGGTAATTCCCCAAATATTGATATTGTTTTTTCATCAGCATCTTCCAATTTAAAATTATTCACAAAAATAGTAGAATCACTATAGCTTATATTTCCGATTAATCTATTATAATCTAATTTATTGATCTTTCCATTCTCTGAATTAATTATTGTTGTTATCTTAGGTGAATTTAAATTTCCTTCTACATTTACTGCTCCACTTAATTTACCTGATATTGGCATATTTATTTTACTTTTTTCAAAAATTTCTCCAATGTTAATATTTTTAAATATTACATTAGATTGAATGTCATTATTTTGCATTAAATTCAGCTTACCATAAAGCTTACCTTCATTTATATTAAATTCAAATGGTGCTATTTTCAAGATGTCATCGCTATAATTTATTTGAAATGGATTTTGCAGTTTTATTTCATTTCCTGAATGTTCAACATAAATATTTGTGATATTAAAAATGGAATAATTATTTAACTTACCCGACAATTCCATATAACCTTTATCACCACGTAATTCTATAAAGTTAAAATTTATTGTATCCTTTGATAACTCAATTAAAGATTCAGCTGACTTAATTTTAACTTTACCTTTTATCATATTAGAAATATTTAAATATGCTTCTCCACTTCTTTGATCAATAACATCTTTTAGATTAAATGTACAATTAATACTCCCAAAACCGTAATCTTTATAATTTATATCGTCTGAGTAAATTCTTCCCACAATATTTGGACTTTTTAAATTACCAAAAATATGGTTTCTATGAATAATATTTTTTGCAAAGAGATCATACTTACTGAGATAGGGTATATTTTTAAAAGAATTTAAATGCATTTCAGTAAATAAATTGATCGTTTTCCCTTTAGTTATCTCACCATGAATTTCTGCATGTCCATCTTCAAAAAACACTTTATTAGTATCAAGTAACTTTATTTTATTTTTACTAATATTGATCTTCCCATACATTCGAGGAATATATCCATCCATTACATTTTTACAACTAATATCATAATTAACAAAATTGTTTCCTTTTAAATTCCCATTTATATCTACATCTCCTGAAACATTTAAAGAACCAGTTGAAATTCCCATAAAGCTGGGATAACTATTTTTTAAATTAATTTTCAAATTATAATTATTATCAAAGCTATAATTTCCTGATAAGTTCATATTAACTAATGAATTAATAAATGACAAAGAGTATATTCTAATTTCTTTATTTGAATATCTAACTTCTGTCTCTAAATTATCAATAATCTTGCCACGAAAAATACCCACAATTCTCATAGTAGCATTTACTTTTTCCTTGTTGCCTGACAAATTTGCAAAAATATCAACAACATCATTTTCAAAAAATAGCGAATCTGATTTTTTAAACAATGAATCTGGATTTAATCTGTCTATAGCTACTTCAATTTTAAATTGATTCGGTGATTCAATTTTTACCTTACCTTCGGATTCAATATTTAAATTATTGCTTTCACACAATAGATCCTTAAATTTAATTATACCATTTTTTATCAATAATTTTGCACTTAATTTTTTAATATTTTTATCAATATTACGTTGAAAAAAAGATAGATCTTTCACAGTAATTGCAACTGATTTTTTACTGCTAAACAGAGAAATCTTCCCCGAAAAATCTTCAAACTTAATTGAATCTTTTTCATTTTTTATAATATTTATTTGGGCATTATCAATTATTATTTTTCCAAAATTAATCTTTGGGAATACAATTTCATTGTTTTCTTTTAAATCACTCATATTAATTGTGATTATGGGAGATTTTAATTTTAAATAATCAATGTGTTTTCTCCCAAGTAGTTTAGCTACTCCATTATATTTTATATTTAATGAATCTACATCAATAATAAATGTTGAATCTTTGTTTGAAAATGAAACTCTATTAGCATTTAAATAGGAATTAATGTTAGAATTAAATTCTCCTAAATTAATATTATATCCCATTTTTTTTATTAAAAAATCTTGCAAATAATGGAATCCATAATTTATTCCAAAATTAAAATGTGACATTATTAATAAACTAATGCCAAAAATATATACAAAAATAAAAAATTTTACTTTTTTATGTGATACCAAAAATAAATTCCTTCAAATGATTTTGCTACGCCCTGTAAGGGGTTTTATAGCATTTCTGTTTCAAATTGCTACTATTTTCATTATTTACATTCTCTTTTAATTTTATATACAAACATTTATTTGGTAAATCTTTATTTGTTAATTGATATTCGTTATTAAAATCATATATTTAACAAATTTTACCTTGCTCTCTGTGCAGCTTCTAATGTATTTTGCATTAACATCGTTATTGTCATTGGTCCTACTCCACCGGGTACGGGAGTAATCGCATAAACTTTATTCTTCACACTCTCAAAATCAACATCGCCAACTAATCTATAACCTTTTTTCTTAGATTTATCTTTAATACGATTAATACCTACATCAATAATAACACTTCCTTCTTTTACCATATCGTCTGTGATCATATTTGGACTACCTGTTGCAACAATTAATACATCAGCTTGATTTGTGATTTTAGATAAATTCTTCGTTCTTGAATGACAAATAGTTACTGTTGCGTTTCCAAAGTCGCTTTTTTGATAAAGTAAATTCAATAAAGGTTTCCCAACAATATTAGAGCGACTAATTATTACTACATGTTTACCTTCAACTGAAATATTATAATATTTTAATATTGCTAATATACCTGCAGGAGTACATGAGACAAAAGATTCTTTTCCAATAACTAATTTTCCAATATTTACCGGATGAAAACCATCAACATCCTTTTCAGGTAAAATACGGTTGATTATTTCAAATTCATCTATATGAGACGGCAATGGCATTTGAACCAATATTCCATTAATTTGTTTATCTTTATTTAATTTATCTATTACAGTAATTAATTCAGCTTGAGTAATTTTATTTGAATAGGTTAATGTTTTTGAAAATATCCCCAATTTTGAACAGGTACGCGATTTGCTATTAACATAAATTTTTGAAGCCGGGTCATCTCCAACTAAAACAACTGCTAATCCTGGAGTTATACCTTCCTTTTTTAAATTTAATACTTTTTCTTTTATCCTATTTTTATAAAATTTCGCAACTTCCTTACCACTCAACTCTTTAGTTTCCATATTTTTCCTGTTATTTATTTTGCATATCCAACAGATCGATGTTCTCTTATCACAGTAACTTTAATTTGTCCGGGATAAGTCATCTCTTTTTGAATATTTCCTGCAATATCTTCAGCTAATAAATCGGCATTCTTATCAGAGACACTTTTTTGTTCAACTATTACCCTAACTTCTCTTCCTGCTTGAATTGCATATGTTTTATTAACACCTTTAAAGCCATTTGAAATGTTTTCTAATTTTTCCATTCGTTGAATATAACTTTCTAATGTCTGACCTCTCGCACCTCTTCTTGCTCCACTGATAGCATCTGCTGCTTGGACAATTGCAGAAATTGGATTTGTCATTTCTACTTCTTCATGATGACTCTCGATAGCATTAACAATTATTTCTTTTTCTTTATTTTTACGAGCTAATTCAGCTCCTATTAAAGCATGAGTCCCTTCAATATTTCTATCAATTGCCTTGCCAATATCGTGTAATAATCCTGCTCTTTTTGCAATATTGCCATCTAAATTCAATTCAGCAGCCATCAATCCTGATAGCCAAGCAACTTCTACTGAATGTTTTAATACATTTTGCCCATAACTTGTTCTATATTTTAACCTACCTAAATTAATCAATAATTCTTTTGGTAACGGCGGTAATTTTACTTCCATTAATGCATCTTCTGCTGCTTCTTTCATTGATTCTTCTACTTCTTCTTTCGCCTTTTTTACCATTTCTTCAATTCTTGCCGGATGAATACGTCCATCCTTAATCAGTTTTTCTAAAGCTATCCTTGCTGTTTCACGCCTAACCGGATCGAACCCGGAAAGAACTACTGCCTCCGGAGTATCATCAATAATCAATTCAATTCCGGTCATCGATTCAAAGTGTCTGATGTTTCGCCCTTCTCTTCCAATAACTCTACCTTTCATTTGATCATTTGGTAAGCTAACAGTTGTTACAGTTGTTTCCGCAGTATGATCTGCTGCTGACCGTTGAATTGCTTCAATAATTACTTTCTTCGCCTCTTTATTTGCATTCAATATCGCTGTTTCTTTTATTTCTTTGACCTTCACTTGAGCATCTGTACGAGCTTTATCATACAGTTCATCCATTAATGTTTTTTTGGCTTGTTGACGACTTATACCGGATATTCGTTCCAATTTATTTTGTTCTTCAACCCGTATTTTTTCAATTTCTTTTTCTTTTAGTGATACAGACCTTTCTATTTCTTTATTTTTGTCTTCTCTTGATTGAATATTTTCATTCCGTCTGTCTATTAATTCTGCTTTACGATCTAAATTTTGTTCCCGTTTTTTTTGTTCTTTTTCATTTGTTCTTAACTCAATCGTTCTTTCTTTGTAGTCGTCTTCTACTCTTTGTCTTAATCTTATTGCCTCATCTTTACCCTCTAATATTTTCTCTTTCTTTATCGTCTCGCTTTCTTTTCTGGCTTTTTCAAGCATTTCAGTTACATGAACATTAGCATTACTTAATTTTATACGATAATATAAAATTACTAATAATCCACCTAATATCAATCCTCCAACGATTCCAATAATCCACTCCATTTTTCCTCCTCAATAAAATTTTAAACTATAGAGACAATTAAATGAAATATAAAAATGAATTTTATGAACTAATTTTACTATCTATTAATCTAATAAGTTGTTGTGATTTATTATTAATTTCAATGTGAGTTTTCTTTTCATCATCAGATAATTTTAAATATTCAGCTGCAATATTCATAGCAGCAATTACTGCTATTTTATGTATTGCAAAAGTTGACGACATATTTGCACCAATTTCTTTCATACTTTCATCAACATATTCAGCAACTTGTTCCATAAATTTTGGGTCCACTTTACCCTTTATGGGATAGTCCTGACCGTATATTTCAACAGTCATTGTCTTTTCATTTTGTTTTTCATCAATTTGTGTCATTTTTACACCAAATCATTTTAAATTTCTAAAATCACTAATGTCACGAACAATTTCAGTAAGCTTATCTTTTACTCTTTTTATCTTTTCATTGGGAATATTCGGATTTTGATTTTTCTTAAGAATTTCGTTTTCTTCTCTTAATTTGTCTATCACATCTAATGATTCTACTATTTTTTTTTCTAAATTTGTAAGTGATTCTGTTTGCATCACCTTAATTGTGCTCCATAATTTTTTAATAATTTATTAAATATTTTCTCCATTACTTTATCAATTTCATTATCTTTTAAAGTTCTTTTTTTATTTCTGAATTCTAATCTAAAAGATAGAGAAATTTTATCCTTTCCTAATTTTTCATCATCAATAAAACGATCATAAATTATTACATCTATTAAATTTTCTCCACCATTCGTCTTTATTTCATCTAATAGATCTTTTACCATTTTATTCTTGTCAATTACAACTGAAATATCTCTCGTTATAGATGGATAAAGCGATATCTCTTTGTATTTTTTGATTCTTTGCCTGCTTTTGAATATTTTATCTAAATTTACTTCCATTACAATTACAGGATAATTCAATTGTAATTTATCAAACTTAGAAGTTCCATATTTGATTATTTTCCCAATTTCTTTTTTCCGTAAAAAAATAGAAATACACTCAGAATTATTTTCACAATTTTCAGTCGCTTTGTATTTTACATTATCAATCCCATATTTTTCACAAAGTAGATTGAAAATACCCTTAAAATAATAAATATTTACAGGTTTTGGTTTTTCATTCCAATTTAATCCCCAAACAGGTCCGGAAACAAGTATTCCTAAATTCAAATATTCTTTAGCACCTGTTTCACTTCTTGATTCTTTTTCGATCACTTTTCCTATTTCAAATAATCTGATATTTTCTCTTTTTCTTACTGCGTTTACATTCAAATTGACTAATAAAGATTGAATAATATCAGTTCTTAATGTATCCATCTCTTTCGATAGTGGATTTTTAATTTTTAATGGTTTATAATCCCATATTCCGGAATCAGCTATTTTTTCACTTACAAGTGAATTACTTAATGTTTCATTAAATCCCATTCCAACAAACAAATTTCTTATGCTTCTTAAAAATGGATGTAACTCATCAACATTTTCCGAAACAGATATGCGCATTGTCCTCAAAGTAGGAATTTTATCCATACTGTTTATCCGTATCACTTCTTCAACCAGATCTATCTCTCTTTCAACATCAGGTCTGAATGTAGGAATTTTCACCAAAATGTCATCATTATTAAATTCAATAATTTCAAAACCTAATGCAATAAATATTCTCTTTATTTCTTGCCTTTCTATTTGCAATCCGGTAATATTTTTAATCTTAGAAAATCTTAGTTTTACAACTTTTTCTTCGATCTTTTTCGGATAAATGTCTATCATTCCATTTGCAATTTGCCCACCTGCGACTTCATTAATTAATCCTGTCAATCTATTTTGAGAATAAATCAGTGTTTCATTAGGATCTGTTCCTCTTTCAAATCGTTTAGAAGAATCTGTTGATAATTGTTGCAATTTCGAACCTTTTCTAATCACAGCAGGATTAAAATATGCACCTTCAACTAAAATATTTTTTGTATTTTCATCAACTTCTGAAAATAATCCACCCATTATTCCTGCTATAGCAACAGGTTTTTTAGAATCACAAATTAATAATATCTCCGGTGATAATTTTCTTTTAATATGATCTATTGTCTCAAATTTTTCACCGGTTTTAGCAAATCGTACATTAATTTCATGACCAGCTAATTTGTCAAAATCAAATGTATGAAGTGGACTCCCTGTTTCCATCATTACATAATTTGAAGCGTCAACTATATTATTAATTGATCGTAATCCAACTGATTCAACTCGTTCTTTTAACCATTTTGGTGATTTTTTTACCTCAACATTTTGAATGATCCTGGCAGTATATCTCGGACAAGCTTCATTATCTTCAATATTAATTTTCGTCAGATCCTTAATTTGCTTTCCCGATTCTTTAATCTTTACCTTATTAAACTGATATTGCGAATTCGTAATAGCAGCAATATCTCTCACTACTCCAAAATGCGACATACAATCAGGACGATTTGGGGTTAGATCTATATCAAAAATGATCTCTTTTTCTAAATAATCATTATAATTTTTGCCGATTTCATAACTATCATCTAATACCATAATACCATCATGCATATCACCAAGTCCCAATTCATCTTCTGCACAGATCATTCCACGAGATTCGATCCCTCGTAATTTTGTATTTTTTATCTTAAAATCGGGTGTAAGTTTTGCACCAACTAAAGCAACCGGCACTTTTTGATCAGTAGCAACATTTGGAGCTCCACATACAATTGTTAATTCTTTATTACTGCCGACATTTACTTTACATACAGATAATCTATCAGCATTAGGATGCTTTTCAACACTTAATACTTGCCCAATAACAACCTTATCCGGCACAGATTCTCCAACAATTTCTATGGTAGTCTCCAAACCGGCTAAAGTTAATTTTTCAGCTAATATTTCTGGATCATCTTCTATTGTTATGTATTGTTTTAACCAATTTAACGATACTTTCAATTATTTTCCTTTATATATCATAAATTATTAATAACATTAAAATTGCTTTAAAAATTCAGTATCATTTTCATATAAAATTCGTATATCATTAATTCCTAATTTCAACATTGCCATTCTTTCTACACCCAAACCAAATGCGAACCCATTATATTTTTCAGTATCATATCCAACAGATTTAAAAACGTTAGGATCAACCATTCCGCAGCCCAATATTTCCAACCAACCTGTATTTTTACAAACTCTACAACCTTTTCCTCCACAAAGGAAACAAGAAACATCAACTTCAGCTGACGGTTCTGTAAATGGGAAATAACTTGTACGAAATTTTAATTTTACATTGGAACCGAAATACATTTTACAAAACATATCTAAAGTTCCTCGTAAATCTGAAAAAGTTACATCCTCGTCTACATACAATCCCTCTATCTGATTGAACAGACAATAACTTCTCGGGCTTATTGCCTCATTTCTATAGACACGACCCGGAGCGACAATTCGAACTGGAGGTTTGTTTTTTTTCATAAAGCGAGTTTGAACCGGAGAAGTATGTGTCCTTAATATTCCATTTCCTTCTGTGTAAAAAGTATCTTGCATATCTCTTGCTGGATGATTTTTGGGAAAATTCAATGATCCGAAATTATACCAATCTGTTTCAACCTCAGGTCCATAAGCAATATCAAATCCCAAGTGATTAAAAATATCCAACATTTCATCAATTGCTTGTGTGATTGGATGTTGAGAACCTCTATTGAATGAATATCCCGGTAAAGAGTAATCCATTTTATTTGATTTTTTCTCAGATACAGAAAATTGTTGATCTTTTTTATTAATTTTTTCTGTAAATTCATTTTTTAATGAATTTAATGATTTACCAACTTTTTTTCTATCTTCTGCAGCAACTTTACCTATTTGAGAAAATAAATTTGAAATGATTCCCTTTCTTCCCAAATATTTATTTTTTAAATCAACAACTTGTTCTTGATTAGAAATTATATCAAGTTCATCATGAAAATTTTCTGCAACACTTCCTATTTCATCAAAGATTGACATACAAAAATTCCTATTACAAATTTAATTTATAATTAATTACTTTGTTGATTTTTTGGGTTTTACTGATTTTACTAATTCTGCAAATGCTTCAGGTTCACGAATAGCTAATTCACTTAATTGCTTTCTATTTAATTGAACATCTTTATCTTTCAAAGCATTAATAAATGAAGAATAAGTCATTCCATGTTGTCTTACTGCAGCATTAATTCTTGTTATCCATAATTTACGAAAATCTCTTTTTTTCTGTCTTCTATCTCTATAAGCATATTTCCAACCACGCTCAACTGCCTCTTTAGCTGTTTTAAATAATCTATGACGAGCGCCCCATTGACCCTTTGCGGCTTTTACTATTTTTCTATGTCTTCTGTGTCTTGACACAGAACTATTTGCTCTTGGCATTTTCTCTCCTTTTTACTTTCTTTAGTTTCCTAATTTAAAATATTACTAACAATTATAACAGATCTTTCATTCGTTTTTCATCACTTTTTGAAACTAAAGTTGATTTACGAAGACCTCGTTTACGCTTAGTAGTTTTAGAAGTGAACTTATGACCGGCAAATGCTTTTTTTCTTTTCAATTTTCCACTGCTCGTTGTTTTAATTCTCTTCGCTGCGCCACGATTTGTTTTTACTTTTGGCATTTATTAATCTCCTTTTTTAGGTACGATAAAAACGGATAAGAATCTTCCTACCATACTTGGTTCATTATCTATTTCAGCAACATCAGAAAGTTTATCTAATATATTTTCCAATGTTTCAACACCCAAATCTTTATGAGCCATTTCACGACCTCTGAACATTACAGTTATTTTTACTTTTGAGCCATTTTCAAGAAACCCAATTATCTTATTAACTTTTGTTATTATGTCATGTTCATCAATTCTAGGACGAAACCTCATTTCCTTTAACGGAGATGAGCTTTGTTTTTTCTTATTCTTTTTTTCTCGTTTTTGTTGACGGTAAATATATTTACCATAATTCATTATTTTACATACAGGGGGATTTGCTTCCGGCGCTACTTCCACCAAATCCAAATCTCTTTTTTCAGCTATTTCTTGCGCCTCTTGTATGTTTACTACACCTATTTGGTCCCCTTCATCCGTAATTAATCTTACCTGTTGAACTCTGATCTCACCATTAATTCTGAGAGAACCACTTGACTTGTTTGTTGAAATATTTACTCCTTTTTTATTTATTATTTAATTTTTAATGTTCTTTATAAATTCATCTAATAACATTTTTCCTTGATCACCCGAACCATGTTTTCTAACACTGACTTTTCCACTTTCCATCTCTTTATCACCAATTATCAGCATATATGGAATTTTTTCTAATTCAGCTGTGCGAATTTTGGCACCTACTTTTTCTTGATGAGCATTTATCTTACTTCTTATTGAATTATCTTTTAACTTTTTATCTATTTTTTTAACATATTCAACTTGTCTGTCTGTTATCGGAATAATACATACTTGATAAGGAGACAACCATACAGGTAAATTACCGGCAGTATCCTCTAACAAAATTCCAATAAATCTTTCTAATGAACCCATAATTGCCCTATGGATCATATATGGTCTCTGATTGGTTCCATCTGATGCTGTAAAATTCATATCAAATCTTTCCGGTAAATTAAAATCGAACTGAATTGTTGTGCATTGCCATAATCTGCCAATTGCGTCTCTAATTTTTATGTCTATTTTAGGCCCGTAAAAAGCACCTCCACCTTCGTCAATTTCATATGGAACTTTCATTTTTTCCAATGATAGGCTTAATGAATCTTGTGCTTTTTTCCATTTTGCGGGTTCACCAACATATTTATCCGTCGGTATAGTTGATAAAAAGACCTCAAATTTTTTGAATCCAAAAGCTTTTAAAAATTCAAACGAAAATGCTATTAATTTTTCAATTTCTTCATCAAGTTGATCCGGAGTACAAATAATGTGAGCATCATCTTGTGTAAATCCTCTCACTCTCATTAAACCGTGTAAAGCTCCGGATAATTCATAACGATAGACAGTTCCCAATTCCGCATATCTTACCGGAAGATCACGATAACTCTGTTGTCTTCGTTGATAGATCATAATATGGAATGGACAATTCATCGGTTTAATATAATAATCCTGTCCCTCTACATCCATTGGCGGATACATAGATTCTCTGTAAAAATCCAAATGACCTGATGTTTCCCAAAGACCTGATTTTCCAATATGAGGTGATAAAACAAGTTCATAATCATTTTTTTTATGTTCTTTAAACCAGAAATCTTCAATTATCTTTTTTAGTGTCGCTCCTTTTGGATACCATAAAACTAAACCTTGCCCAACCTGTTCCGATATATCAAAAAGATCAAGCTGTTTACCTAACTTTCGATGATCGCGTTTCTTCGCTTCCTCAAGCAAATTTAAATATTTATTTAATTTCTTCTTACTAATGAAAGCAGTTCCATAAATTCTCGAAAGCATTTTGTTCTTTTCATCACCACGCCAATATGCACCGGCAACACTAAGTAATTTAAATGCCTTAATTTTTCCGGTTGAAGGAAGATGAGGTCCACGACATAGATCGGTAAAATCACCTTGTGAATATAAAGATATTTGTTCATTATCAGGGAATTCATCAATTATTTCCAATTTATAATTCTCTTTTGGATTTGAAAAATATTCTATCGCTTCCTTTTTACTGATCTCTTTTCTTTCTATAGAATAATCTTCGTCTATGATCTTTTTCATCTCTTTTTCGATTTTCGGTAAATCAGCTTCTGTTAAAGGTTCATCAAAATCGAAATCATAATAAAATCCATTCTCTATAGCCGGACCTATTGCTACTTTTACTTTTGGATATAATCTCTTTACTGCTTGGGCCATAACATGTGCTGCACTGTGAAGTAAAACTTCTTCTAATTCAGGAGATTTATCTGTAATTAATTCAACATTAGAATCATTTTTTAATTTCGCATTTAAATCAACTAATTTATCATTTACTTTTGCAAGATAACTGTGTTCCGCTAATCCTTTACTTATTGACAAAGCAACATCATAGGAAGTCGATCCTTTAGGGAAATTTTTCTCTGTACCGTCAGGTAATTTTATTTTAATTTTTTCACTCATATTTTTCTTAATTTTCAACATTACTCATTATCTTTAAATATATTAATTATTTTCTATTTAACCAATCATTTTTTTTAGTTTTTTAAAACTTATACAAAAAACTTCCGAATTTTGAGCAAATAAAATATAAAACAATTGAAATTATTGTAATAAAATAAGTTAAAACTTCAAAAGTTTTAACACAATTTCACGACTTTATAATTAGATATTCCGTGTTAATATTGCCTGCCCACAATGGCGGAAATATTAAGTGTAATTTGGTTAGAAATTAGAAATTTTTCTCCGTTCACCGTCCTCCAGTTTCCTATCTCCGTCCTCCGTTTTCCATATAATAAAAAAATCCTTTTGTTGAGTTTTTACAATTTTATAACTTATTTTTCTTCTTTGCGTCTTCATAACTTTACCTGCCCGCAGCAGATATGTGTGAGCCTCTTTCTTTACGTGAAATATTAATAATTAATTTCTCTTCCAATTTCTTCTAATCCATTACGGTGCTCAAAATGTGCAATTGATCTTGAAATTGTACCACTCATATTTTCATGAACTGATTTTGCTGCCAAAACAAGTGCGTTGTTTATTGATTTTTCAGTTGAACGTCCATGACATTTTATGACCGTTTTTTCAAATCCAAATACCGGAGCACCACCATAAGTTTCAAAATCAGTAATATCTTGCAATTTTTTAATTCCACTCGCTAACATTACCATTCCCATTTTCCAAATCATATTATGTTTAAATGCAATTTTCCCAACTTCCTTCATCGAACCCGCCATTCCTTCAATGGTTTTTATTGCAATGTTTCCGGTTATTCCTTCGGTTACAACAACATCTACAAGCCCTTTCATCAAATCGTTTCCTTCTACATTTCCAAAAAAATTTAAACTCGGAATTGATTTAAGTATCGTATAAGCTCTTGACAATACTTCACCACCTTTATACTCTTCTGAACCTATATTCAGCAAACCAATTGTAGGTGATTCTATCCCTTTAATCGCTTTTACATAAGCACTTCCCATAAATGCAAAATGAATTATTTCGTGAGCTAAATTATGAACATTTGCCCCAACATCTAATATCAACGAAAAAATATCATCTCTTTTCTGAGAATTGTGTGTCGGATAAATTGTTGCTAATGCCGTTCTTCGCACACCTACAATTCTATCAATATTCTTTGTTGTTGCCAAAATAACAGCTCCGGTATTTCCAGCTGAAATCAACGCATCACCTTTATTATCTCCAACTATTTTTGCGGCAATTCCAATAGAAGTATTTGGATTTCGTAAGACATCTTTCGGATGATCACCCATCTTTATTTCATCTGCTGCATGTACAATTTGAATTTTATTTTCATCGTGCTTGTACTTTTTCAAATATGTTGTAATCTTTGTTTCATCTCCAACAAGAATTGTTTTAAATTCATTTTTTAAACTTGCTTTACATGCCCCTTTTACTGTAATCTTTGGGGCATCATCCCCGCCCATTGCATCTAATACTAACACAATGTCTTTATAATTTATCTTTTCTATTTTATCCATTTATCCTCCAAACAAATATGTTTTCTACTTATTTCTAATTACACTTCTTTACTTATTTCAATTATTAATAAATTTTGGTTTACCGAGCAATTCAAACATGTTATTTTTATAAGTTTCAACTCCGGGTTGATCAAATGGATTTACACCTAAATTATATGCGGAAAGTGCAACCCCGACTTCAAAAATTACTAATAATTCCATTATATTTTCTTCATCTAATTTTTCAATATGTAAAGTTGAACAGGGAACATTCCCATTGATATGTGCTTTAAGTGTTCCCTCGTAAGCTTTACTATTTACGAAAGTTAATTTCTTCCCGCTCAAGTAATTTAATCCATCTAAATTTCCATTATCATAAGGAATCTCAATGTCATTTGAATAATTGTCAATTACTAAGAATGTCTCAAAAATATTTCGTTCACCATCTTGAATTAACTGACCTAAACTATGCAGATCGGTAGTATAATCAACACTTGCCGGAAAAATTCCATTGCCATTTTTCCCTTCACTTTCACCGTATAATTGTTTCCACCATTCTGCAATATAATGAATTTGTGGATCCATTGATGCCAATATTTCTATTTTTTTCTTTTTTGAATATAAAATACTTCTGTTGCGTGCATATCTAATAGCAATATTTTTTTTATCATCAGGGATCATTGAGTTTTTTAATCCAATTTTTGCACCATTTAATATAGAATTTATATCCAAACCGGCGGCTACGATCGGTAATAATCCTACCGGAGTTAAAACAGAAAATCTTCCACCAACATCATTAGGAATAACAAATTTTCTATATTCTTTCTGATCTGCTAATTGTTTTAATGCACCTTTTTCAGAATCTGTTGTAACAATAATTCTATCTTTTGATCTTTTACTATATTTCTTTTCGGCTAATTCTCTGATAATCCTAAAGGCGATTCCCGGCTCAGTGGTTGTACCGGATTTTGATATCACATTCACATAAAAATCTTTTTCTTTTAATTCTTCAAGTAATTGTGACAATCCTAAAGGTGATAAATGATGACCGATGAACCGAATATTATTTTTAGGCATTAATGATGAAATAACTGCCTTTGCTCCCAAATAACTTCCACCAATTCCTATACAAACCAGCAAATCATTACTATTCTTTACCTCATTTCCTGCATCTATCAATTCTTTTAAATCATCGACATTTTGATTGGGTAAATCTAACCATCCGAGAAATTCACTTCCGGATCCATTTCGATTTTTCAATAGATTTAATGATTCAACCGTTTTGGGTCTAAATTTATTTAAATCTTTTTGTCTAAATGATGGTATTAGATGGCTGTCATCATATTTAATTGACATTATTCCCCCCAAAATAAATTAAAATTAATCAAGTATAAAATTCTAAAAACCTTTTCTTTTGCGAATCGAACTATAAGCATTATTAATAGCTTTAAATTTTTCTTCGGCCATTTTTACCATATCTTCCCCAAGATGTGAGACCTTATCAGGGTGATATTTATTAGCCATTTTTTTATATGCATTCTTGATCTCATCAACAGTAGCATCCGGAGAAATTTCTAAAATTTTATATGCGGAATCTCTATTTTTTTGATGATACATTGAAAAGATCGATTGATAATCTTGCATAGGAAGTTTAAGAAGAACTGTTATTTGCCTAATTGCATCTTTTTCAGATGAATGTAATTCCCCATCAGCAAGAGCTATTCCAAAAAGCAAATGTATAAGTTGTAATCTTGATGCATAATCCATATTATCCGCTATTTGTTGTGTTATTTTTTGAATTTCTATCTCTTTTTCCAACACATTTTTTAACATATTCATCAGATCTTGAACTAAATTATGATTACTTACATTTTGTAACAAATAATTTTTAACATAAGAAATTTCACTTTTACGGATTTTTTTATCTGCCTTCACAACATAAGCAAAAATAACTACTAAACTTACATAAAAATCACCTTTTTGTGTTTGGCTATATGGATGAAATCGTCTTTTTCTAGAAATTTGTTTAGAAGACTGAGCACCGATCATTCCTCCTATTATTGCTCCCATCGGGCCTAATATTACCCAGCCAATACCTGCTCCAATTAACGCTTTATAAATTGTTTCCATAATACCTCAATATTTAGTTTATCAAATATGTACATAAGGGTTATTGTATTTTTCATGTTTTACAGTAGTAATTCCAAGATGTCCCGGGTATAACTTTGTGTCTTCAGGTAATGTGTAAATATTTTTCAATATGCTATCCTTCAATACTCTCATATCACCACCAGGAAGGTCAACTCTTCCAATTGAATTTTTAAAAATCGTATCACCACAGAATACAATATCATTTATTTTAAATAATACACCGCCTAAAGTATGACCAGGAGAATGAATTATTTTAAAATTGAATTTACCTATTGAAATCTCATTTTTATTTTCTAAATCTATATCAATTTTTGGGGTCCCCCAATATTTAATATTATACTTATCGGATACTGATTCTAAATAATCAAGATTAGATTGTTCTTTACTATTTAAATAAAACGGAATATTATACTTTTCTTTTAAAGGATAAACAGATGAAATATGATCGATATGACCGTGTGTTCCTAAAATTGCTTTTGGTAATAATTCGTTTTCCCTAATAAACAGATCAATTTTTTCAAAATCATCACCCGGATCAATAATAATTACATCTTTATTATTATAAATTAAATAAGTATTTTCTTGGAAAACACCGGTTATGATCTTTTCTACCTTAAACATATATTCTATATTATTTTTTTAGTTTTTTTGATAATTTTATTCAGTAATTTTTTCAAATTACTCTTTGGTGATTTTACTCTAATTTTAATATCAGAAATATCAACTTCTACATGTTCACCATTTATAACAGCTTTGGGATTTACTTCTAAAATTTCTTTTAAATTTATATGGGGATAATTTTTAGAAATATATTCTATACCTTGTTGCATAGAAAAACCTCTTCGAAAATTAAGTGAATGAGCATCGCTGCCTAATAGATGTATCCAATTATTCTCCAGATATTTTTTTGAACTCTCTTGTGCACCTTTCCCCAATAATCCTAAAATACTCCCTGTATTAATCTGAAATAAGACACCCATTTTTAATAATTTAATTAAACTTCTTCTTTCATCATATAGACCGGCAATTCTTTCAGGATGTGCCAAAATCGGAACATATCCGGCAACAATCAAGTCATAAAAAACATCTACAAACTCAATTGGCGGTCCCATTAAATGGAATTCTATTAATACATATTTATTATTATTTATTGTAAAATACGGATTTTTTAAATACTTCTTAACATCCTTAAAAAACATAATTTCAGAACCAAGTGACAATTCAATTGGAATATTTTTCTCTTTAACTTTTTCCTTGAGAATATTAAATCTTTCTACTATTGTTTTTTGCCTTTCAGAAAGTATCCTTGGTTCATCAGTTTCAAATTGATGTGGTGTACAAACGACATTTGTAACACCTTGATCAGCCGCCTGTCGAAGCATCTTTATTGATTTTTCTAATGAATCACTGCCATCATCCACACCATAGACAATGTGATTATGAAAATCGTATATTTTATCTAAATTCTGCATATATTTTAAATTAGCAATATTTTTTTGAATTTGAAAACAATTAATTAAATTTTTGAAATTAAAAGATAAAAAAGTGTGCAGGCGTAAAAACCTTGAGTTGTTGTAGCGTAGTGTTTTTTGATCCATATCGTGAATGATGTGGGTAACTATTTTATTTTCACACTGCTAGCCCTATTATTTACGATAGAGATTAACAAATGAATATTCCATATTGGATATTGCCTGCCCGCAATAACGGGAATATTAAATTAGATTTGGTTTCTTATTGAACTACTTCGTAGTTCTTTGTTGTTGATGTTTATCTTCCCTCTATGGGTTACACCCATAGTTATTAATATTTATCTACTTCGTAGATTTTATCAATTATCAAGTAGTATTAACCTTCAATATTGAATATTTCGTGTTGGATATTTCCTGCCCGAAATGGCGGGGATGTTAAATGTAGTTTAAAATAAATTTTTATAAATTGATAAGATTTTCAGTCTTCCGGTTTCCCTTTTCCGTTTTCCTGTCTCCCCGCCTGTGGTGGGCAAGCAGTCTCCATTCACAATCCACAATTAACGCTGTTGGTTATTGTTAGTTTTTGTTAGTTGCTATTATTTTTATTCTTTATACCAAATATTCATATTTTCTATATTACCGGAAATATTCGTATTGTTAATCAAAGTGCCGCCATATTTGTATCCTAACTTTGCAAAAGTAATGTTCATTCCGAAAGAAACTCCCCTTGCAATCGTGAAAAATGTCTTTATCCCTTTTTTAATTACTTCATTTTCCATTTGATAAAGCAAAAATTGGGCAAAATTATTTCCTCTAAAATCAGGCAGCGTAGCAAAATCCGTCATTTCTACATTCTCTCCATCAAAATCCATTTCTGCAGAAGATGCACTAACCAATTTCCCTTTATAAAATATTCCAAAATAGATAATATTGTCATCCATTGTTTCCTTTAAATAATTCTCATCATAAATTGGAAATGGATAACTGGCAAAAACAACTTTATATAATTCAGTTAATTGCTTAGCATCTTCATGTTTCAATATTTTATACTCAAATTCATCGGAAATTTTTGGCTCTTTAGTCAACTGCTCTTTCTCTTTACATACTGTTAGAACATCATTTAATCGCTTTTTAATATCTGCTTGGATAACTCCTCTTTTTTCTACAGGAAACTTGCTCATGAATACGCAGTCGTTTTCACCATTATAAAATTTAGGTATTTCCGCTTCTTTTTCAAATCCGTCATTCAAAAATATCTCAAAGTGCTTTTTAGGAATTTTTGTAAATATTTTCCCATATTTATGCTCTTCAGTTAATTTGTCTAATTTATTAATAATAGAACCGACATCCGCATCATCCAATTTCATCAAATATATTCTATCACTATGCTTACCATGTTGAATTTTTGAATTACCATATTTTATAACTTCATCAAACATTATTTCACCTATAACTTTTACTATTTTGAATAAATATAATAAAGTATTTTCTTTTTAATCTCTTTTTGTCATCCTTTCATTATCTTTAGGAACTAAAGATATTCCTTCATCCTGACTTTCTAATATTTTAACAATTCCAACACTTGATGTCTCTTCTTTACCTTCTAAATTCAATTGTAAATGACAATTATCACAATCTCTATCACAGAAAAAGCTTTCATAAGAATCCGGTTCTTTATAAGATGTTATTACACCTTCATAATTTCTTAAAATAACTTTATTTGTTGACCAAGAAATTATATAATTTGGTGAAATCGGAATTTTTCCACCACCTCCGGGTGCATCAATAACATAAGTTGGAACACCAAGTCCTGATGTATGGCCAACCATACTCTCAATTATTTCAATTCCTTTGCTTACCGGTGTGCGAAAATGTGAAAGTCCTTCTGTCAAATCACATTGATATAAATAATAAGGCCTAACTCTATTTTGTAATAACTTATGAGAAAGTGATTTAATAATTCTCGGACAATCATTTACTCCTGCAAGTAATACTGACTGATTCCCTAATACTATTCCGCCATCTGCTAACATTTGTAATGCTTTTTTTGAAGATGCAGTAATCTCACGCGGATGATTGAAATGAGTATTTAAATACAACGGTTGATATTTTTTTAGCATATCAATAAGTTCATCAGTAATACGATATGGCAAAACAACCGGCATTCTCGAACCAATTCTGATCATTTCTACATGCGGAATTGCACTAACTTCAGATAAAATCCAGTCAAGATATTCATTAGAAAGCATCAATGGATCTCCACCTGATAACAGAACATCTCTAACTTCAGGATGATTTTTAATATATTCCACACCTTTTAATATCTCTTTTTTGTTTGGGATATTATTTGCATCACCAACTTTTCGTTTTCTTGTACAATGACGGCAATACATAGAACAAGTATTACTTACATTAAATAAAACCCTATCAGGATAACGATGAGTTAAATGTGGTACAGGTGAATCTTTATCTTCAGCAAGAGGATCTTTCATGTCATATTTACCAACAACTAATTCACTTGGAGAAGGAACTGCCTGTAAATAAACCGGATCTTCTT
>JAYEOX010000026.1:0-5397 GCA_034723415.1 Fidelibacterota bacterium | reverse complement strand
TTAGTCGGAGCGACAAGATTTGAACTTGCGACCCCTTGAACCCCATTCAAGTGCGCTGCCGGACTGCGCCACGCTCCGATTTACCTTTTTCCAATTTTATAATTTATCCCCATTCGATAAATTCGATTAATTAGATGACTCGCCAAGTATCTGAATAATACTTTCCAAATTGATTTGAATTTTTCTCAGCAGATCATCAATTGATTTACCTGATGATTGATCTTCTGATGTATCGAATTTTAACATTAATTCATCATGCTTTTTTTCAGGTTTCAGATCATATTTATTCAGCTTCTTTTTATAAATATTATCATCTTTATATTTCTGTATAGTTTTTATTACATCATTTGAAGATAGTTTATCATCATACAGCAAATGTTTGATCATTTTGATCAATTTAATATCGTTTTCTTTGTATATTCTATTTCCGGAACTGTTTTTTGCAGGTTGTAAACTGGGAAATTCTGTTTCCCAGAATCTTAATACATATTGTTTTAAATCGGTGATTTTGCTAACTTCACCTATTGAGTAATATAATTTTTTAATCTTACTTTGGAAATCCATAATAAATCCCCCTTCATTTTTACTTTAAGTATAATACATAACTTAGCAATATACAAGCATAATCATTATTTACTTAAAGTAATTATAAACATATAAATTTTCATTTTTTGATATTTTCATTTTAAAATTATCTTATATTATTTTTGGTCTGCAATGAATCTTTATGTTGTAAACTATCAATCTTAATTAGTTTACTATTATCTTTTAACGAATCAATGGAATTGACAATTTCATTATATAAATTAAATAGAGAATCCTGATCAGTATGAATGTTTTTTACATTTTGTCTTATTATTTTATTTTTTTTGTTTATATCAGCTTTTATTCTATTTGTAGAATATTTAATAATATCCATCATTGAATTTTCTATTAGGGAAAGATCTTTCACCAACAGATCAAATTCGTTTTGTAATTTATTAAACTGATAATGTAAACTATCAATATTAGCCCTTACATCTTTTGTTTTGCTATTTGTTACTTTTGAATCTGATACAACAATAGTATCTTGGGATTGATTTTTGTAATTTTTATTTTTTGAGACAAAATGTTGTAATTGTTGAAATTTTTTATCCAAAGAACTCATTTTCTTAAATATTGAATTAATATCTAAGCTTTTTTTTGCTTCTAAACTGCTTATTTCTTTAGTTAATAAATTATATCTGTTTGTTAAATTTGTTATTAAAAAGGAATTTTGTTCATAATTATATTTTAAACTATCCAATAACATTTCCATTTTGGATATTTCGCTCTTTAAATCAGAATTTTGTTTTGATATTTTACTAATGAATTTCTTATTGTTTGTATCTATTTTCTTTTCTACATAGGATTTAGATGAAATTGAACAACTGATCACAAGTAAAAATGTTATTAAAATCATTATTCTTTTTAAAAAATTAAATACCAATTGTATAAATCCTCTAATTTACTATTATTCTAAGAATTAGCTGTAATGTTTATCATTCTTTCTAAACTTATTTTTGCGTATTTTTTTATTTCATCTTTTACGATTACTTGATTAATTATTTTACCATTATCTAGATTTTCTAAGACAGTTAATAATTTTTCAGGTGTATTTTTTGACATTGTTACACATTGATTTCCAATTTTGGATAATGACAATATTTTCTTTTTCGGATGCATTTCTTGTAATCTGTTTACTAAATGTTGTTCGGTTCCTACACCCCAAATAGATCCGTCAGGTGAATTCTCAATTGCTTGAATTATTTGCCCGGTACTGCCTGCTTGATCTGAGTTTTTAATAACCTCAAAGTTACATTCAGGATGAGAAATTATTTTAATTTTGGGATACTTTTTTCTTAATCTTTGAATATCTTCTAGTTTAAATCTTTTATGAACGCTGCAATATCCATCCCATAAAATTATTTTTGCATTTATTATATCTTCTTTAGAATTTCCACCTAATTTTTTATTTCTCTGCCATAAAATAATTTTTTCTTTGTCTATTCCTTTAGCAAATGCAGTATTTCCTCCTAAAAATTGATCCGGAAAGAAAAATATTTTTTCTCCTCTTTCCATCGCCCAATCAAATATTTTCGATGCATTTGAACTAGTACAAACAGATCCACCATTTATACCTACAAATGATTTTAATTCCGCAGTGGAGTTAATATAAGTAATTGGTATTATCTTTTGTTCTACTATTGAATTTATTTCTTTCCAAACTTTTTCTACATCCGGTAACGAAGCAAAATCAGCTAATGGACAACCAGCTTCCATATCGGGAATAATTACTTTTTGAAAATCAGAACTAATAATATCTGCACTTTCAGCCATGAATTCTACACCACAAAAAATAATAAACTCCCTGTCTTTACTCTTTGCAGCTTTTTGGCTTAATTTAAAAGAATCGCCTCTAATATCGGCAAATTGTATAACATCATCTCTTTCATAATGATGACCTAATATTATTATTTTGTCTGAGAGTTTATCCTTTAATTTTGCGATTTTTTTCAATACTTTGCTGTCGGATTTGACATTTTTAAATGGTTCTACACCATATTCATATTTCATTGTATTTCCCATAATTTTTCCTATAATTTAATAATCGATTCCTTTTTTTGATAATATACCTTTTTGAAATGGGTGTTTTATTTCCTTCATTTCTGTTACTAAATCAGCAATTTTCATTATTTTTTTTGTAGCTTCCCTGCCGGTTAAGATCAAATTCATATTGTTTGGTTTTTTATTTAAGAATTCAATAACTTTTTTTTCTGACAAAATTCCTGTTGAAATTGCAACAAAGACCTCATCTAAAATTAGTAATTCATATTTCTCGGATAGCATCTTTTCTGTTGCAAATTCTAAAGCGTGTTCAGCTGCACTTCTATGTTCAGATTCAGGAATATCATCACCCATAATCTTACAAAATCCTTTTCCCATTTGATGTAATTCAATATTAGGTACGAGTTTTACCGATTCCATTTCGCCGTATTTCCAATTACCTTTAATGAATTGTACAATACAAACATTCCAATCATATCCAATACTTCTAAAAGCAGTTCCCAGTGCTGCAGTAGTTTTTCCTTTACCATTTCCTGTATAAATTAGAATTAAACCACTTTTACTATTTTTTGCACCCAATTCTATTTACCTTCTACTTTTTCATAGGGCCAATCTCTAATTCCACCCCAATTAATTACTTTGTTTGAATCGTATCCATTATCAAGTAAAATTTTTACAGCTGCACCCGATCTTCCTCCGTATAAACAATACAAAATATAATATTTATCTTTTGGTAATTCATTTAATCTGTTGTCAATTTCATCTTTTGGGAATAATTTTGCTGTAGGGATATGTCCACTTTCATATTCATTTTCTGTTCTAACATCAATAATCCAAATATTTTCATTTGGCGAATCAACTAATTCTTTGAGTTGTTTAGGTTTTCTATAATCATTTAGATCAATTGCTTTTTTAACTTCTTCTGTTTTGAAATCAATTTGTTTTGTATTCTTTTTTGTTGATTCGGAATTACAACCAATTAAAAACAGAAAAACAGTGCAAAATAAAATTATTTTTCTCATTACATTCGCATTATAATTCATTGTTTTAAATCATATTGATTAATTTTACGATATAAAGTTCTTTCCCCAATGTTAAGTGCTTTAGCTGTTTTCTTTTTATTTCCGTTAAATATTTTTAAAGTATTTTCTATCAATTCTTTTTCCATTTCTTGCATTGTTTTTGTCTCTTGTCCATTATTTTCAAAATCTTTGTCATCTGTAACATTTTGAATATTTTTCATAACATTGGATATATCCATTAATTGATTTTGACGAAAATTATTTACATTAATATTGTTTTCCAGCATTTTCTTGATATCTTCTACTTCTTGTCTCAACACAAATAATTGTCTTAGTATCAATTCTCGTTCTACAGTTTCTGAATCTTTGTTTACTCTCACAGGGAATCTTGTATCGTAATTTGGTTCTTCACTTTCAATATTCAGATGTTCTTTCACAGTTTCAGGAAGTATTTTTTTATCTTTCTCAAAAATAAATGCCAGCTGAACAAAATTCTTTAATTCTCTTACATTTCCGGGCCAATGATAATCCTGTAAAATTTTAATACTGTTTGGACAAAATGGCTTATATGCTAAATTGTTTTTGTCCGCATATTCCATCATAAATGCATCAGCTAAAAGTGGAATATCTTCCTTTCGTTTACTTAACGGTGGAACATTAATTGTAATTGTTTTCAATCTATAATATAGATCTTTTCGAAAATTTTCTTTTGAAACCTCTTCTTGTAGATTTTTATTTGTTGCAGCTAAAATTCTAACATTTATTTTTCTTGGATTACTTTCACCAACTTTTGTGATTTCTCTCTGCTCCAGTGTGCGAAGTAATTTCACCTGTACACCTAAAGGCATTTCCGCAATTTCATCTAATAAGATCGTGCCACCATTTGCCGTCTCGAAAAACCCTTTTCTATCTTCGCGAGCATCTGTAAATGAACCTTTTTTATGTCCAAACAATTCGCTCTCCATTGTTCCGCTCGGAATTGCTCCACAATTAACAGTAATATAAGGAGAATGCTTTCTTAATGATTGTTGATGAATAGCTTTAGCAACTAATTCTTTTCCCGTTCCACTGTTTCCTGCAATTAATACTGAAATATCTGTTTTTGCTATTTGATCAATGGAATTAATTATATTTTTAATCGCTTCCGATTTTCCGATAATTCCGTATTTTTGAATAATATTTTGCATTGATTCCTTTTTATTATTTTACTTATGTAAGTTAAATATTATTTTTCAATATTTCAAATAAAACTAATTAATTTTTTCGAATTATAGCAACTAACAAAAACAAACGGAATAGTTAGCATTTTTATCTAAAAAATATTAAAATGAATAATTGAAATAGTAATTATAAATATTTAGATTTAACTGTAAATAAAAAAAGGAGAAATTATGAAATCAATTAGACAATATTTAACATTCAATGTTCCCAAGCGAATGGATTTTATTAGAATAACAGAAAAAGTTGAAGATATTCTCGCTGAATCAGAAATTCAAGAGGGATTGTGTTTAGTAAATGCGATGCATATCACTGCTTCTGTTTTCATCAATGACGATGAGCCGGGATTACATCACGATTATAAAAAATGGCTCGAGTGGTTGGCTCCATTTGATGCAAGTCCGGAAAGATATCATCATAATCTTGGTGGTGAAGATAATGGCGATGCACATCATAAAAGGCAAATTATGGGTCGAGAAGTTGTTATTGCAGTTACAGATGGAAAACTTGATTTTGGGCCTTGGGAACAGATATTTTATGGTGAATTTGATGGAAAACGACCAAAACGGGT
>JAYEOX010000025.1:0-5410 GCA_034723415.1 Fidelibacterota bacterium | reverse complement strand
TGTAATTGAACCAATTTCTCCGATTTATGATTGCCAACATTTATGGAGTTTTGGTCATCCCGGACAAGGTTGGGGAATGGGAACTGAAATCGCCGGTTGGGCAGGAAAAAGTAATAGTTGGAAAGATGTAAGTTTTAATTTAGATTCTTTTAAATCGGATAGTGTCGTTATTAGATTTGCTTTTGCATCTGATCTTGGATGGTGTTCAACTGATGATGCTTCATTAAAAGGATATTTTATTGATAATGTAGAAATAACTGATGGAGCTACTACTATCTATTCTGATAATTGTGATGATAGCACAAATATGACAGCAAAAGGAATTACATCTGAAGATCATAGTTGGTTAACAATTGAAGATGGAGCCGGCACAATTTCTCCAAATAATTCAAGAAATATTACATTTAAAATTAATGCAAAAGATTTGGAAATAGGAAACTATGTTGGGAAAATAAAGATTAATACAAATACCGATAGTAAAGATTCTGTTATAATAAATCTTGAAGTGACAAACAATCCTTCGAATGTGGAAGAAAAAAACATTGCAGTGAATTATAAATTAAATCAAAATTATCCAAATCCATTTAATCCATTAACAAATATTAACTATTCAATAAATTCCAATAAAATGGAAAATGTAAAATTGATTATTTATGATTTGTTGGGTAAAAAAGTAAAAACATTAGTCAATGAAATGCAGACAAGCGGAAATTATAAGATAACATTTGACGGAAGTAATTATTCCAGTGGAATTTATTTTTATAAACTGTCAATTGGTAATAATTTTTCAGATACAAAAAAGATGGTGTTTTTGAAGTAGGGAAGATCTCAAGCAAAAACGCAGAAAAAAGAGTATACAAAAGGTTAATTAGAAATTCTGGATTTTAATAGAAAAAATAACTAATTTAACAAATTCAACTAATTTAAAAATAAATACAAAAAAATTGTTTGTATAATATAAATATTTGTGTATATTACTTTGCTATTACAAAAATGATATGAAAAGGCCTGATGTTAGAACAATTAAAAGAAAACCTTGAAGGCATATTTAAAAATCTGCGTGGTCAAGGTAAAATAACTGAGAAAAATATTGACGATACTTTGAGAGAAGTAAGACGTACTCTGTTGGAAGCAGATGTCAATTTTTCTGTAGCAAAAGAATTTATTTCTCGAGTAAAAGAGAGATCATTGGGTGTAACAGTAATAAAAAGTATTTCTCCGGGGCAGCAAATAATTAAAATATTCCATAATGAATTGATAAAGCTGTTAGGAGAGGAAAATGTTCCATTGAAATTAGATGGATTACCACCAAGTGTAATAATGGTAGTTGGTTTACAAGGTTCAGGAAAAACAACATTTGTATCAAAGTTAGCAAAACATTTAAGGGATCAAGGTAAAGATCCGATGATGGTTGCAGCAGATATATATCGCCCGGCAGCAATTGATCAATTGGAAAAATTGGGTAAACAGATATCAATACCTGTGTATAGTAAAAGCAGAAAGAATCCTGTCAAAATTTGTAAAAATGCAATAAAATCAGCGAGAAAAGATGCTACTGATGTTGTTATTTTAGATACAGCAGGAAGATTACATATTGACGAAGAAATGATGAAAGAACTGCAAAAGATCAATAAGGAAGTTGAACCGAATGAACTTTTATTTGTAGCTGATGGAATGATAGGACAAGATGCTGTAAATGCTGCAGATAAATTCAATTCTATGCTTCCAATTTCCGGTATTGTTCTTACCAAACTTGACGGTGATGCAAGAGGTGGAGCGGCATTATCTATACGAGAAGTTACAAAAAAACCGATAAAATTCGTTTCTGTCGGAGAAAAAATATCTGATTTAGAAAAATTTTATCCCGAAAGATTTGCGGGTAGAATTTTAGGGAAAGGTGATATTGTTTCGTTCGTAGAAAAAGCACAAAAGACAATTGACGACCAAGAAGCTGAAAAATTAGAGAAAAAAATAAGAAAAAATGAATTTGATCTGTTAGATTTTCAAAAGCAATTAAAAATGATAAGAAAACTTGGTCCGCTATCGTCTTTAATGAAAATGATACCGGGAGCATCAAAATTTAAAAATGCACAAGTAGATGAAAAAAGAGTAGATAATATTGCAGCAATAATGAATTCTATGACAATAAAAGAAAAAGAGATACCAAATATTATTAATGCAAGTAGAAAAAAGAGAATAGCAAGAGGAAGTGGTTTAGGTGTGGTAGATGTAAACAGATTACTAAACCAATTCAAGCAAATGAAAAAAATGATGAAAAATATGAACAAAATGGGATTTTCTAAAAAAGTATTTGATCAAGTTCCATTAAGAAAGCAATTTTAGAGGAGGATTAATTTGGCAACTATTATGCGACTTACCAGAGCAGGAAGGCGAAATCGACCATATTACAGAATAGTAGTAATGGATTCAAGAAAACGTCGCGATGGTCGTTATATTGAAAAAATTGGAACTTATGATCCAATTAAAAAAGATGACAATGTATTAATTTCTGAAGAACGTGTGCAATATTGGCTGAGTAAAGGTGTGCAATTATCAGACACGGTTAAAAGTATGTTATCTCATAAAGGAATTTTATTAAAGAATTATTTAGAAAAATCAAATTTAAATGATGAATTAAAAGATCAAGAGATTAAAAAATGGGAAACATTACAAAAAGAAAAAGCAAAACAGAAAGAAGCTACTAAGAAAGTAAAAGCAGAAGAGAAAACTACTGAAAAGAAAGAAGAAGAAAAGAAGGAAGAATCGGTAGAACAAAAAGAGACCGAAGACAAAAAGACAGCTGATAAGACAGATAAAACAAAAGAGAAAACTGCTGAAAAGAAAGAAGAAGAAAAGAAGGGAGAATCAGCAGAACAAAAAGAGACCGAAGACAAAAAGACAGCTGATAAGACAGATAAAACAAAAGAGAAATCTGTTGAAAAGAAAAAAGAAGAAAACAAAGAAGAATCAGTAGAACAAAAAGAGACCGAAGATAAAAAGACAGCCGATAATGAAGAAAAAACAGAAGAAAAGGTTGTTGAAAAGAAAAAAGAACCAGTAAAACAAAAAAATACTGATGATAAAAAGAAAACAGATAAGAAAGAATCGGAAAAACAAGAAGAAATTGAAGATAAAAAAGATACCAATAAATTAAAAGAAGATGAAACAGAAACAGAAAAAAGTAAATGAATTACAAAAGGAGAGAGGTAATTATGAAAGAATTTGTTGAGTACATTGCAAAACAATTAGTTGATTATCCTGATGAGGTAAGTGTTCATGAAGTTGATGGTGAAAATAATATCATCTATGAACTATCAGTGAAACAACCCGATTTAGGGAAAGTAATTGGTAAAAGAGGAAGAACCGCACAAGCGATTCGTACTTTATTAACAGCAATATCAGCTAAATCAGGCCAAAAACGATGCTCATTGGATATCGTTGATGATAACCCAAGAGAAGAAGTTTAAATAGAATATAACAATGCCCTTTAAGATCATAGGTAGTATTGTTAAGCCATTTGGTCTTAAGGGCAACCTGTTAGTTAAAAGCGAATATATTACTTTTAGCGACTTTAGTTCTTTGAAAAATTTATTTATTGGACATGGTGAAACACCTGAAGAAGTTTTTGAAATTGAATCAATAAATATTCATAATAAATTTTTCAATGTTAAATTAAAAAATATTGACACAAGAAAAAGGGTAGAAATGTTGAGAAAAAGTAATGTTTTTTTACCTGAAAGAGAATTGTCAAAATTTATTAATATAGCAGTTGAAGAAGATGATTATTTAATAGGTTTTGAAGTTTTTGATAATAATGGGAAATTTCTTGGGAATGTTAAATTTTGTGATGAATATCCTGCCTATAAAATTCTGACAATCACTGGAAAAAATGAAAAAGAATTTATGGTGCCAATGGTTGATAAGTTTATAAAATCAGTTGATAAATCAGATAATAAAATAGTTATAAATGTTTTACCCGGATTGATTGATGAAGATTGATATTCTTACAACATTTCCGTGGATGATCAAGCCAATATTAGAGAGTAGTATTTTAAAAATTGCTGCTGAAAAGGAAATTGTCTCTTTTGATGTTATTGATATCAGAGAGTATTCAAAAGACAAACATAAAAATACGGATGATTATCCTTTTGGAGGTGGAGAAGGAATGATAATGTCCCCTCAGCCTTTATTTGATAGTATCCGTGGATGTATTAAGAACAATACCGAGAAAATTATTTTTCCTACTCCTGATGGTGTTATGTTTAATCAAAAAAAGGCAAAAAAACTATCTGATGAAAACCATATTATTTTCATTTGTGGGCATTACAAGGGAATTGATCAGAGAGTTAGAGACAATTTTGAAATAGAGGAAATATCAATTGGTGATTTTGTGCTAACCGGTGGTGAAATTCCAGCATTAGCAATGATTGATTCAATAGTAAGGTTAATTCCAGGTGTTATTAATAATATAAAATCGGCCTTAAATGATTCATTCTCACAACCATTATTAGATTGTCCGTGGTACACAAGGCCGGAAATATATGAAGGTAAAAAAGTACCGGAAATATTATTAAGTGGGAATCATAAAAAAATTGATAATTGGCGTAAGAGCCAAAGGGAAGATAAAACAAAAATACTTAGACCGGATTTATGGAGAAAGTATTTAAAACTTAAAAAATAAATAGAAAGTATTGAAATATAAATTATTAAAAAGTAAATTATAAGATTGGAGAAAAAACAAATGGATAGAATATATAATGCAACCAAAGATCAATTAAGGGAAAATATACCAGATTTTCGTCCTGGTGATTCACTTACGGTTACAATTAAAATTACTGAAGGCGAAAAAACAAGGCCACAAGAATTTAAAGGAATATGTATTGCAAGAAAAGGTTCTGGACTTAATTCAACATTTATGGTAAGAAAAATATCCAATGGTGTTGGTGTTGAAAGAATATTCCCTCTTCATTCTCCGAAGATAATAAGTATAAAAAAGAATTCTTCAGGAAATGTAAAAAGATCTAAATTATATTACATAAGAAAATTAAAGGGTAAAAAAGCTACAAAGGTAAAAGAGTTAAAACGAAAATAATATTCTTGTTATTTGGATATGATTTTTTTAAATTAGCAAACTATGTGGCCTGGTAGCTCAGTCGGTAGAGCAGGGGACTGAAAATCCCTGTGTCGCTGGTTCGATTCCGGCCCGGGCCACAAAAAAGCTCCTGATTATAAAACAGGAGCTTTATTTTTTTAGAAAATATTCTGTAAAAAAACGAAATGCGAATATAATAAAATAAAAGATAATGATAAACAAAATGAACCCCTATATTTTAGAAGTTCATAATAATTGAATTAAAATGAAGAACATTCACTTATACAAAAATAAACTCATAATATTTAGTAAAGAAGA
>JAYEOX010000024.1:10260-23070 GCA_034723415.1 Fidelibacterota bacterium | reverse complement strand
AGGTTTAGAGGGTTAGTAGGTTAGTGGGTTAGAATTGAAATTTTTAGATTATAGGAGTAATGATGTATAAATATTCGTTTGAAAATCTTGAAGTTTGGAAAATATCAAAGACATTTGTTATTAAAATTTATAATATTGCCCAAAAAATACCTCAAACAGAAAAATATGGAATTATTGATCAATTAAAACGAGCTTCAGTTTCAGTTCCTACTAATCTCGCAGAAGGTTCAGGAAGAAAAACCGGAAAAGATAAGGCTTATTTTACTCAAATATCTTATGGAAGTATAATGGAATGTTTGAATTTATTAATTATATCTTACGATTTAAATTATATTTCTGAAACGGACTATAATGATTTAAGAAAAGATATTGAAATAATTACACAAAAACTGTCAAATTTAAGACGATATCAATTGGATAGGTTTAAGGAGTTATAGGATTTGAATTTTAGAATGGAAAAGGATAATTATCATCCTAACCCCCCTAACTTGCTAACCAACAAATCACCTAATCTCCTAATTTTCTAACCACCTAACCCTCTAACCTTCTAACCAAATAACATTCGACTACAAAAAAATAAAAAGAAAAAAACAATAAATGATAAAAATGAATAACAATAATAATACCCGCGTCCGTTTCGCTCCAAGTCCAACGGGATTTTTACATATTGGAAGTGTCAGAACTGCGTTATTCAATTATTTATTTGCGAGACACAATAATGGCAAATTTTTATTGAGAATAGAAGATACAGATATGGAGCGTTCATCGGAAACAATGATCAAAAATATTCTTGAGTCGTTAAAATGGCTGGGATTGGATTATGATGAAAATTATATTAAACAATCGGATAATATAGAAAAACATAAAAAGGCAGCGGATAAGCTGTTGGAAGAGGGGAAGGCATATAGATGTTTCTGCACAAAAGAAGAACTGCAAAAAGAAAAATTAAAAGCAGTTTCTGAAAATAGATATTATAAATATAGTGGAAAATGTAGAAAATTAACTAATGAACAGATCAAAGAAAAGCTATCACAAGGGAAGAAGTTTGCAATTCGTTTTAAAACTCCATCCGGAATTACAAAATTCAAAGACAAGGTTTTTGAAAATATTTCAGTTAATAATTCGGAAATAGACGATTTCATTATTGTGCGTTCCGATGGTTCGCCAACATATAATTTAGCAGTTGTGGTTGATGATTCTGATATGAAAATCACACATGTAATTCGCGGTGAAGATCATCTGTCAAATACTCCCAAACAAATATTACTATATCTCGCTTTAAATAGATCAGTTCCTAAATTTGCTCATGTTCCGTTAATTACAGATTCGGAAAAAAAGCGATTAAGTAAGCGAACAGGAGCTGTTTCAGTGGAAGAATATCGCAAAATGGGATTTACTCCCGAAGGATTAATTAACGGATTGGTTCATTTGGGATGGGGAACGAGTCAAGACAAAACTATTTTCACAATGAAGGAACTTGTAAATAAATTTGAATTAAATCGTGTTAATAAAAAAAGAGCTGTTTTTGATGTTGAAAAGATAAAATGGATAAATGGAAAACACATTTCCACAATGTCGGCTCAGAAATTATTTCCATTAGTTGTAAAAAATTGGAAAAATAATTCATTAATAACCGAAGAAGAAATAAAAACCGATGAAAAACGATTGTTAGCAATAATTAAGCTTCTTAAGTCGAGAATGCGGCTTATTCCGGATTTTTCAATCTATGGTAAATATTTTTTTGCATCTCCAACAAAGTATGAACAAGATGCAATTCAAAAACATTGGAATAAAGAAAAAGTGAAGATTTTGTTGGAAAAATTGGTTAAAGAATTAAATAATGTTGATGAGTTTAATTTACAAACTTCTGAAGAAATTATTAGAAGAATTGCTTCGGAAAATAAAGTGAAAGCAGGCATTTTAATTCACGCATTGCGACTTGCAGTTACGGGATTTTCTGTCAGCCCAAGTATTTTCGATGTTTTAGTTTTGATAGGAAAACAAGAAGTAATAAAAAGAATAAAATTGTCATTAAAATTCGGTAAAAAAAATGGGATATTTATATGAAACAATATTTAGATATGGTGAAATATGTTCTTGCAAATGGAATTAAAAAACAGAATCGAACCGGTGTTTCCACAATAAGTGTTTTTGGATATTTCTACAAAGTTGATCTAAATAAAGGTTTCCCGCTTTTGACAACAAAGAAAATGTATTTTAATTCATTGGTGCATGAATTATTTTGGTATTTAAGTGGTGAAGAACATATTCGCAATTTAAAAAAGCATACAAAAATATGGAATGCATGGGCAGATAAAGATGGGAAATTAGAAACGGCTTATGGAAGATTTTGGCGACGATATCCTGTTCCTGAAACAGGACTTGATGGCGAAAATTGGAAATCAAAATGGACTTATTATGATAAAAGATCTAAATGTAAAGTATTCGACCAAATCCAATATATTATTGATACATTAAAAGAGATAAAAATTGACCCGACCACACCAAATCTAAGACGAATGGTAGTAACTGCATGGCATCCCGGAAATGCGGCTGAAAGTAAATTGCCACCCTGTCATTACACATTTACATTTAATGTTACAGGGAATAAATTGAACTGCCATTTGACTCAGCGATCCGGTGATATTGCTTTGGGAATTCCATTTAACTTGGCATCTTATGCTTTACTTACAATGATGATAGCTAAAGAGACAAATTTTGAAGTTGGCGAATTTGCTCATACAATTATTGATGCACACATTTACGAAAATCATATCGAAAATATTAAAAAACAATTAGAAAGAACACCAAAAGAATTACCAAAGTTACTCATTGCAGATAAACCGTTTGATGAATTGAAGTTTGAAGATATAAAATTAATTGATTATAAATATCATCCAAAAATAAAATTTGAAGTGGCAGTGTAATTTTTCTCAAAGACGCTTCTTTACCGCGGAGACGCGGAGACGCAGAGGGGGTTAAGAAGTTTAGAAGTTTAGAAGTTTAGAAGTTTAGAAGTTTAGAAGTTTAGAAGTTTAGAAGGTTAGAGGGTTAGTAGGTTAGGTACCGTGCATAAAAAATGTGTCTAAGTAATGGAGATGAGAACTGATTAACTCTGCCATTTATGGTAGAGAGCAAAAATTGCAATCAACGACCGGGCTTTAGCCCAAAAAGTGTGTTAAAAACTTACGAAGTTCCTGGGTTTTAATATTTTGATGTCAGATAACTGCAAGTAGGGAATATGTCTATGTAGTAAACAGAAAAGAAAACATTTTTATATATATTGCAAATTTAATTTTGTAATTTATATAAGCATTAAAATATTGGAAAATAAAATGAAAAAAATAATAATAGTTGCAATGACAAAACAAAATGTAATCGGAAAAGATAACACTATTCCATGGCATATTTCAGAAGATCTGAAATTATTTAAAAGAAATACAATAAATAATACGATCATTATGGGCAGAAAAACCTATGAATCGATTGGAAAACCATTACCAAAAAGAAATAATATTATTGTAAGTAGCAAACTGAAATCAAAAGATAAAATTGAAATTTGTGAAACATTTGAAAAAGCAGTTGAATTAGCCGAAAATTTAGGTAAGGATATATTTTTCACCGGTGGGAATCGGATATATAAAAGTGCTTTAAAAATTGCTGATTATATTTATATATCACTTGTAAAAGGGAATTTCTCAGGTAATGTATATTTTCCTAAATATGATAAAAATAATTGGAAGAAAATTGATTCTCAAGAATATGATAAATTTACTTTTATAAAATATAAAAAATTAAAACATAAATAATTTTGTGATATTAATCATTTTAATTATATTATATAAGTGTTAATATTACTTGAAAATTAAATAAATTAAAGAAATAAATTGGAGGTTAAAATGAAAATTAAATTAGTTTTATTATCTGTATTGCTGGTTTTTTCATTTACTTTTACTTTTGCACAGGAAGAAGAACCTGATAATTCTTCAACAGATACTGAAAATGCAAATAAAAGTAGTATGGGAATGGCATTTGGTGCCGTAACTTTGGATGGAAAAATGTATAGTCAAGTAGCGCTTCGTCCTACATTGAGAATGGGAAAACTAGGAGTTGGATTAGATGTTACTTTATATATTGACAGTGAAGGAAATATCTACAAAGATAATTGGCAGCATATTGATGATATTTTGGATAAAATTTATTTTATAAGTTGGGGCGTTCCTGCAGATCCATTTTTTATAAGATTAGGTGGATTGGATAATGTTTCAATTGCACATGGAATAGCACTTGACCATTATACAAATATGTTAGAATATCCCGATGTAAAACGACTTGGAACAAGAATTAATGTTAAAACTAGTAAAATTGGTATAGAAACTTTTGTATCTGATTGGCAAGAATTAGGCGGCGAAATAAACACACCGGGAATTCTTGGTGGTCGAGTTTCTATTGGCAAAAAAATTCAAATCGGAGTATCCGGTGTAGTCGATATTAATCCTTACAGTGCCTTTGATAAAGATAAAGATGGTGATACATATTCAGACCTAATGGATCAATTTCCTAATAATGGAGATATTTGGAAAGATTCCGATATGGATGGAATTGCTGATAATAATGATATTGATTCAGATGGTGATAATTTGTGGGAATATGATCCAAGTGATGGATACACAGATGCTGAATTAGAGGTATTAAAAAGGTATTTTCTTGGATTGGGATATACCGGAATTGATGATCCAAATGCAGTTGATACATTAAATATTCCAACTCTATCTGATCTAGTTGACGAGCATCCAAGTGTTTATTCTGTGAGTTTTGATGTAACTGTCCCGCTTGTAGAAAATAAAATGTTCTATCTGGAAGGATATTCTATTGCATCTCTATTGGGTTATTCTAGTGATGCTGTGAGTAAATCAGCTATTGGAACAGTTCCACTCGGACTATCTGCTAATATTGTAAGTATTGTTGATGCAAGAGTTGAATACAGATGGGCACAAGAGAATTTTCAATACGGGTTTTTTGGTAGAAATTATGATATAAGTAGAATCTACATTTCAAAAGATTCAACAGAAATAATTCCAAAAACAAAATATGACAGAATGTTAGAAAATGGTCGTCCTGCTGCAAATGGATATTTTGGTGAAATCGGTTTTACATTCTTTGGGGCTTTGCGTGCCTCTGCATCATATATGAATATGAAAGTTGATGGTGCCGATAATATTAAAACATTTCATGCTGGTGCAACTATTAAAAAGGGATTGATACCGAAACTTGCTGAAGCAACTGCTTATTATGAGAGAGATAATGAGGACAATCCATTTGATTTTAAAAATCCTACAGTAAATACTGTATTGGGATATAAAGTTGGTATTGCTATTAGTAATGGTGTAAATTTATATTGGAACTTTATGCAAACTTATCGTGATAAAAATGGCGATGGTGATATTGATAGTGATAAAGAAGCTGTTAAAGTTATGAATATTGAAACGAGTTTTGCTTTTTAGTAAACAATTTAAGAGTAAAAAATATTAATTTGAAACAGCAGGTAATTAATTTTGCTTGCTGTTTTTTAAAGTTAAAGATTTATTTAAAACCTAAACAATATATGATTATTATCCGGAAGAATAAAATATGAAAGAATTAAAATTAAAACAAATATTATTATTAATTTTACTTGGATGGATTTTGTCCGTAACATTTTCATCATTACAACAATTGAATATTTTCAGGAATAATAAAAATTTAACACTGATATTGATCGGATTGTTAGAATTTATTTTTATTGTTCCAAGTTTAATATATTTTAATAAAAATAATTATTCATACATAAAGTATTTTAAGTTAAATAATGTTTCAAATAAAATATTGTTTCCTTTGATCTCTTTTTCAATTGGTGTGTTCATTTTAAGTGATGCAATCGATAGAATAATCAACACTTTTATACCTGTGCCAAATTTTTATGCAGAAGTGTTGGAAATGTTTAAATGGAATGATATTTTGTCATTTTTAATAATAATTGTTAGTGTAGTTGTAATTGCTCCGATCGTTGAAGAAATAATTTTCAGAGGATTATTATTACGAGGTCTTGAAAAAAAATATAGATCGGCGATACTTCCCATTATTTATTCTTCAATATTATTTACAGCTATTCATGGCTTACCATCATTTTTTATTCAAATATTTTTGATTGGGATGGTGTTGGGATTTTTATCAATTAAATTTAATTCAGTTTTCCCGGGGATAGTTTTACATTCCATTAATAATTTATTAACTTTATTAATATTGAATCGGAGTGAAAAAGAATTTGATCTCTATTTGAAGGATGGTATGGTGAATTGGCAAGTGATTTTAATTGGTGGAATATTTATTTATTTCGGATTTGTGAAAATAAAATCATATATTACAAAGTAAAAAGAATATGAGAATCGGAAAATTTGTAGGGTAAAAATATGAGAAATAATGAAGTTTTATTATTAGTTGGTACACTAAGAAAGCTTTTGAGAAGAGGTGTTAATTCAAGTGTAATTAATATTATTGCCAAAACACATCCGGCAGATATTGCCTTATTATTTAGATCATTTACATTTAATGAACAAAAGAAAGTATTTTTCTTGATATCTGATGTTGAGAAAAAAGGAGATGTATTATCAGAATTAGATGATTCCTTGGCATTAGATCTGTTTTTATCTCTAAATAAATCTGAGATTGTTAAAATATTCAGTAAAATGGATGTGGATGATGAATCAAAATTAATTCGGTTACTGCCTGAAGAAAAGAGAGACGAGTATTTTTCATTAATGAAGGACGAAGAGTCCAAAGAAATAGTAACGATGATGGGCTATCATGAAGAATCCGCCGGAAGTTTGATGAATACAAAAGTATTCTATCTATCTGAAAATTGTACAGTATCTGAAGCAATAAGTAAAATAAGAAAAAGTGCCGATACCGAATTAGTGTTTTATTTATATGTAGTAGATGATAGAAAACATTTGGTTGGTGTTATTTCTTTGAGACAATTAATATTAGTTTCACCTAAGAAACAATTAAAAGATATTATGATCGAAGATGTTGTTACAGTAACACCTGAAATGGATCAAGAAGAAGTAGGAAAAATTGCATCAAGATATAACTTTTTGGCAATTCCTGTTGTGGATAAAGGATATAAATTACTTGGAATAATAACGGTAGATGATATTATTGATGTTATGCGAGAAGAGGCAACAGAAGATTTGCTTCGAATGGCTGGAGCTGGTAAAGATAAGGATATTCTTTTCAAATCTACTTGGGAATCAAGTAAAATTCGGTTTCCATGGCTTTTTGCAACTTGGGTAGGTGGATTACTTGCTGCTTTTGTAATTGGTATGTTTCATGATTTATTAACAAATTTTATTGTTTTGGCTTCATTTTTGCCAATTATTGCCGGTATGGGTGGAAATGTTGGTACACAAAGTTCAACAATTATTACAAGAGGTTTAGCAACAGGTAGGATTGGTAATGAAGGAGCTTGGAAATTGATTTTTAAAGAATTAAAAATTGGATTATTTTTAGGTGCTTTTTATGGAATTATTTTAGGAATAATTGCATTCTATTTTTATGAAGCTGCAGATATTTTTATGAGCATATCGATAGCATTAGGTATTACAATCGCGATGATATTAGCTACATTCACAGGTGCCGTAGGACCAATTGTGCTTGATAAATTTAAAGTCGATCCGGCAATTGCAACCGGTCCTTTTGTTACAACTACTATAGATATTATTGGAATTATGATTTATCTTTCCATTGCAACTGCATTAAGTAAATATATTATAATGTGATAATTATATTGAAAAATAAAACATATTTAAAATTTGGTTATTTATTCATTTTTATCATTATTTTTCCAATCTTAGTTCTTGGTGATAATTATGTAGTTTCATTTTTGGGCATTCCTGTAGTTGATGTTAAAATAACAGAAAGTGTATTGCCAAATAATTCAATAAAAATATTATACCATACAAAAACAAATAAATATTTTTATTCATTTTATAAAGTTGATAATTATTATGAACTAATTTTAGATCCAAATTACAAACAGATTGAATCTTACAAAAAGAAAATTGATCAGAAGGGTTTCTCACAATCTTACGAAGCTAATTTCAAAAATGATTCCGTCTATTATAGTAATGGAATTAAAAAAATGTGCAAATCACCGGTTCAGAATATATTGGGATTGATCATTGAATTAAAATATTGTGATTCTGAAGAAGTTGATAATGCTCTTATTGAACATGAAGGAATATTTTATAAAAGTGAAATCAAAAAAGTACTAGAAAGATCAGACAAGCTTCAGACTACTTATCGCATATTTACAAAAAAAGTCAGAGGGAAAAGTGTATTAGAAGAGACAGATATATATTCTTGGAAAATTGCTGATTCTACTGCTGTAAGAGAAGTTACATATTCAAATGAAGATTCATCCATAATTGCAGCAAGATTTAAATTTGGAAAACTTACTTTGTCAGCAAAGAAGGTAGAATAAAAGCTATAAAAATATTATTTATTATTAAATTTTTATTTATTTTTCTATTTTAATTGAGTTCATTTTTTACAAAATCAATTACATAACTTTTGATCATTTCTCTGACTTTTCTAAATTTCTTTAGCACTTGTTTTGGTGTACCGATTGCAAAACATGGATCTGGAAAATTATGATGATACCGTATTCCATAACCCTTAATATAAGGACAATGTGCACGGGCATTATCACAAACTGTAATAATGTAATCAAATGTTATTTCCGAATATTCATCAACTAAATTAGATGTATGGTTTGAAATATCTATTCCTATTTCTTTCATTACTTCTATTGCTTTAGAATTCACTCCGGCTGCTATGATACCGGCACTATAAATTGCATAATTATTATTTGTGTAATATTGTAAAAATCCTTCAGCCATTTGACTTCTACAAGAGTTTCCTGTACATATTACTATAATATTCTTCGTTTTTTCTTTATCCATTTTAATTTCCTGTACTGCCAAACCCACCTAAGCCTCTATCGGATTTTTCCAATTCTTTTACTTCAATTATTTTCGGATGTTTTGGTGTTTGAAAAATTAGTTGTGCAACTCTATCTTCAATATTTATCTCAAAATCCTTGTCGCTTAAATTTGCCAAAATTATACCAATTTCATTACGATATCCTGCATCGATAGTGCCGGGAGCGTTAAGACAAAATATTCCATTTTTTAATGCTAAACCACTTCTGGAACGAACTTGTATTTCCATACCTGACGGAAGTTCTACAGCAATGCCGGTTTTTACCAATTTCCATTTGCCTGCCGGAATAATAATATTTTCAACTGCTCTGATATCATAACCGGCATCATTTTTATGTAATTGATGTGGAATAATTGCTTTTGGATTCAACTTTTTTATTTTTACTCTCATATTTTTCCTTCTTATAGGTTATAATTTTTTCTTGGTATAATTTATTAAATATATTTTAGTAATGAAATATATAATAATATTTTTTTTAAAAAACTTTCGGAGTTTTCTTATTTCAAAATTATTAAACTACTCCGTAGTTTTATTTTTGTGAGAGTTTATCATCTACAGGTTGACACCTGTAGTTATTAAAATTAAATCCCTTTCGGGATTTTATATTTATTATTTTTCTTCAGATAAAATATATTTTACAAATTCCCTTAAAGAGAATGATATCTCAATATAGGGCAACGCCCTATGGCTGGAATTCGTTGCTATTGATAATTATTTAAAAATAAAATATTATTCTTGTTTTTTAATTAATTTATTCGGAATTTTAACCACTTGCCGGGATGGTGAAATTGGCAAACGCAGGGGATTCAAAATCCCCCGGGCTTCGGCCCTTGAGGGTTCAATTCCCTCTCTCGGTACAAAATTTTAAAAGAGACATTTAAATGCTTAAAAAATGTAAATATATTGTTTTTCTAATAGTAACAATTTTAATATTTAACAATTCATTATTTAGTCAAATAATTGGAAAAATTGAGGGAAAAGTTACCGATATTCAGACAGGATTTCCTATTGAAAATGTGAATGTATTCATAGAAAATACAAATTATGGTACTGTAACAAATGTCAATGGAAATTTCCAAATAAACAATATTCAGTCAGGTGAATATAAGATTATTTTCAGCCATATTTCTTATGTTGATGAAGTCAGAGAAATTGAAGTGATACCTGAAAAACGAATAAATTTATCTGTAGAGATGAGCATAAATATTATTAAATTAAAGGAAGTAGTAACAGAATCAAAAGCTGTTCATTCTTTTATTAACAAGCTTCCCGAAGAGAAAGTTAAAATTATAAATATTGATGATATGAATTTATTACCAAGCACAACAATTGGGGAGGTATTAAAACAAGTATCTTCTTTAAAAATAACAAATACCAATCAAATAAACCAAATTATGGTAAGAGGGAATTATTCCGATAAGGTTCTTTTTTTATTAAATGGAAATACTTTGGCAAAGGGAAATCTGAATATTCTTGAATTACCGATTTCTATCGTAAAGTCAATTGAAATTTTGCCGGAATCCGGATCTGCTTATTTTGGTGAAGAAGCAGTTGGTGGTGTAATAAATATTAATACAAAAGAGAGTAAGAAAGAAGATCAGATATATGAAGGTAGTATTTCTTATGGAAAATATAATAGATATGCTACAAATCATTCCATTCATTTTAATCATTATGGTGGGCATTTAGTAAATGTAAATATAATAAAAAATGAAAATGATTTTACTTATAAAGATTCCATTGGAAATAATAAAACACGAAAGAATAATGGGAATTTTAATCAGCAGTTATTTTATAGTTATAATAATAAATTAGCAGGTCAATTTATTATATCTGGAAACATATTTGCAAAATTTGGAGAGAGTAAAATTCCTGGCAGCATTATTGAACCATTAATCAATTCGAAGTTGGAGCATTCGTTTGTGTCGGAAAATCTAAAAATAGGATATAATGATGGAAAGAATTTTCTTTTTTTGAAATATATTAACTCTGATAATAATAATAATTATACATTAAATGATTCTATTTTAAATAAGGATATAGAAACTGATAATAGTTTAGAGGAAATAGAATTATCGGGTTTATTTACCGATAAAATCATTAAATATTCTGTATCGTTGGGTAAAAAGTGGGAGGAATATTCGGAAAAAAATTCTATTGATACCATGTCGATGTCTTTGAAAAATTTACGCGAAACATCATTCTTTAGTGGTGCGGCAGATATTGATATTAACATATTTAATCAAAAAATTGATATTTTTGGAGCTGTCAGAGAAGATAAAATTGAAAATGTTACAGATAAAACAAGTTGGGAATTTGGTGGCACAATAAAATTGAGTATTTTTAATAATGAAATTTTAGGAAATTATTCTATTGGAACAGGTTTTAAATTACCTGATTATAATTCAAAGTTTTCTGTAGATGGCGTTTGGTCATTAGGAAATCCGGATTTAAAGCCGGAGACAAGAGAAAATATTAATTGGCAAGTTGGTTTTATAAATAAGTCATCTATCATTGATATACGGTATAAAAATTTCCAATATGAAATAAATGACGCAATTATTTGGAATCAGGACTCTACAAATGAATATTTTCAGACGAATTTACCAAAGGCAATAAATTCCGGATATGAAATATCAGTTAATTTAAAACCAATAAAGTATATTTCCATAAATGGTAGTTATTCTGAATATGATTTCGTAAATAATACAACAGGTGAATTTTATAAAAACAGATTACCTTATAAGCCATCATATCAATTATTTTCCCAACTACAAATTAGTTTCTTTAAGCAAAATTTCATTTTTGAATATATTTCTAATGGCGAGAGTTACGAAGATATTGAGAATAAAATAATAATGGAAAGTTATGATCTTTATAATTTTTCAACTAAGAGAAAACTGCATTTCCAGACATTCCAAATTAATGTGTCATTTACAATAAAAAATTTATTTGATGAAGATTATGAAATAATTCATTATTTCCCAATGCCGGGGAGAACTTATGAAATGAAGTTGGGTGTAAAATTTTAATCATTCTCATGGTTGCTAAAGTGAAGTTATATTTAATTTTCCACTTTTCAAATAATAAAAAAGTTTAACAATATATACAGAATTATTATTATATTATTCTATGTTACATTTATTATTTATATTAATAAATAAGGATGAAAATGAAATATAAATATTTTAAAATAATTGTTATGGTAATGTTGTTTTTTACAATTGCTAAAAGTCAAAACAATAAAATATCTATTGCAAATTGTGATGAGATAATTAAAGATAATTTTGGGAATATTTACACTTTGAATATTTCAGAAGGAACTATAAAAAAATATTCAAAAAATTATGAATTGTTAAGTCAGTTTGATTCTAATTCCGGTAATCAAAGTATATTCGTTTCACCTAAAAATTTAAATATTATCGAACCGGATATAATATATTTATTAGATGACCAAAAATTAAAGATTTTGGAATTTGATGAATATCTAAATTTTATTCAAATGATAGAGCTTCCGGAAGAATTCACTTTTCCCAATAGATTTATGGTTTTATCTAATCGTGATTGGTTGATCTATGATGAATTTCAAAGACAGATTTATCGTGTAAAACCCGGTGAAAATATCTCTCAACCTTGGGGAGATGAATTAGTGAAACATTTTCTAAATGAGGAGGTTAAATTAAGTTATTGGAATGGATATATTTATATGTTGGTTGGGAAAAGTGATAAATTGCTAATAATAAACAATAATGGAATGGTAAAGTATAA
>JAYEOX010000024.1:0-10250 GCA_034723415.1 Fidelibacterota bacterium | reverse complement strand
AAATGCCAAATAAATATTCGATTAAAAATATATTATTTGCTGATTTGGGAAATATTATTTTTACTGATGGGAAGAAAATTTTTGAATGGGAGTTAAAGGAAAATAATATTGATACATTGAGTAATTATTCGAATATAATTTTTCTAAATAAAGTTAGCAATGAAATGATAAGTAATCGTGGAGAAATTGTTCATTTTTCACTTAATGATAAATCCAAATAGTTAATCATTGGAATTTGATTTGACAAAAAAGTTTTTGATAATAATATTTTTCGTTAATATTCTTTCTGCAGGAGCCATATCCGAAAAAATTGTTCTTGAAAAGGATAAAACTATTTATTCGTTAAAGAAGAATTATATAAGTTTAGATTCATTAGTTTGGGAAAGCCAACCAATTCGTTACGTTATTGATAATACTTATGGAAGGTTTATACTTTTAGATAAAATTGATTCAATTCAAAATGTAAAAATATTCTATCATTATTCAGATCTAAACGCTCCAAAAAGTTATGATTTGGGAATAAAAAAGATCAATAATTATTTCGATGAAAATGAGGAAAACGTAAAATCAGAAAGCGACGATTTGTATATTGACCAATCAAATGTAAAAACAACCGGTTCAATATTTCGTCAGATTAAAGTAAGCACAAACGGACAAAGTTCTCTGAATGCAGGAATGGATTTGAAAATATCAGGTAAGTTAACTCCAAAATTAACTATTGCAGGAGCTATTACAGACAATTCAACGCCGTATCAATCTTATTCGTCAACTCAGTCATTACAAGAGATAAATAGAATATATTTAATTTTGCAATCGGAAAAGACATATTCTCAAATAGGAGATATTGATATCAGATCTAATTATGGTTATTGGAATAAATATGATCGCAAATTAATGGGAGCTTCAACAAAAATAGAGGGGAAAAATTTCAAGTCAGCTGGATTCTTTGGAGGAGCAAAGGGAACCTTCCAACGACAAAAATTGGAAACAAAAAGTGGTGATCAAGGTCCGTATCGTTTAGTTGGCAAAAGCGGCGAATCTTCAATTATGATTATTTCCGGTTCAGAAAGTGTATATTTGAATGGTGAGAAACTTTCTAAAGATAAGTATATGTTATATTATCAAAATGCTGAAATATTCTTTTCATCTGATGTTTTAGTTTCAGAAGAGTCAAGAATATTTGTTGAATTCAATTACGAAAATGAAACATTTCCACAGACAAGTTTTGGTGGATTTGTAGAAAAATCGTTTTTAAAAAATAGTAAATTCTGGGTTTCTGCAATTAGAGAAAAGCAGGATGAAAATAATCCAATTGACGCATTTTTATCTCAAATTGATTCCGATTCATTAAAAAATCTTAGCGATAAAGAAGTGATCTCTATCCCAAGTGCAGTAAAAGATAGCACCGGTGATTATAATTTGGTTGATAGTGTTTATGTTTTTAACGGGAGGAATAATGGTAGTTACCGCGTTTATTTTTATAGAGAAAATATAAATGGCGGATATGTTAGATGTGATACTACAGATGGATATCCGTATTTTAAATATGCTCCTGATGATCCTGCTTCTCAATATTATCCTCGTAGATTTGTAAATTTACCGACAACTCATTTGGTCAGTTCAGGTGGTGTGCTATTGAATTATAAAAAGAGAATTGGTTTGAATGTAGAATGGGCATATTCATCATTTAATCAAAATAATTTTAATGAAAATAAAGATAATAACGGTGCTGTCAAGTGGGATAGTAAGTTTGTGATTAAAAATGATAAGCCACGAATTGCTTTACAATTTAATGGCTGGATGAAAAATAAAAAATTTAGAAGTTTTGATAAATTAACTAATCCTGATTTTGAAAGAAGCACTGGTTACACTTCACAAGATACGATCACAAAATATTTTGATTATAGAATTCTATTAGAGTATAAAAAATTTAAAAATAATTTTTCATTACATCAAGTTGGTGCTGCAAATGATAGCTTGCGTTCAAAAATAGGTATTTCCGGAATAAAAAAAGGCGATTTTGGAATTAAATATAATTGGTCACAACTTTTGGAAAATAAATTACTACCCTATCAAATGATAGAATTAGGAGTTAATTTTCCGATATTAAAAAACCTTAAAACTTCTTTAGAATATGATCGCGACTATTTTGAACCGATTTATAACAATAATAATTCTTACCGAAGTGAAGAATTTACTACAGGGATTAAGTTGAAAAAATTATCATTAGAACATATTATTAGAGATGATTTCAGATGGGATAGTGAGACAGATAAGTTTAATTGGTATTCACAAAAAAATGATATAAAAATGAAATATGATCATAAATTCTCTTCATTTTCTTCTTGGTATATTTCAGCTTCGTATAGAGATGAAAGACATCGTAAAGAGAATGAAAACTTTTTCCTTACTCAAAATAGGTTTCAATATCGTAATCCAAAATGGGGATTTTCCGGAAATATAAATACAAATATTAATAGAACTTCCGAAGCAAAAAGAGAGGCAGTTTTCGATTCTGTTGGAGTTGGATATGGGCAATATTCTTGGGATGAAAATTATAATAGATATATTTTTGATGATTTTGGAGAATATCGTTTAAGATATGAATTAACGAACGAACGAATTGAACAATATGTTCATAAAAGTCAGTGGAATATTCGCTGGCAAAAGGAATTTAATTTAAAAATACCAATAAAATTTTCATATAATAACCGAACAAATTTAGAATTTAAATCTGATGATCTAAGATTATATTCCAATATTTCAACTGATAAATTGGATTCATCTTTATATTTCGGTTCAATAAGATTTAAAAATAATTTTAAGTTCAGATCAAAATCCGGAAAGAAAATATTCTCTATTTTTGTAGATCAATCAAGAATGCAAAATGCAAGAGATATTAATGCAGAGAAGTTGCAGACAAGTGATAAATTTGAATATAAATATAGAATTGTGCGGAAAAATACTAGATGGGATTTCATTTTAAAACATTCGGATGAAATAAGAGAAACTTTACCGATAGGAAGTTATTCAATAAAAATGAAACGAAAGGGAGGAGCTGTTAATTTTCAATATTCTATTTTGAAAAATATAAGCAATAGTTTAGGAGTAGAATATCAGAATATTGATACGGATTTTAATAGTCAATTCAATACAGATTTATTAGTTGTGAAAAATGAATGGAATTGGAATAGAAAAGTAGGAGAACTGATATTTGCTTCCATTACATATTCAAAAGTATGGAGTGATTATGAGGGAATATTTCCTTATGAAGTTGCTCAAGGACGACCAATTGGTTCATCAACAAGAGCAATTATTCGATATGAAAAGAGAATTTCCGAAGCAATTTCTGTAAATGGATTATTTCAATATCGTAAACGAGGAGAAAGTAAATCTATAATTTTAGGTAAAATGGAAGTAAGGGCGTATTTTTAAATTATGAAGTTGATCGTGAAAAATATAACTAAAAATATATTCATTTTAATATTAATTATTTGTAATAATTTGTTTGGTGAAACTATTTTAGTAATTGGAAATGATTCAACAGTTGTCAATTTGGATAAGAGAAATGTAGAAAGAATATTAGATTCAAAAGTAAAAAAATTCGTTAAAAAAGGTTATCCTTATGCAAAAATAATATTGGAAAAATATAAGACAGAAAACGAAGATAATATTTTTAAATACAGAATCCAAAAAGGTGAATATGTTACAATTGATACGATTGTGTATGGAAAATATAAGCAGAGAGAAATAAATATTATTGAACGGGATATTACTGAATTGCCATTAGGTGAATACAATTATTTAAAAGTAAACAAAGCGATAAATGATTTAAAGCAAATTGAATATTTGAGCGTTTCTAATAGAAAAAATATTTATAAAACGGGATTGAGATTATATACAGAACCAAAAAATCAAACCAAATTAGATGCACTATTTACATATAAAAAAGAAAGAGACGAGAGTGGGATTATTGGGAATTTATCTATCGAAATGCAAAATTTATTTGGATTGGGTAGGCGTGCATCTCTATCTTGGTATAGACCAAACCTGAAGACAAATCGTATTAAGTTAAATTATTATGAGCCTTACATTTTCAATAGTGGTTTTTCGGTAAAGGGAGAATATTTTCAAGATTTTCACGATACTTTATATGTGAAGCGAGATATTGATCTGCATATTTATTATCAATTCAATCCAAAGCTGCAATTTGGATATATTAATTCATTAGAAAATATTTATTCGACTGAAGGTGGGGAAAATATTGGTATCAAGTCAATGAAGAAATATGGAACGAGTATTCGATTAGATGGTATTTTTGGTAATGGAATTCTTGTTAATTATTTTGTTGGTGAAATAGGAATGAAGAGTAATAATGATGATAAAATGTATTTCTCTACAATCTCTTCAGATTTGATTATCAGATATAAAAAATTTGGTACTAATATAAAAGTAAAATATGGAATTGTTGATTCAAAAAGTGAAATTCAAATTTATGATCTAATTAAATTGGGTGGAGCAGATTTTTTACGAGGAGCATATTTTGAACAATATTTGACTGAAGAATATTTAGGTTTCAGTTTTGAATTTGGAATATTTTCAGGCGAATCTAATATTTTTGCATTCTATGATCTTGGATTATTGAGAGAATTAACTAAACCAACACACCATATTGGTTTGTCAGTAAAATTACCAACTGGAAAAAGTTCTATTTCACTTACAATTGGATTTAATATAGATGAAAGTTATGAAAACGGTAAAGTTCATTTGAGATGGAATTTGTAAGACGGGAGTTCCAAAGATTTCACGCCCGCCTAGATCAGTCGAGCAGGCCCGCCTGGCCAGTCGGGCAGGCAAAGTTCGCGAAGAAAGAAAGAACGCAAGAACGGAAAAATTTTTTTATGGTTGAAGTTGAGAATTATCCGTTCATTGAGCGGAGTCGAAAATCCGTGTGCTAAATGACAATCAATGACAATCAATGACTATAAATGACTACAAAAAATAATTTTTTTTGATATTAACGAATAATATTGCTAATATATAGTATAAGTTAAAAAAAGGAGGAATTTATGAAAAAAGTAATAGGTTTAATTTTGATGCTGACAGTGTCGGTAGTGTTTGCGGGAACTTACAGTGGAGGTAGCGGAACTTCAGCCAATCCGTACCAAATCAACAATTTAAATGATCTGCAAGAACTATCAACTACTTCAGGTGATTGGGATAGTTACTTCATACAAATAGCAGATATTGATGCAAGTGATAGTGATACTATGAATGTTGGAGATCACGACGATGATGCTGGAACCCCTGATTCTGCAATGGGTTTTTCACCTATTGGAAATACTATCACAGAATTCACAGGTGAATATAACGGACAAGGACATACAATAGATTCATTATTCATTGATCGTCCAAATGCAGATTACATTGGTTTATTTGGCTACACAGATGGATCAGAAATTGATAGCGTAGGAGTGACAAATGTAGATATTACCGGTGATGGTTTAGTCGGCGGTCTCGTTGGTTATAATGATGCTTCCACAGTAAGCAACAGTTACAGCACAGGAAGTGTGAGTGGTAGTGGTAGATATGTCGGCGGTCTCGTTGGTTATAATGATGCTTCCACAGTAAGCAACAGTTACAGCACAGGAAGTGTGGGTGGGAGTAGTAGAGTCGGCGGTCTCGTTGGGATTAATGATAATTCATCCACAGTAAGCAACAGTTACAGCACAGGAAGTGTGAGTGGTGGTTGGTATGTCGGCGGTCTCGTTGGGTCTCATTATTATTCTACAGTAAGCAACAGTTACAGCGCAGGAAGTGTGAGTGGTGATGATTATGTCGGCGGTCTCGTTGGAGATAATCATTATTCACCCACAGTAAACAATTCATTTTGGGACCGGGAGAGATCCGGACAATCTTCAAGTGCCGGTGGATTAGGCAAGACAACAACAGAGATGACAGATTTAGATTTAGGAGATAATTGTTTTTATTCGGCTTATTGGGATTTTGTAGATTCCACAGCAAATGGAACAGATGACTATTGGAATCAAGGTAATAACAGAAATGATAATTATCCATATCTCGCTTGGCAATATCCGAGTGATGAGTTGGGATTAAGCGGGACTGCTCAACTCCCAACATCAACCCCGCCTTCTGGGAGTGGAACAGAGGGAAATCCATACAAGATAGCAAATATAGAAAATTTACATTGGTTATCACAAAATGATTCTGTGTGGAGTAAATATTTCATACAAACAGAAGATATAGATGTTGATTATGAATATATGAAAAAGTGGGCAGGTGGACAGGGTTTCTCACCTATTGGAAATAATAGCACAAAATTCACAGGTGAATATAACGGACAAGGACATACGATAGATTCATTATTCATTGATCGTCCAAGTACACAAAACATTGGTTTATTTGGCAGGATAGATGGATCAAAAATTGATAGTGTAGGATTAACAAATGTAGATATTACCGGTGACGATCATATCGGCGGCCTCGTTGGGTATAATAATCATTCATCTACAGTAAGCAACAGTTACAGCACAGGAAGTGTGAGTGGTAATAACGATGTAGGTGGTCTCGTTGGGTATAATGATTATTCCACAGTAAGTAACAGTTACAGCACAGGAAGTGTGAGTGGTAATAGTAGAGTCGGCGGCCTCGTTGGGTATAATTATTATTTATCCACAGTAAGCAACAGTTACAGCACAGGAAGCGTGAGTGGTAATAACGATGTAGGTGGTCTCGTTGGGTATAATATTGGTTCTACAGTAAGCAATTCATTTTGGGATCGGGAGAGATCCGGACAATCTTCAAGTGCTGGTGGATTAGGCAAGACAACAGCAGAGATGACAGATTTAGATTTAGGAGATAATTGTTTTTATTCGGCTTATTGGGATTTTGTAGATTCCACAGCAAATGGAACAGATGACTATTGGAATCAAGGTAATGACAGAAATGATAATTATCCATATCTCGCTTGGCAATATCCGAGTGATGATTTGGGATTAAGCGGGACTGTTCAACTCCCAACATCAACCCCGCCTTCAGGGAATGGAACAGAGGGAGATCCATACAAGATAGCAAATATAGAAAATTTATATTGGTTATCACAAAATGATTCTGTGTGGAGTAAATATTTCATACAAACAGAAGATATAGATGTTGATTATGAATATATGAAAAAGTGGGTAGGTGGATATGGTTTCTCACCTATTGGAAATGATAGCATAAATTTCACAGGTGAATATAACGGACAAGGACATACGATAGATTCATTATTCATTGATCATTCAGGTACAGATTACATTGGTTTATTTGGCTACGCATTAGGAGCAGAAATAGATAGTGTAGGAGTGACAAATGTAGATATTACTGGTAATGGGTTTATCGGCGGTCTCGTTGGTTATAATGATGCTTCCACAGTAAGCAACAGTTACAGCACAGGAAGTGTGAGTGGTAGTGGTAATGATGTCGGCGGTCTCGTTGGATATAATTATAATTCATCCACAGTAAGTAACAGTTACAGCACAGGAAGTGTGAGTGGTAGTGGTAGCGATGTCGGCGGTCTCGTTGGGTATAATAATTATTATTCCACAGTAAGCAACAGTTACAGCACAGGAAGCGTGAGTGGTAATAACGATGTCGGCGGTCTCGTTGGGAGTAATGTTTATTCATCCACAGTAAGCAACAGTTACAGCACAGGAAGTGTGAGTGGTAGTGGTGGTTATGGTTATGTCGGCGGTCTCGTTGGGCTTAATGGTACTTCATCCACAGTAAACAATTCATTTTGGGACCGGGAGAGATCTGGACAATCTTCAAGTGCCGGTGGATTAGGCAAGACAACAGCAGAGATGACAGATTTAGATTTAGGAGATAATTGTTTTTATTGGGCTTATTGGGATTTTGTAGATTCCACAGCAAATGGAACAGATGACTATTGGAATCAAGGTAATGACAGAAATGATAATTATCCATATCTCGCTTGGCAATATCCGAGTGATGAGTTGGGATTAAGCGGGACTGCTCAACTCCCAACATCAACCCCGCCTTCAGGGAGTGGAACAGAGGGCGATCCATACAAGATAGCAAATATAGAAAATTTACATTGGTTATCACAAAATGATTCTGTGTGGAGTAAATATTTCATACAAACAGAAGATATAGATGTTGATTATGAATATATGAAAAAGTGGGCAGCTGGACAGGGTTTTTCACCTATTGGAAATGATGGCACAAAATTCACGGGTGAATATAACGGACAAGGACATACGATAGATTCATTATTCATTGATCGTCCAAATGCATATTACATTGGTTTATTTGGCTACACAGATGGAACAGAAATTGATAGCGTAGGATTGACAAATGTAGATATTACCGGAGATGATTATGTCGGCGGCCTCGTTGGGGAAAATTCTTCTTCATCTACAGTAAGCAACAGTTACAGCACAGGAAGTGTGAGTGGTAATAGTAGAGTCGGCGGTCTTGTTGGGGAAAATTCTTCTTCATCCACAGTAAGTAACAGCTACAGCACAGGAGGTGTGAGTGGTAGTGGTGGTTATGTCGGCGGTCTCGTTGGGTATAATTATTATTATTCCACAGTAAGCAACAGTTACAGCACAGGAAGTGTGAGTGGTGATTATTCTGTCGGCGGTCTCGTTGGAAATAATAATTCAACGGTAAGTAATTCATTTTGGGACCTGGAGAGATCCGGACAATCTTCAAGTGACGGTGGTACAGGCAAGATGACCGCTGACATGAAAAATGTTGCAACCTATACAGACACATCAGCTTCTACAGGATTATATAATGCATGGGATTTTATTGATAATCCAAATGATGATAGTCAGAATAATGATATTTGGGAAATTGATACATTAAATGATGGTTATCCATATTTAGCTTGGCAAAAAACTACTGATACCACAATAGATGATATTCAAACTCAAAATCAAACTCCAATAGAATTCTCACTCAAACAAAACTATCCAAATCCATTTAATCCGACGACGACAATTGCCTATCAACTTCCAAAATCGAGTAGAGTTCAATTGGCGATTTACAATATGTTGGGACAAAAAGTGAAAATACTTGTAAACGAAAAACAAGATGCAGGAAAATATCAAGTTGTATTAAATGGCAGTAATTTATCGAGTGGAATTTATTTTTATAGATTACAAACAGATAAGAGATTTTCTGAAACGAGGAAACTTGTGTTGTTGAAATAGGACTTTACCGCGGAGACGCAAAGACGCAGAGAATTTTTTGTTGTTTATTAAGAAAAATGCCATATCTTGAAGATTTGGCATTTTTTTGTCTAATATTTAAATATCAAGTAATTCCAATTAAGGAATATGTTTATGTAGTTTTTTCTCAAAAAGTTTTTTTTATAATCATTGATAGAAATTCTGCTCTTGTTTCCGCTTCGTCATGGAATTCTCCCAATACTGCTGATGTAGTTGTAAATGAATTTTTTTCTATGTGTTCTTAGTGTTCTTTTGTGGCTATGCTAATTTAGGTTAAAAAGAATTCTTTAGCTTAGAATAGAATAGAATAAAAACACAATATTATAAAATATTCTATAAATTATATAAAATAATCCAAAAAAAACTTGACAAATCAAATTAGACATAGTATATTAGTTAGTGAGTAATAACTAACAGGAAAATATAATGAAAATGACAAAAAGACAAGCGGAGATAACAGAAGTAAGCATTAACATTATTGCTAATAAAGGAATACAAAATTTAACTATAAAAAATATATCAAAAGAAGTTGGAATTTCAGAACCGGCAATTTATAGACATTTTAAAAGTAAAGGTGATATTTTATTGGCAATTTTATCATTTTTTAAAGATAGTAATAGTATCGCATTATCCACAGAGAAGTTGAAAAGTGAAAATTCGCTTAAGCAAATAAAAACAATTTATTTTAACCATTTTGAACAATTTATAAGTAATCGTGCACTCACCGGTGTGATATTTGCTGAAGATATTTTTAAAAACGATAAACGATTAATCAAGAAAGTAAATTACATAATGGAGTTAAATCATAAAGTAATTTCCGAAATAATTGCAACGGGACAGAAGGAAAATGAAATTCGCGTTGATATTTCGGTTGACCAATTGACTTTAATTATTATGGGAGCATTGCGGTTGATTGTTCAAAAATGGAAAATGGCAAAGTTCAAATTTGATTTGAAAAAAGAGGGTAATAATCTATGGAATTCTATAGAAAAA
>JAYEOX010000023.1:20078-23458 GCA_034723415.1 Fidelibacterota bacterium | reverse complement strand
ATGACCAAATAACTTTCCAAGGGAAAACATTTTCCAAGCGTCAGCTCAGTGGTGCATTCGGTGTAAAAGGATTACCTTCATTAGCTTTTTTAACATCTAAACAGGAAATGGTTACACTAATTCCCGGTTATATAAAAAAAGATAAATTTATGAAAATTTTGAAATATATAAGTAAAGAATGTTATGTTAAACAGATACCATTTGAAAATTTCTTACAAAACGATGATTGTAAATAAATTTTAATTATCTGCTAAAATATTATCAGGAAAACAAATAAAATGATCTATCAAAATAATTGCTATATAAAGTCGCAGAATTAATAAAATCTGTCTTACTACATTTCTACTTAGTATATTTATCCAACAGCAATAAAATAAAATGCAACTCATTTTATTTTGAATAATGTTCCAAAAAACAATTAATTATACTTGACTGTTTAAATTTTAATCATTACATTATTATTAGATTTGTGATAAAGGTGTGAAAAATGGATTTCAAATTGTTCAAAAAAGGAAAAAAGAGAGAAAAATTATCTTCGACTCTTGGTAGTAAACAAGATGTAGAAAATTCAATTATTGAACGAATTGAAAAATTTGTTGCTAGCGAAAATATTCCACAAACAAAATTAAATAAATTAAATTTTACCGATCCATCAATTGTTGAGTCGATTCCTGAGGAGATGGCAAGGCAATTTAATATTATACCAATTAATAAAAAAAACAGTAAATTAATGGTAGCAATGGCAAATCCATTTGATTCTGTAGCCATAAATACAATTCGTAGTAAAACCGGATTTGATTTGGATATATTTTACACTCCATATAATAAAATAATCTCCCAGATCGAAAATATTTATACCCAAAAAACAAATTTTGAAGAAAGTATGAAAGAACTGGTAGATTTCGAGGTAGAAGAGGATGAAGAGAAAGAACGAGAGGACGAAGAATATTTAAGGATACAAGCAGAAGACGCACCGGCTATTAAATTTGTAAATCTTTTATTCCTTCAAGCCGTTCAAAACAAAGCTAGCGATATTCATATTGAACCGTTAGAAAAGGAAGTCAAAGTGCGTTTACGAGTTGATGGGATATTAAAAGAAATATCCCCCGGTCCTAAGCGTATGCAATCAGGTATAATTTCCAGAATAAAAATATTAGGAAATTTGGATATTGCTGAGAGAAGAGTGCCTCAGGACGGACGCACTCAAATAAAGATAATGGGTCGTCAGGTAGATATTAGAATTTCAACATTACCAACTATCTATGGTGAAAAAGTTGTAATGAGATTATTAGATAAAGAAAGCGTTTCACTTGATATAAATGATATTGGCTTCGAACCTAAAATAATGAAACAATTTAAAAATGTCTTAAATCAAGCTCATGGAATGGTCCTGGTAACCGGCCCTACAGGAAGCGGAAAAACAACAACTCTCTATTCATCTTTAAATTATGTTAACTCTACCGACAAAAATATTGTTACTGTTGAAGATCCGGTTGAATACAGACTAAAAGGAATTAATCAAGTCCAAGCCAAACCAAAAGTAGGATTAAATTTTGCTGCAGGATTGCGTTCTATATTACGACAAGATCCGGATATTGTGATGGTTGGTGAAATTCGCGATAAAGAGACAGCGGAAATTGCGATAAAAGCTGCTCTTACTGGACATTTAGTACTCTCTACTCTTCACACAAATGATGCGGTAGCTACAATAATTCGTCTGTTAAATATGGGAATTGATAAATATTTAATTAGTTCCTCTTTGTCTTTAATAATTGCTCAACGGCTTGCCAGAAGAATATGTTTACACTGTAAAACTCAATATTCACCTGAGCCTCGGGTAATAGACAAATTAGAATCTTTAAAAATTAATCCTGATGACGTTTCATTCTATAAAGGGAAAGGTTGTGATTACTGTGGTGGAACCGGTTACTGGGGTAGAATTGCTGTATATGAATTCTTCTTTATGTATAAAGAAGTAAAAGAATTAGTTGTACAAAACGCCTCGGAAGCACAAATCCGAGAAAAAGGTAACGACTTAGGTATGGAATCACTTTTAGAAAACGGAATAAAGAAAGTTAATAAAGGTTTAACAACAATTGATGAAATTCTGAGGATTGTTTAAAATGGCTCTATATAAATATATAGCAATAAGCCAAAATGGCAAAAAGATAAAAGGAAGTTTAGATGCTGACAGTTCTTCTGCATTAGCTAATCAACTCAGAAAAGAATCAATGACTCTTATTTCTGCTGAAATCTCTAATAATAAAAAACAAACTTCTAATAAAGATGAAGGCAAGATAAATACATTTTTTACATTTTCTAAACCGATCGTAAATGATGATATTTTAATATTTTTTCGACAATTAGCTGCAATGGTTGATGCGGGAGTTCCTTTAGTCGATTGTTTGTCATTATTAGCTGATCAGACAGAAAAACCAAATTTCAAAAAGGTTTTAAATAATGTAAAAGCAAATGTAGAAGCAGGTGAAGATCTGTCACAATCGTTTGCAAACTATCCAAAAATATTTCCTCAACTTACAATTTCAATGGTTAAAGCAGCTGAAATCAGCGGAAATTTAGCTAGTATCTTAGAACAATTGACGACATATATAGAAGATAAAGATAAAATAGACAAAAAAATTAAATCAGCTGTTTCATATCCCAAATTTATTTTAATATTTTTCGGACTAGTCCTATCCGGAGTTGTTTTTGGATTGGTACCTAAGTTTCAAGAAATTTTTGCAAGTTTCGGAGCAGAACTGCCTGGTCCAACTCTAGTGCTTTTGTCAATAAGTAATTTTGCTAAAGATAATATATTAATAGAGATAGCATTTTTAATATTACTCTATGTAGGTTTTAAAATTGCACTTCGTACTGATTCGGGACGTTATTTTTTTGATGGGCTTAAATTTAAATTACCAATATTGGGGAATATCAATCTAAAATCTACAATTGCTAAATTTTGCAAAACATTGAGAGCATTGATTGTAAACGGCGTAGTATTAGTTGATTCTTTAGTAATTGCCTCCGAAACTTCAAATAATGTAGTGGTCCAGGAAGCTATTGAAGATGTAAAAATAAAAGTTGAAGGAGGAACATCATTAGCTAAATCTTTGCAAGCTCATGATCTTTTCCCTGTTATGATGATAAAAATGATAGATGTAGGTGAAGAATCCGGTGCTTTAGAAATTATGTTAGAAAAAATCTCTGAATTTTATGAAAGACAATTTAATTTTACAATTGATTCTTTAACATCAATAATTGAACCGATCTTAATGATCGGATTGGGTATATTGGCTCTAATAGTTGTTCTATCACTTTATTTACCAATATTTAAAATGACCGGAGCCATTAGTGGATAAAAAATGAAATAAAGAAAA
>JAYEOX010000023.1:11095-19978 GCA_034723415.1 Fidelibacterota bacterium | reverse complement strand
ATCAATAATTGAACCGATCTTAATGATCGGATTGGGTATATTGGCTCTAATAGTTGTTCTATCACTTTATTTACCAATATTTAAAATGACCGGAGCCATTAGTGGATAAAAAATGAAATAAAGAAAAAAGGATTGTTATTTAACATTCCTTAGAAAAGAAAGAAAAACAAAAAAAAAGGAGGAAAGTAAAATGAAGAAATCATTAAGAAACCAAAACGGTTTCACACTTGTCGAATTGATGATCGTGATCGTGATCGTTGGAATACTTGCCGCTGTAGCAGTTCCAATCTATCAATCAAACATTAATAAGGCAAAAACGAGCGAATGCGATGCTGCACTTGGCACTATCCGCACATCATTACGTGTTTATTATGCCGAGTATAATGGATATCCAGTCACATCTGCTAATGTTATTGATATAAGTAATCTTGGCATTACCGGTACTGCTCTGCAAGGAAAATATTTTGACTCAACTGCTTACAAATACGTAAGTACTAATGCCGATTCATTTACAGTTACTTGTACAAATACTGATATTTTCGATACGCCTCGTGAAATGGATCAATCTGGAAATTTAAATGGTGGCCCAGAATAAAGAGTGAACCTATGAGAGGGCTTAAAATGAGCCCTCTCACTCTCTTTTTTTATCTTGAAGAAGAAATATAATATGAATAAATTTATATTAAATGAAACTGGTACAACACTAATAGAAGTGATGATAACAATTTTAATCGCAACGATAGTGATGTTGGGTGGTTTAAATTTCTTTTATGGCGGTGAATATTTTATAAATCGTGTGAAAAATAAAAGAATCGCTCTCACTATTGTTGAAAATAGAATTGAATTGGCCAATAAATTTTCATATTCGGTTTTAGCAGACAGCTTGAATGAAAATAATACTCAGGTATCTATAGGAGACATTTCAGGTTTGAGAACAACAACGGTTAACGGTATCGATGATGAAACTGACGGACTGGGAGAAAATGATTCTGATAGTAATACCAATGACTATAAAAAAATAACAGTTTCTTTACAATGGACCGGAAAATCTACTCAAGCAATTACACTAAGTTCATATATTAGTGAATATTAGAAATCATAAAATGATTGATATAAAAGAGGAAAAGGGGTTTACATTAATAGAACTTATAATAGCCATGGTAATTTCATCTATTATTGTAATTACAGTTGTAATAATTGTAGTCAGTGCTAATAAATATTTTATTAAAGGTACAAATCAGTTGAATTTACAAAGGGATTATTCTTTTATTTTTCAGTTATTATCAAAAAATATTCGGTTAGGTAATAGTGATTCTACTTATATCTATGAAGATTATTCTGCCTATCAAAGTGAAACAACATCAGAGAGTGGAAATTGTATCAAAATTGTCTATTCACCCGGAAATGAATTTGTTGCTTATACAGACAATATGGAGTTAGTCGTAATAGATACAAGTGGAACATCGAATAGGATTGCAACCCAAAATATTGATAATTTATCATTTCATTTTAATGATATTTCTGACATTAATAAATATTTGTGTATTGATTTAAGTATATCTTCCAACGAGAAATCTATTACTTGTCAACAAATAGTATATTTCCGTAATTAGAGGTTTTTTAATATGTCTATAATTTTCTTTATATCAGGTCTATTCATTGGGAGTTTTTTAAATGTGTTAATTTATCGTTTGCCAAGAAATGAATCGATCGTATCACCAAGGTCGCATTGTCCTCACTGCAACAAAAAAATTCATTTTTATGACAACATACCGGTAATAAGTTATATAATCCTGCAGGGAAAATGTAGATATTGTAAAAGCAAAATATCACCCCGTTATTTGATTGTAGAGATCATAACAGCAGTTATATTAGTATCTTTATACCATATTTTCGGCATAACTTTGGAAATGTTATTCTTTTCAATTTTCGCATTGATCTTAATAGTTATTTCTTTTATAGACATAGAAAATATGAAAATATTAAATAAAATTGTTTTCCCCGGTATAGCAATTGGATTATTTATGACATTGATCTTCCGACCGAATAATATTGTACAATCACTAATAGGAATGGTATGTGGTGGCGGCGTATTGCTACTCTGGTTTTACATCGGCAGACTATTATTTAAAAAAGATGGTTTGGGCGCAGGTGATATAAAATTTGCAGCTTTAATTGGCGTTTTTCTTGGTGTAAAAAATACTTTAATAGCCCTTTTCCTCAGCCCTTTATTTTTTACATTGATCGCAATTTTTCTGATACCACTTAAAAAGGTAAAACTCAATAGCAAAATACCATTTGCACCATTTCTTTCTGCAGGAGCATTTGTAAGTTTATGTTTTGGTGATGAACTTTTATCATGGTATTTAAATAATTTTATAGTATAATGAAAAATATAACAAAAATAATAAAATCCGAAAATGGCAGTGTCTTAGGAATGGTGTTAATTTTTTTTCTTGTAATGACAATTATCGGTGTTGCATTTCTCACAATGGCGTCACAGGAAGCGAGTTTGTTTGAAAAACAATTAGATAAAACAAAAGCTTTTAGAATAGCAGAAAGTGGAATTAACATAGCATTATGGAGAATAAATAGTGGTCCGGATCTTTATGGCTCATTTTCAAATGATTCATTATCGGTAACTTATGATTCTACGGCAATGATACTAAGTTCAACCGGCATATCAGGTTCACATCAACAAACAATATCTGTAAATTTATTTATAGATAGTCCATTTAACCACATTATCAGCTATACGAATACATTAATTGAACAAAGTTATTCTCTTAATAATACTCCCGGACATGAAGAGGAAACTTTTGATGAACTACCTGTAATAGATCTATCTCACTATATTTATATCGCAGATAATATCTATTACAGTGATACCACATTTAAAAATACTACACTAAATGGGATCAATTTTATCTTTGGTAATGTTACAATAAAAAATGATGTAAAAGTTTATGGAACTGTAGTTGCTACCGGATCAATAAAATTTATTGCTCAAGTTGAAATCTATGCTCAACAAATGCCTGACACGACTACATATTATCCTGCATTAGTTGCTGCTGATACTGCACATGCTGTTGATTCAGAAATATACGGTGCCCCTAATGTAACAATAAAAGGTGCAATATATTGCAATGGAAGTGTGGGGATTAAAGGAGGGGAAATAACCGGACCAATTGTAGCAAAAGATATTACTTTAAGTAATAATGCTGTTATCACTGATGAGGGAAGTGAAAAATATTATCTTTATCCTCCGGGGTTTGGAAACGAAGATTATAATAAATATATTGTCAGCGGCAGTTGGAGTTATAATGATTGAGAGTGTTTATGTTATTTAAGAAAAATATAACAGAAATAATAAAATCCGAAAATGGCAGTGTCTTAGGAATGGTATTGATTTTTTTTCTTGTAATGACCATTATAGGAACTGCATTTCTCACAATGGCATCACAGGAAACGATTCTATTTGAAAAAGAATTAGACAGAGCAAAAGCTTTTAGAATGGCAGAAAGTGGAATTAACATAGCATTGTGGAGAATAAATAGTGGACCGGATCTTTATGGCTCATTTTCAAATGATTCATTATCGGTAACTTATGATTCTACGGCAATGATACTAAGTTCAACCGGCATATCAGGTTCACATCAACAAACAATATCTGTAAATTTATTTATAGATAGTCCATTTAACCACATTATCAGCTATACGAATACATTAATTGAACAAAGTTATTCTCTTAATAATACTCCCGGACATGAAGAGGAAACTTTTGATGAACTACCTGTAATAGATCTATCTCACTATATTTATATCGCAGATAATATCTATTACAGTGATACCACATTTAAAAATACTACACTAAATGGGATCAATTTTATCTTTGGTAATGTTACAATAAAAAATGATGTAAAAGTTTATGGAACTGTAGTTGCTACCGGATCAATAAAATTTATTGCTCAAGTTGAAATCTATGCTCAACAAATGCCTGACACGACTACATATTATCCTGCATTAGTTGCTGCTGATACTGCACATGCTGTTGATTCAGAAATATACGGTGCCCCTAATGTAACAATAAAAGGTGCAATATATTGCAATGGAAGTGTGGGGATTAAAGGAGGGGAAGTAACCGGACCAATTGTAGCAAAAGATATTACTTTAAGTAATAATGCTGTTATCACTGATGAGGGAAGTGAAAAATATTATCTTTATCCCCCGGGATTTGGAAACGAAGAATATAATAAATATATTGTCATCGGCAGCTGGAGTTATAATGATTAAGAGTGTTTATGTTATTTAAGAAAAAAATATCGGTTGGCATTGATATAGGAAGCAATATGATAAAGATCATAGGTATACAAAAAAATGAAAAAATACATATCGAATTTATTAATTCGATAGACCTATATCATACAAAAAAAATAAAAAGACCTGAAGACTTAAATGATACTATACTAGTTCAATCAATACGTAAAATATTTGATAGCTTAAAAAAATTTAAACTTAGTAAAGTGAATATTTCTATTTCAAGTCAAAATGCAATTGTTCGCAGCTTAGAAATGCCAATAATAGAGGGAGATGATTTGAAGTCTGCAATTCTGTGGAAATTAACAAATATAATTCCATATACAACCAAAGATATTAAATTTGATTACCAAGTCCTTAACCTTAATAAAAATAATAAAACACAGGATGTTCTAGTTGGTGTAGTTCCATCAAGCGATATGAAAAGAATTTTAGATATCCTTTCACGTTTAAATTTACATCCTGATCTTGTTGACATTGATTCTCTGGCTGTTTATCATTGTTTTAAATCACTTTATGATGATACAAAAAATAAAACTGTTGCATTGTTCAATATAGGTGCAGAAAAAACTTCACTAATAATAACAAACCCTAACCACAACCCATATTTTATCTCCTTAAATTTAGGTGGCAATACTATTACTCAAGACATAATGAAAAATCTTCATACTTCCTTTATAAAAGCAGAGCAATTAAAAATTAATTCACATACCCATTCCAATAACCAAAAACATAATTCTGAAGCTAATGAAAAATTTGATATAAAAAAATACTATAAATTGTTTAAATATAAACTATCATTAGAACTTAAACGTGCTGAAATATATTATCAAACACAATATGGAGAGGAAAAAATAGAAAATATTTTTTTAACAGGTGGAGAAGCTAAATCCGATAATTATTGGAATCCTCTCAAAGAAGATATTATTGTAAACAACACAGATAATGAACATTTTGACGAAATTGGCCCATTTTTCACTACTGCTTTGGGATTAGCATTGAGAGATTAAAATGAAAACAATTGAATTAAATCTATTAGGAAAAGCAGCAAATAAAAAGAAACAAAGAAAATTAAAATTTTCTATAATTTTTCTTTATATCGCAATTTGGTATTTTTCAATATTTATTCTTATAAATATTTATGAAACAAATTCATATATGTTTTCAAGGTATAAAAACGAAACAGATAAAATATCATCTGAATTAGCCTCAACCAGATCAAAATTAGCCAGAATTCAATTTCTTTATAATAAATATAAAAAGATAAAATTAAAAGAAAATACCTATATAGAATCCTTATACCGTCCGGGTAAATGGCTGAATAAAATGATATCAATATCAAAAGCAATCCCTGATAACATAACATTGGACAAATTATCAGTAAATCCTAATGCTACCTCTATAAAAGATGAAAAAATAATATTGAGTGGAACTGTTGCTATTGGTGAAGGAATAAACAGTTTAAAGCAACTAAACAGTTTTGAAAATAATCTGAAATCTAATATAAGTTTAATGAAAGATTTTACTAAAGTCGAAATTAAAGAAAATGAAATAATTACAAAAGATAATAGATCAATAATGTCTTTTAGTGTCGGGATATTTTAAATATGGAACAAAATTCACACAAAATACAGGAAACACGGTTATTATTTAAAAATTTATTTAAAATCCATTGGGTTGTAATAGCCATATTTGCGTATAGTATAACAATAGCATTATTAAATTACAAATTTGTTAAACCAATGGTTGTAAATTATGAAAAATTACGAGAAAAAAAAGTAAAATTAGACAACATCTTTTTTTCTTTTACACCTGCACAAATTAATTCTACAATAAAACATTTAGAAAAAGGAATTAAGAAAAACAATTCAGAAAAATTAACTTTTGAAGCACAACCAATAGAAACAAAAAAATTTCCATTGGTATTTGCCGAATTAAATCGGATTGCAAAAAAATTAGATATAACCTTTAGTGTTGTAACCCCCCAAAAACAGAAAAATTTATCTTTTAAAAATTTTGATAAAAGGATAATAAATCTAGTATTTAACAGTAATTTCCCGCAATTTTTAAATCTTTTAAATGAATTAGAGGAATCGAAATATCCTCTATTTATTGAATCATATAGTATTTCAAAAAATGCTAATAACAATTACACTATTATTATGAAAATATTTACAATCATGAAATGATGAAAAAAGAAAAGAAAAAAATAAAAATATTATTGTTTTTACTCCCTATACTGATATTTATAGGATATTTCAGTTATTGTTCATCAAAAAATATAAAACCGGCTAAACTTATTTCAGAAGACATAGATGAGTTAAGAATACAGACCCGAAGTGTTAAAAAAATAATAAATGAGATCCTTCCAAATGTTTCTCAAGATAAAAATTTATTATCGAATAAATCTACTGATTACAATAATAAATATTTTACTAATTTGAGGAATCCCTTTATTACAAGCAAATTACAAAAAAAACATATAGGAGAACCCAATAGCAATAGTGAAAAAGCTAAAAATGCAAAAAATTATACTAAGTTAATTTCTAATAGAACAAATAATAAACAGAAAAATATAACTGGTGATTTTAATCTTATGGGAATTATTTATGATAAAACAAAACCTTCGGCAATAATTAACAATGAAATATATTATGAAGGAGATATCATTAAAAATTCCCAAATAATAAAAATTACTAATAAAGGGGTAACACTTAAATCAGGTAAGAAAAATATATTTCTACCAGCGCCTCAATTTGAATAATAATAAATAATAAAAAAAGAAATTAGGATGATTAAAAAAAATATAATTATTTAAAAATCAATGTTGATGATTTTACAAAAGGAGTCATAAAAAATGTCTAAAAATATTTCCAAAAATAAAATAGTTTCAATACTATTAATCACACTATTATTTTTTTATACACCGATATTTTTACTTGCTCAAGAAGATGGTGCTTCAACTAACATTTCTGCAATATCAATCAATTTAAAAAACGTTTCCATTATGAATATGATGAATGTCTTAAGTAAAAAAACCGGAATGAAATTTGTTGTTGATCCTGCTATTAAAGATCGGAAAATTAATGTTCAATTAAAAAACATTCAACCTGATAAAGCTATTACAGCAATAATGGAATCAAATGGGCTGGGTTATAAAAAATTAGAGGGAATCAATGTATATATGGTGAGTGACTATAATAAAATTATGTCGCAAACAGCGATCATCAAAAGAATTTCCTGTCAATTCGCAAGTGCAGACAAACTTCAAGGTATAGTAAATAAAGTTGCTACTAAAGGCTTTGGTGTCGTTCTATCAGATTCACGCACTAATTCTTTAATCATCAAAGATAACCCCGGAACTATGAAAATTTTAGAAGATCTTATAAATGAATTAGATAAACCTACTCCACAGATATATATTGAAGCCGCAATTGCTGAAGTTTCATTAGACAAAAATAAAGAAGCCGGTTTGGAATGGCTCTGGAAAGATCCAAATATTGCCAGTAATGTTGATGGAGTAAGAACAAGATTTGATCTTAGACCAAGTTCAGGTGGGTCAGGAGGACCAATCGATTTGGAAGGAAATCCCCTTGGACAGGGTATGCCAATGGGCAGCGGAATTGGAATTGGAATTGTAAATATACATATTGATGCGGTTTTACACGCCTTACAAACTGATTACAATCTAAATATACTTTCACGCCCATATTTGGTAACTCTTGATAATCAAGAAGCTGTTATTGAGGTAGGTGATCAAATCCCTTACAAATCCCTAAATCAATATGGTATTACTTCCTATGAATTCAAATCTGCCTCTGTAAAACTGATTGTAAAACCACATATAAACAACGATAGTACTATGACAATTGAATTGCGCCCAAACGCAGACTTCCAAAATGGTCAAACTCCCGATGGTATCCCAATAATAGCAACGAGAAGAGCGAACACTTCGGTAAAAGTAAAAAACGGCAAAACAATTGTAATAGGCGGTTTGATGCGTGAACAAAAAGTTGAATCAGTAAGTAAAGTTCCAATTTTAGGTTCAATACCATTATTGGGTTTTCTTTTTCGCAAAACTGTTAAGAGTTCGGTTAAAACCGAATTAGTAATATTTATTACACCAAGAATTGTTACAGAGGGAATGACCAATAAAATGCTAAATCCTAAAAACAGACTCTCTGAAAAAGCTTTGAAAAAATTGGATATGAAAACAAAAAGAAAATAGATTTAGACCAAAGAAAAATAATAGAGAATGTTATACACAACAGATAACATTTGAAAATTTTATACAAGATAGTGATTATAGATAATTTTTAATTCTCTTTGTAAAAGCGAAACGAGATTATATTTTTCATATTGCAGAAAAATAATATAAAAAAATGAAACAAAAAAAGATATTAAACTACTTCGTAGTTTGTTTTTTATAGATACATTCGTTTCTACGGGTTTACACCCGTAGTTATTAAAATTAATCTACTTTGTAGATTTTAATTTAGGAAGTATAAAACTGTGGATCCCGTGCACAAAAATGTGTCTCTCATAAAGATTATATTATAAAAACAA
>JAYEOX010000023.1:0-10995 GCA_034723415.1 Fidelibacterota bacterium | reverse complement strand
TTTCTACGGGTTTACACCCGTAGTTATTAAAATTAATCTACTTTGTAGATTTTAATTTAGGAAGTATAAAACTGTGGATCCCGTGCACAAAAATGTGTCTCTCATAAAGATTATATTATAAAAACAATTCATTATTTACAAACCTTTTCAAATTTCATTTCATTTTAAAAGCAGATAGAGTATACAAATATTTACAACTGCGAAGCAGTGAGATATTAATAACTATGGGTATAGCCCATAGAGATAAACATCTCACAAAAGAAAAGAACTCTGAAAGAGTTCAACGAAAATATATAAAAATTATAAAATATTAAACTTAAAAAGTCCTTAAATTGCTTTTTTAAACTCCAACTTATTAATTTCGTTGGTCTTTAGCTTGCAATTTGTAATTTCTCATTTGTAATTATTTTTCGTGTTATTTTTTATAAAGACCTTTTTTAACACTTTTATAATACTTTTATTATCACCAAACTCTATTTTCATTGTTAATGTTAATATTTTATTATTAGCAACAAATTCTTTTGGCAATTTTAAAAAATCTTTTTCAGTTGTGATAAATGTATTTGATTTAGTTGATAATATTTTTCTTATTGTAAAATTTCCATATTTTTTATGATCACTGAATTTGAGATTATACTTACAATCAATATTCAAATCTTTGAGTGCTGCAAAAAACAGCTCCGGTTTAGCAATACCACAAAATGAAGTAATGGGTTTTTTAATATTAATTTTTGATTTATTATTTGAAATTAATTGATATTTAATATTATATTCTTGAATAGAGGCCTGTTCTTTTAAATATTCTTTTACACTATTTTTGGTACCCTTTTCATAAAAAATCAGATCGCTATTTTTCAATTGAGACAGTGAATCTCTTAATTTTCCAAAAGGGAAATATGTCTCTTTCTTACCTTTAAAATCATTTTTAAATATTAAAATATCGGCTGAATGAGAAAGTTTTCTATGTTGAAATCCATCGTCTAATAATATTACATCCGGGTTAATTTTCTTCTCAATATATTCTGCCCCAAGGAATCTATTCTCTGAAACAATAACCGGTATATTTTTTAAAGTTAATGCTATTAAAGTTGGTTCATCGCCATAATCCATAGCAGTTTTCTGCAAATCAGACAAATCTCTTATTTCATTAAGTCCGGTTTTTTTTCTTTTGTATCCTCTGCTTAATATCGCTACTTTAATATTCATATCAGTTAACATTTTAGCAACTGCAATTGTCAGTGGAGTTTTTCCCGCTCCACCAATTGTTATGCTGCCAATAGAAATAACAGATGTATCTACTTTTTTTGATCTAAAAAAATTGATGTCATATAATTTATGCCGTAATTTGATTATCACATCAAACAAAAAATTAAAAGCTTTCAATATTATTTATTTTTCTTTTTATAAATGAGTTCTAACATAATTCCTATCATTGTTTCAGTGGAATTTTCAATCAATAAATTATTTACTGTCCTTTCTATTTTTGCTTGCTTAATAGCTTGATGATTAAAAATTAAGACCTCTTTTTGAATTTCTGTGGAAAGTTTATCAACATTAAATTTACCTTGAATTAATTCTGGAACTAATTGATTACCACCTAAAATATTGATCATCCCGATAAAACGTATTTTGGTTACTATGCGAGCAATAAAATAAGTAATAAAAGATGTTTTATAGAAAATTACCATCGGTTTTTTATGTAGTGCTGCTTGTAAACTTGCAGTTCCGGAAGCAACTGCGATTGCCGATGAATGCGCCAATAAATTGTTAATATTACCTTGATATACAGTATAATTAGACCTTATATTATATTTATCCCAAATTTTTTGAGAAATATTTTTAGATTTTGAAATTACAAATTGCCAATGTGGAAATTTTTTATGTAAAACTTTTATTGTATCATAAATTACCGGCAAATGATTTTTAATTTCCTGCTCTCGACTACCCGGCAAAAAAGATATTATTGGTAGATCTTTTTTTAAGTCCAACTGCTTTAACGGATCAAATGTAAATGATTTGTCTATTATAGTTTGCGCTAACGGATTACCTACATAAGTTACAGGTATTTTATATTGAGCAAAATATTTTTTTTCAAAAGGATATATTGCAAACAAATGATCAATATATTTATAAATTTGTTTTACTCTACCCTCTTTCCATGCCCAAGTTTGAGGCGCAATATAGTAAAAAATAGGGATATTTACTCTCTTTAGCTTTTTTGCTAATCTAAGATTAAACCCCGGATAATCAATAAGGATAATTGCATCCGGTTTTGTCTTTTTAATTGCTGAAATTACATTTTTAAACATCCGTCTTACAAATGATAAATGTTTAAGTATTTCAAAAAATCCCATGAAAGTAGTTTCATTACTATGATAAAGTAATTTCATCCCTTGACTCTGCATTTTGTCGCCGCCAATACCGAATATATTTATATCCGGATATAGATATTTAAAATTCTTTACAATATTAACGCCTGGTTCATCCGCAGAATGATCGCCTGCAATTATACATATAGATTTTAAATTAATTTTTTTTATCATTATTGTTTGTTTTTTATAGATTCTTCTATTTTTGTTGCAAGTTCTAATGCTTTAAATCCATCTTCCCCTGTTACTATTGGGGTTGTATCGCTTATTATTGATTTAACAAATTCACTTAATTCCATCTTTAAAGCATTATATTTTTTTGGTTCAATTTTATCATAATTAATTATTTTTGAAAAATCTTTTGGAATTTTTGACAATATTTTTGAATTAAAATTTTTCTGATTATTATTTTCATTCAAAAGAGAATAAACATCGGCTTTATTATTGAGAAAATCCATTGATACATATAAATTCTTTTGGAATATTCTAACTTTCCGCATTTTTTTATCCGATATTCTACTTGCCGTAATATTGGCAACTGTTCCATTAGCAAACTCGATCCTGGCGTTTACTATGTCGCACTCACTTGATAATACCTTTGTGCCTACAGCGGAAATGTTAGTAACTTCAGCATCAATTGTATAGAGTAACAGATCCAGATCGTGTATCATTAATTCCATTATTACAGGTACATCGACACCACGCAAGGGATTGAATTTCCCGACACGATGAATTTCTATGAAAGACGGTTTTAAATCATATTTCTCTTTTGTTTTTACGAATATAGGATTAAATCTTTCAATATGTCCAACTGATATTTTTAAATTATTTTTCTCGGCAATTTTATTCAATTCTTTAATTTGTGAAACTGTTTGAGTAACCGGCTTTTCAATAAAAACATGTTTCCCATTTTGCAGAGCTTCTTTTGCAATACCGAAATGGGATATTGTAGGAACGACAACATCTACAACATCAACTAAATCAATTAAATCACTCTGTGAATAGTATTTGATATTATATTTTTTAGGGATCAATTTTTGCTTTTCGGGATCAATGTCACAAAATCCTACTAATTCAATTTCCGGAATTTCCAACAAGTTTTGTAAGTGATATGTTCCAAATTTGCCAACACCAAAAAGACCAACTTTTATTTTATTCTCATTTTTTATCATAAAATAAATTTACAACTTTTTTTTAAAAAAACCAATTTGAATTAACACTTTTTTCAAGCTTCATTTAATTCAGTAAAATATTACAAATCAAGAATCTTTTTCAAATCACTTTCCGAAACTTCAAGTAAACCTGATTTCGGAAGTCGCCTTGTAAGTTCTCTCCAATTATCATCTTTATTGAATACAATTTTAAATAATGGAATTGCTTCTTCAATTTGTTTATTGTTTGCAAGCGCAATTGCTTTCCAAAATTTCATTTCTAAATTATCTGGCATTAATTTTTCAGCAGATCCGTATTCTTTGAGAGCTAATTTCATATCATTATGTTCAACAGCCAAATCTCCATTGTTCATATGTTCATAAGCATGGTGTATTTTCAAGAGTCGCTCTATTTCAACTAATGGATTTTTACTATCGTCAACTCTCAAATCAATTTTTTTATCTTCCCAAGAATACTCTACACTTTTTGAATTTACAACTATCAATGCTGCTGATTGCCTTCCACGAATATCTCCTCCGGTTACTTGAGCTACTTTCAATACTTTCAAAACTCGTTCGGGAAGTTCCAAATTGCTATTCTCTTCAAAAGCTTTTGACATTGCCGGAACAACTCTATCATTTAACATCATATTTGCTTGAACAGAATAGTTTTCACCAATTATATGATTAGCCGATTCGATACATTTTTTTCCTGTAAAAGCAGACACATTACCATTAACATCTAACATTGCAACTTGTCTAAAACCCTTTCCATCATCTTTTGCAACTAATATATCAAGCACTTCAGTTGCACTTTTACCTTTTTCCATTAGTTTAATTCCATTCGGTCCATAAGCAGGATTTACAAAAGATTGAGTTGCAACAACACCAACACCGGATTTTCCCCACGACACTAAGGTTCCAACAGAAAACCAGTGACTCTGAACTCCAACTGCCATCTCACCGGTAATTTTATCTCTTGCAACTATTGAAAATGTATGAGCAAGTTGCTCTTTATTGTTTGTTTTTGCATTCACGTTATTTACTAAAATCATTGTGAAAATTGTAATAAATAAATAAAATATTAATCTTTTCATAAAATTACTCCTTTTTTTATTCTTACTATGTTTTCATCTCTACACATAATAAGTTTAAGAATATTTAATAAAAATTGCAATTATTAATTATCCAAAAATAAATATATAAAATCTTTTTGTTTTAAAAATTAAATTGTATTTTTTAAATTGATTATTAATATATTTCTCTTCGTTTGAATTTAATAAAAGGTATGTTTAAAAGTGGAAAAACAAAATATTACAGTAAAATTTTTATCAGACAAATTAATAATACAATATAATTTAAAAAATTATAAATATATTAAATTTTCTAAACAAACGAATTTCCAGAAATTTTTTATTGGTGATTTGAGGAATATTTGATTTGTTAATTTCAAGAAAATATCTTATATCAGCACTCACATTATTAATGATTTTCAGTATCAATTTATTCAGCATAACAAAAGAATATAATGATTTCACAATAATCTACCAAAAGCAAGATGAAAGAATAGAACAAATATTAGTAAAAGAAATTAAATTAGAAATACTACGAATGAAAAAAAAATATAATATAGATATTAATAATTTTCAAGTAATAATCATGGATTCAGAAAACCAATTCAAAAAAGAATTTAATAGTGACTTTCCAAATTGGGCTGTTGCTGCAGCAAAATATCCAAGTAGAAAAATAATTGTAAAAAGTCCAACTTTCAGCAAACAATATTTACCGGAATTGAGACAAACGATCATTCATGAAATGATACATATTGCATTGGAACCTTTAATAAAGGATAAATATTTCCCACGCTGGATAAATGAAGGAATGGCGCAATATGAAGCTGAACAATTTGATCTTCAGAAAAAAATATTGTTGGGACGCATCTTGTTATATAGTGATTATATAAGCTTGAATAAAATTGATGATATATTAAAATTCAATTCCAAAAAAGCAAATTTAGCTTATGCACAAAGTGTTTCTGCGTTTAAATTTCTCATCGAAGAATTTGGAGATAAGTCATATAAACGATTCTTGATATTGCTAAATGAAGATCAAAAAATTGAAACAGCTTTTAAAAATGCCTACCATTTTTCATTAAAAGAATTTGAAAGCTATTGGAACATTTGGGCACATAAGAGATATAAATTTTATGTACTGATCGATGTTAATTCTCTGATTTGGATATTTTTACCAATTTTAGTTTTGCTTGCCTGGGTGATCGTAAAAATCCGTAATAGAAAAACATTAAAACGGTGGGAAGATGATGAATTTTATGAAATTCTAAATAATGAACCTGAAGAAAATAAAAAATAATTTTTTCATTACTTATAAAAACCTTATATTTGTTAATATGAAATATACAATGAATAACATAAATTATTTTACAAAACCAAAAATTATGAGGAAAAAAATCATCCATATTATAATTATAATTTTATTTTTTGTTTTGTCATCGCTTTATGGTCAAACAAATAATTACGAAAATTACGGCATTAATCAATACTGGGGAATGGGACAATCCGGCGGCTCAACAGATTATTTTCCAAATTCTTTTTGGATCAATCCGGCATTAAATAATGATTTCAAATATAGTGTTTCAACAAATATTGCAATATTGCATGATATCAGAATATCTGAAATTTCCTCAAGATTTAGATATGGAAAAAAACATTATTTCAGTTTCGGTATTAATTATGAAAATTATGGCACATTTGATGGAAGAGATGAATATGGGAATTTAACGAATACATTTAACGCTTCCCAATCTCAATATCTATTTGGTTATGCAATTCATATTTCAAATCATTTATCATTAGGAACAAATATAATTTATTTAACGAATTCAATTGCCGATTCAAATTATTCCACTGTAAATTATCAATATGGAATGTTACTCAGCACAGATGATAAAATAAATTCCTTGGGAATAGTAAAAACCTCGTTTCCTTTAGAGAATAATTCTACTTGGCGAATTGCATTTTCACATCAATTGGAACATTTACCATTAAGAATAAATATTGATTACAGATTGTATGATGATAAATTTGACTATAAAAACATTTCTATAGGTGGATTATTTTGCATTTCCAAAAACTTCAATCTACTGACGGGAATGAATTTCCAAAGATTTAATTTACAGGCACAAAATCTTGGGGCTGCCGATATTTTTGCCGGTTTGTCAATTGGAGCTACATATTTGTATAATAATATCAATATCGGTTTATCATTATATAACTACGGAGCTCTAGGCAGAACAACTTCACTTGGGATTTCTTATTCGGTAAAGGAGTTAAACTAAAGATTTAGAACACGGATCTTCACGGATTATGTGGATTTTTTTATGGAAAGACAGAACCCAATAAAATAATGCTACGCATTTCACAAGTCAGGAACCAGAAACCGGAAAAAAATTTTGAATATCGAACACAGATTAACGATTTTTGATTTATGAAACGTGAGAAGTGAATTCCAATTTCCGATTTCGCATTTCAAGTATCAAATGTCAAATATAAAATTTCCAATATCCAACACGGAATATCCAATTACGATTGCGGGTTACGAGATACGGATTACGGGGTTCGGGCTCCGGGTTAAAAAATCCGAAGGATTGATATTATTATAAAAAATTGAATAAAACAATAAAACAAACCCTGAAAGGGTGGAATTAATTACGAATAACGAATTTCAAATTTCTAATTTACTAACTTAACTAACCACTTGTTATGGCAACTTTGGCATCATTCTTGTGCCCCTTGCATCTTTATCTCCCGGTGAATTATCATAAACTTCAATAATATGATAGATAACTCCGATAAATTTTATTGAGAATTCTCCATGAAAATAACTGTGAATTAAATTGACATATTCAACTACATCTTTTTCATAATCAGTTAGATTTGGATTTGCCGGATCTATTAATTGTGCAATAGTTTTTAATTTATAACTTTTAGCATCTAAAAATACAATTGTAGAAATAGGATTTATTAATTGATTCAAAAATGATTGTGTTATAAAATTTGGATTAGAATATAGTTCTAATGACAATTGTTTATTCAAATCAAAAATATCTCTACCATGATTATAGATTGAAGTAAGTGTATCAAGTTTTGCTGTAAAAGAATTATCATCAGTATCTTTCAACATTTGCATCATCTCTTTAATCTTTTCTTTTTTGGGAAGGAATCCCATTCCTTTTACTGCATTATTTAATTTGAATTGAGTATCTTTTCGCATTGCACCATAAGTTGCAACTATACCATTATGCGGACCTGCCCACTTCGGTGGTTGATGATTTCTAAATCTATCCATAGTTTGCAATCTTGCACCCCAATCCCATTCTATAAATGCATCGGGAACATTTACCGTTTCATATTCTTGCCACTTACCATCAATTTTTGCTCTCACTATGTTTTCAGAATCATATTTTGACATGTCAATACTTTCTTGAACAAAGTAACCATCTTTTAAACTACCAAGATCTTCTACAGAATATTTCTTGTCAACATTTTGTTGTCCACAAGAAATAAACAGAAACATAGCAATCAAAAACATAACTAAAATCTTTCCTTTCATTTTCTTTCCTCGGTTTTCGCCTTTTTTAATTTGACTAAATTTAATTATTTTTAAAAAAATCTCTAAATAAAAAATTATTTTGTTCCGAATATTTTATCTCCTGCATCTCCGAGACCTGGGATAATATATCCATCTTCATTTAAATGACTATCTAATGCTGAAGTAAATAATTCAACATCGTTATGATTTTCAGTAATATTCTTTACACCTTCCGGAGCGGCTACAATACAAATTGCCTTTATCTCTTTACATCCTTCATTTTTTACCATTTCAATAACTGCTTTCATTGAATTACCGGTTGCTAACATTGGATCGACAATTAACACACTTCTACTGCTAATATCATCATTGAATTTTTTGTAATATTCAATTGGCATAAGTGTTTTTTTATCTCTATAAACTCCAACCACACCAACTCTCGCAGATGGAATTACTTCCAAAACACCATTCAACATTCCAAATCCAGCTCTTAATATCGGAACAACAGCAAGTTTTTTTCCTGATATTTTATTTGCTGTAATTTGTCCTTGCCAAGTATCAATCTGATATTCGTGTGTTTCCAAATTTTTCAATGCTTCGTATGTTAAAAAAATTGTAATTTCTTTTACCAATTCTCTAAACTGATAAATACTTGTATCATTCCTTCGGAGTAAACTCATTTTATGTTCTATCAGTGGATGTTGAATTACTTTTATTGACATTTTTTCCCCAAATTTATTTGTTTAAAATTTATGATTGTTATTATTTATTATTTTCTCGTGTATTTTTATTGTCCCATTTTATCTGAAATTAAAATTGTGAATTCGCCTTTTGTTGAATTTTTTGTAAAATATTCAATGCTGTTTGAAACATTTCCACGAAATATCGTCTCATAATATTTTGTCAATTCTCTGCCTACAATAATATTTCTATTTCCACAATATTCTAAAACTTCATTCAAAAATTTAATAATTCTGTGTGTAGATTCCAAAACAATGATCGGCTCTTTCAAATTCGCCATTTCTAGAAGCCGTGTATGTCTTCCCTTTTTATGTGGCAAAAACCCTTCAAAATGAAATTGATTCGTAGGAATATCAGATACGGAAATTAATGTTGTCAAAGACGAAACACCCGGAATCGGTACAACAGAAATATTTTCTTCAATTACTTTTTCGATCAAGAAATTTCCGGGATCACTTATCCCCGGAGTGCCTGCGTCGGAAAGATATGCAACAGATTTTCCCGAATTTAATTTTTCTATTATTTTAGGAATACTTTTTAATTTGTTATGTTTATGATGACTGATTAATTCCTTATTTGGAATATCGTACTTTTTCAAAATTCTTACGGTAATTCTTTTATCTTCACAAGCGATAATATCAACTTGTTTCAATACATCAATTGCACGAAAAGTTATATCATCAAGATTCCCTATTGGAGTGGCGACAATATATAATGTTTTATTTAAAATTTCCATATTTGTAATATAATGATTTTCTGTTAAATATTCATAATTTTTAATTAAACTTCCGAAGTTTAAAATGAAAAAATACAAAAAAATTAAAATTATTGTGGATATAACAACCCAAAACTTCAGAAGTTTAGTAAATCAACCAATTATCCAACAAAAATATTTCATTTTATAATTTAAATCATTAATTTAAATATACAATTAAGGAGAAATAATCAAATGACAAAAAAACAAATTATAATAACCGGAGCAAGTACAGGTATTGGTAAAGCATTGGCTTTGAAATATGGGAATGAGGAAAATACACTTTGGTTAATGGCTCGTTCCACAGATAAATTAAATAAAATTGTTAAAGAAATTAAAAATAATGGCGGAGATGCTAATTCAATTACTTGTAATCTTTCAGACACTGAACAAATGCTTGAAATTTCCAAAAATATTGAGAATCAATCCGGAGGAATTGACCTGCTGATTGTCAATGCGGGATATAGCTCAAGATTGTTTTATAACGGAAATAACAACATAAAAGAAGCACAAAAAATGATCGATCTCAATTTTACATCTGCAATCATTATGATAGAATATTTTGTGCAAAAGATGATCAAACGAAATAGCGGACATATCGTTGGTGTCTCAAGTATAGCAGGATTTCGTGGAATGCCAAATGCGGGAGTATATAGTGCAACAAAAGCCGGAATTACAACTTATTTAGAAGGACTAAGAGTATCTTTAGGAAATTATAAAATTGATATTACAGATATTCGTCCCGGATTTGTTGATACACCAATGACACAAGAAAAGAACAATCCAAAACCATTTTTAACAACTCCAAATGATGCTGCAACAATGATTTTTAATGCAATTTCTAAAAAGAAGAAACGATTTACATTTCCAAAACCGATGATATTTGTCGGTTGGTTTGCTCGCAATCTTCCTAATTTTCTTTTTGATTATTTTGGTAGGAAATTAGCTGCAAAACTTAATACGGAAGAATAAAAAAACCTCACGCAAAGTCGCCAAGATGCAAAGTTATTATTGAATATTCGATTTTTAATCAATTAAGAATTTCCAACATGAAATTCTCAAGTTTCAAATTACTAATATCAAGTGTCTTCCTTAATCAAAAATTAAAAACTGACTTCGCTATTTTCTGCTCAGAATTGACTAAGTCCATAGTTATTTTTATTTAACTACTTTGTAGTTAGCGTAGATTGAAATATATTCGTTCTCTGCCGATTTCATCGGTAGTTATTAAAATTAAACTACTTCGTAGTTTTTTGTTCTTTACTAAATTCGTAATTGTTCTTCGTTTTCCGATTCCCAATTTCCAGTTTCAAGTTTCAAATATCAAACATCATTCAAAATCCCATGTTGATTATTGGATATTTAAATAATA
>JAYEOX010000022.1:0-5599 GCA_034723415.1 Fidelibacterota bacterium | reverse complement strand
AAAAATTCAATAAAGTTACGAACTCGCTTTTCTTCCTGAAAAACAACCATTCCGCCAATAAACATAAATCCATTGAAAAAAATAAACTTAGCTACCTTCTCAATTCCATACTTCATCTCATTTGTATAAATTAAACTGATCAATAACATTAAAACAAAGGCCAAAAATAAAACAATATATTTTTGTTCCAACTTAATTCTATTGTGAGCAAATGAGTAATTATAGATAAAAGAAATAATTGTAAATATTGTGAATAAAAATAATAAATTTAAAATTGGTATCTTATCAGTAGGAAGTTGAAAAACATCTTTGAATAAAGGAATAACAATTATAATAGCAAATCCCAATTCAACCCATTTAAATATTATAATAAATGCTGCAATTATGAGAATAGCTAAAAGAAAATACATCATAATATGCTAAATATTCTAATTAATATTTTTTTTACGAATAATAAAATACGAAACAGACAACATCCAAACCACAAATGTAGCCAAAATGACAATAATAGCCCTTTTTGGTTTTGCTTTTCTATCCGGTCGTTGAGCCCAATCTAATACTTGCAGTGAGGGAGTTTGTTTTAATTCATCAATTTTAAAATTTTCATATTGGGGACCAATAAATTTTAATACTGTTGTTAAATATTCAATAGTGCTTTCATATTTTTTTAATTGTGCGCCAATTTCAGGAACTTCTGAAAAATTAGGTATATAATTTTCATTTTTATTTAAAATATCAGAATATTTAGATTTTAAACTTTTTAATTCAATCATTTTTAATTTTAATTTAGGACTATCTCTATTAACTGTATTTCCCAAAACTTCGATCTCAGTTTCTAAAGCAATTATCTGACTTTGCAAAATAGAACCTGCTTGAACACCGGCAATAATCTGTTCCTTTAGATTAACAATATTATTATCACTCATAAATTCAGCCATTTGATCACTTACTGTATGTAAACTATCTATTATTTCTAAATATCTATTTCCTATATTACTTCTATCATTTTTTGCTTTCTTAACAGTCAGGGCTGTATTAATGGAATCTGTTGTATTTACAATAAAATTTGTAATTTCAGCTACTGTGTCTTGCCTTTTATCATAAAATGAAATACTAAGCTGATATTCTTCACCTAATTCAAGTTCTAAATAATTATCAAATTCCTTTAAAGTTAGTTGCATATTTTCCTTACCATACTTGTCCATAAGATCATATTTCTTAATTACTTTTTCTCTTAATTTTCTACTTTTTAATATTGCCATATATTTAAATACACTTTCATTATCATTAAAAAGATTCCCAATTCCCAATGATTGCAAACCTCCAAATGCCGACACAGAATTAGATGTGGTAGGTGATAAGATCACTGCTGTCCCTTTATACCACTTTGGCAACAATAAACTAACGATAATTGAAATAACCCCTGCAATAAAAGTAATAATCAATATTTTTTTCTTATTTTCCCAAATAATATTAAAATAATTTTTTAAAGATATATTTTCTTCCACATTTTCTCCTTAATTTTTCTTGTGTAATAATAATTCCCTCTTATATTTTCTCAACTTCATTTTCTTTTTTCTTATACTTTTTCCCACATTTTTCACAAGTTGCATTCCCATTTTCAAATTTCAATTTCTCGCCACATTCACAAACCCAAGCAATTCTGCGTGCCGGAGTTCCAACTACCAGAGCATAATCAGATACATCTTTTGTTACGACACTTCCCGCAGCAATGAATGAATATCTACCAATTGTATGCCCACATATAATTGTCGCATTTGCTCCAATAGAAGCTGACTTTTTTACCAATGTTTTTTGATAAAATTCTGAACCTCTTTGTGGAAATTCACTTCGTGGATTTAGCACATTTGTAAAAACCATAGAAGGACCACAAAAAACAAAATCTTCCAATTCAACGCCTTCATAAACTGATACATTATTTTGAATTTTTACACCATTACCAATCTTTACATTATTTCCTACATTTACATTCTGACCTATTGAACAATTTTCTCCAATTGTAGAACCCGATTGAATATGAGAAAAATGCCAAACTTTTGTTCCATTACCAATTTTTACATTTTCATCAATGAAACTTGATCTGTGAATAAAATATTTTACTCTTTTATCTTTCATTGTTCCCTATCTTCATTCTCCTTAATCATCAAATTAGATAATTCAATTTGTGTAATTAGTTTAATTCGATGACTTATAATGGAAAATTTATTCTTTTACCTGTTTTAGCAGATTGATAAATACCAAGAATAAGTTCAAGTGATTTTCTGCCGCTTCTTCCATCTGTATTTGCTTTTGCTTTTCCTTTCAATGTATCAATGACATTTTGATAATATGGAATATGTCCATAGCCATATACATTGGGTGGATTATAATTTGATTGCTCAATAATTTTATCGTCATCATCATAATCTTCAAATTCCCATTTTTGAATATTATTCACTGCTAATCCACCAATTTTTGCAGTGCCTTTTTCACCAAGAATTGTAATTGATCCTTCATAATTTTTCGGATAAGTCAACATTGTAACATTTATTGAACCAATTGCACCATTACGAAATTTTATCACAGCAGATCCTGTATCTTCCGCTTCAATTTTACGAGATAATGTTGCAGTTTCAGCAGTTACAGATTCTACTGAACCAATTAACCAATAAAGAGCATCCACATAATGACTTGCTTGATTCATAAAAGCACCACCGTCAAATTCCCAAGTGCCACGCCAATCGGCCATATCGTAATATTCCTGAGGTCTTTGCCAAAACACATTTGATTGAACCATATAAATCCTGCCAAAACGATTTTTTAATATTGCATTTTTTAATAATTGCATAGTAGTATTTAATCGATTTTGCTTAACTACAAATAATTTCACTTTATTTTCATCTGCACTTTTAATTAACTTGTCAACTGATTCTAAAGTAATTCCCATAGGTTTTTCCGTTACTACATTTATACCCTTTTTTGCAGCCATTATTCCGTGTTTTGGGTGTAATCCACTGGGAGTACATACACTAATTATATCAATATCTCCTCGTTCAAGCATTTTTTCATATTTAGTATAATATTCAGCTCCATATTTTTCTCCGGCCTTTTTTGCTTTATCTTCAACAATATCACAAACAGCTACTAAATTTAAATCATTTGGAAATTTTTTAATTGATTCTAAATGATTTCTAGAAATTCTTCCACATCCAATTAATGCTATATTCAAAATTGCCTCCGTATCTAATTATATCTTAAAATTGCAGCAATCGGATCATATTTCCCCATATCGATCGCAACAAATTCTATATTTGCATCTATCTGTAATGCTTTATGAACTAATTCATCAGAAAGATCTATTGTTCGTTCCATTTTATTACCACATCGGGGACAAATATTTACTTCATCTTCGGTAGAATAACTACATCTTTTACAAATCCAACCTTTCTGATAAAAGTCCTCTTTTATTATTAATGTATCAACTTTTCCCTCTTCTAAAGCTTTTTCAACTTGCTTTATTCCAAGAACTCCTTTTTGCTCGTTGTAAAACTCATCATTCAACTTATCTAATAAATTCTTTTCAAATAAATTTCTCATTTTTGGTTCTGTTTTCTGAATTATTTCAATTACTTCTTTAATTTTTGCCGAAGGGTCGATAATAACATCTGTTTTTATTTTTTCTTTTTGTTCATCATTAATATATTGTTTAAAATCATTAAATATTTCGTTTTTTCCACCAAGCACAATCCAATTAAATTTTTTATTTTTATCTATCTCCAATAATGATTGAGAAACATTTTTATAATGACGATGCAGATTTCCTTCGTGTTTTCTTTCATTTTTTCTCTCTTCACGCCCCTCAAAACCAGAATTGTTTCTATCGTTCGATAATATATTTTCAACACTAAATAATTCGTTTACAGAATTAAAATTTCTTTCGAATATTTTCGCTTTCCCTTGATCAATTAATACAATCCCGTATTTGCGTTGTGCAGATTTTGCTTCAAGTAATGGTCTTAAATAAACAGTATCTTGAATAACAAGATCATTATCAATTTTGGATCCAAATTGGATGACTTTCCATACCGAAGATTTTGAAGATGATATAATCATTACAGATTTTTCATCTACAGATAGTTTATTATTTAAATATTTTATGATATCATTGATATCCCGTTCTACCGATTCAATTTGCGTATTGTTCATATTTTTATAAAATGTTTTTTCTTTTTTATATTTATACAAATTATGAACCACGATTTTACTATTCTTTAATTTTTGAGAATCCGAAATATCTAAATATAAAGTAGTGATCGGAAAACCATTTGTTTTTACAGCTCGTAATTTGTTAATACTTCTATTTGAATTCATTTAACCTCCATTTTTTATAAAGATAATTTAAAATATTCATAAATTTTTCCTGAATTTTTCCAATTCTCAACACGTTTTATTATTACACACCCAGGAAATATTTGTTCCGCTTTCCCTTTTTTTTCATAACTACAAATATATTCATATCCCTTTTTTGACAACCAATTCAAAGCTATTTTGTTCAATATATTTTCATATTTCCTTTGAGAATATTTCAATTTAATTTCGTGAGAGAAAATATATATAGTATTTCCCTTTCCCCAATTAACTTCTTTTTGGAATAAATTTTTATCATCTAATTTTTCTATTTCAATACCAATAATAAATGCAATTGGCTCATTATTTAATCTCGCTAAAAACGACAATGTTTTAGGAAATGAAAAATACTTTTTAACAGATTTTGTTATTAATAATGAATTAGGAGATATTCTATCTCTATTATCATTTAAAAAGATATTAATTTTCTTTTCATCTTCAACATCTAATTCTTTTACTAACTCAATTTGAAAATTATCTTCATTCTTCGCTAGTATTTCTACAGAATTATTATTTTTTTTACTGAATAATGTGTTAATATTTTCCATTATTATAATGTAATCATTTTATTATTTATTATCAATAATATATTAAATAAAAAAAAGCTCTGAAATAAAATTCAGAGCTTTTTAATTTTCTGGCGATTTCCTACGCTCCCACCTCGTTTCCAAGGCAGTACCATCGGCTCCAATGAGCTTAACTTCTCTGTTCGAAATGGGAAGAGGTGTTTCCTCATCGATATCCTCGCCAAGAAATAATATTAATAAATGGGATGCAATTGAAACAACGATTATCTAAAATACATAACAATTAATTGATGGATAAGTCGATCGAATTATTAGTATCACTCGACTAAGTCTATCACTAGACGTACATCTATGACCTATCAACTTCGTAGTCTACAAAGATTCTCAAGGGAAATCTTATCTTAAGGTGAGCTTCGCGCTTATATGCTTTCAGCGCTTATCTCGTCCGAACATAGCTACTCTGCAATACTGCTGACGCAATAACAGATGCACCAGAGGTTCGTCCACTTCGGTCCTCTCGTACTAGAAGCAGATCCTTTCAAATTTCCTACGCCCACGGCGGATAGGGACCGAACTGTCTCACGACGTTCTGAACCCAGCTCGCGTGCCACTTTAATGGGCGAACAGCCCAACCCTTGGGACCTTCTCCAGCCCCAGGATGTGAC
>JAYEOX010000021.1:4109-5653 GCA_034723415.1 Fidelibacterota bacterium | reverse complement strand
TGTTTTCATGACATGGTATCTTCCTTTTTATATTATTTGTTTTTGTCTTTAATAATATAATAAATTTGTAGGTGGGTACCATGTCTCTTTAGTGATCAAATTGTAATTTTTAATTATAAAAATAAAATTCCTCAAAAAGATATCTTCTTGAGGAATTTTACATAAATATTATACTATTTTCTAAATATTTATTTCAGTTTAAAAATTAATTTTCAAACCAATATTCCAGTAACGAGGTGTACCAAGAAAAACTTCTGCATCATCAGCGCTGTGGTTTACACCATTATCACTAAATGAATTATAAGAACTGTTATCAACTGCATCTTGAACATAAACATTATCTAGAACATTAAACACATGCATATATAATTGAAAACTGGTTGGACCTAATGTTATAGGTAAGTTATATTTTACATGTAGATCAAGTTTTGAATAACCTGGTACTTCCCAACTTTGTTCACGATCAGCAGCATCGCGTTCTGTATCACTAATGACACCATTATCATCAGCATCATCAATTTCTCTACTGCCCGGATCCCAATCAGCCCAATGACGATCATACCAATTAAAAACCGGTTGTATTGCAAGACCTTCAATTGGGAAGATAGAAGTTCCCAAAGCAATCATTGTTTGAGGCATATCACCAACCATCAATTCGTCAATAGCATATTCATATTCTGTAACAGTTTGGTCCTCTAATGATTTATAATCTCCCGTAGCATCAGAGGTAAATTCCCACATTCCATATGATAATGCTATATCCAATCGAAAAAGTTTCATAGGGGCATAGGCAATTTCAGCTTCGATTCCTTTATGATTTTGATTCATACCAGAAAGGAAAATAATATCTGTATCTCCACTAGAACCTTCACCTGTACTTACATTTCGTGTTAATGAACGATCTTTCCAATCTGTATAATATAAATTGAATTTAGAATTTAATTTACCACGAAGAGCCGTGAAGTTTAATCCAAGTTCATAAGAATTAAATTTTTCATTTTGTGGATCAGTTGATAAAGAAATGTTTGTGTCATCAATTACATTATCAAGAATTGGGACTTTTTGTACAAATCCAAAATTTCCAAAAACATTTAAGTTATCGGAAATATTATAAATACCGCCACCTTTAATTTGAGTACTGCTGATCCAATCAGATGTTATCATTACATGACCATCACCATCATCATCGTAACTGTAGTTTGCAGCTTTTTTAAAAAAGTCAACAAGACTATATTTTATCATTGAATAACCGAACATACCATAAACTGAAAACAAGCCTGTTTTGTATTCACCTTGAGCAAATAAACCTGTCCAATCAACTGAATTCACATTATGATAATTCATTTTATCACCTAATCCAACTTTAGCATCTTCAATAGAATTATCAAATTCACTATAAAAATATTTATATTCTCCACCATATGGATCATAGTTACCATTTACAGCATATTCGCCTCCTAAGAGATCACGAACTTCACGGAAATGCTTTATTTCAGCAGTTCTCCAATCAATTCCAGTCTGTAAAGTTAAATTTTCATTTAATT
>JAYEOX010000021.1:0-4009 GCA_034723415.1 Fidelibacterota bacterium | reverse complement strand
CCATATGGATCATAGTTACCATTTACAGCATATTCGCCTCCTAAGAGATCACGAACTTCACGGAAATGCTTTATTTCAGCAGTTCTCCAATCAATTCCAGTCTGTAAAGTTAAATTTTCATTTAATTTATAATAAAATTTTGAAATAGTACCTAATGTCCATTGACGATTGACACTATTTCTTAGATAAGCAACAGATAGACCTTCAGTTTTATCATTGCCTTTGCGATTTACACTACCTACATTATTAGCTATAGTTGCATCATAATCAATAACACGAGAAGGACCTGAATAATCCCACACCATATCATCAAATGGACCAGAACCACCACCGGAACCACCTGAAAAATATGCAACTGTAGATAATCTCATTTTCTCATTTAGTGTTAAATACCAGTTGAAATTAACTTGGGGTTTATGATAATAATTTTCTCTTTCATTTAAATAATTTGGATCATGGCGATCAACTGTTTTATCTCCATACATATAAAAATATTGCTGTCCTTTATAATCTGAAGAAACCGGACTCCAATTTTCATTATAATATCTACCTGCTTCAGCTTCAGGAAATGCATCCAAAGCATCTTGAGAATATCCAAGTTCGTCTTTAGCAAATTCATGACTGAATGCGGCAGCATTTTGTTTATAACTCGATTGGCCATGGCGTTGAGGTGCACCAATGGCAAATAACTCAAAACGGTTATTCTTGTTAGCTTGATAACTTGCGCCAAAGTAATATGCCCATGCATCTGTCCAAGTTTTATCAATAACTCCATCACCTATTTTGCGAACAACTGTTCCTGATAGAGCCAATTTATCTCCAATCATACCAGAGTTAAAATTTAGTGTCGATTTTAAAAAATTGCCATCACCATATTCTTGTTTAAAAATACCACCACGATTACGAGCAGTAGGATCGGTAATAATATTCATAGTTCCACCAATTGAAGGTGTAGCTAAATTAACTGCTGAAAGGCCTCGTTGCATCTGAATTGAAGATGTAGCATCAGCAACTCCATCCCAATTTGACCAGTAAACCCAGCCGTTTTCCATATCATTTATAGGAACACCATTGATCATAACTGCAACATTTCGTTGGTTAAAACCGCGCACATTTACACGTGCATCTCCTGCACCACCACCCTGTTGTGTTGAGTAAACACTTGGAGTTGTATTTAGTACCATTGGAATATCTTGTGAACCTAAACGTAATTCAATTTCCTCTTTTCTAACATTACTATAAGCAACAGGTGTACTTTTATCTGCCCTTGATGCTAAAATTTCTAAAGCACTTAATTCTAAAGCAACAGATTTTAATTTAAAATTTAATCTAACTTTTTTTCCTGCTGTTACTTTCACTTTTTTACTAACGGTTTCATATCCTATAAATTTAACAGAAACTGTATAGTCACCTTCTGGCACATCAATAATTTTATACCAGCCTTCAATATCCGATACGGACCCTATTGAAGTACCTTCTAAAATAACATTGGCAGCAGATAGTGGCTCACCAGTTTTTACATCAACAATTTTACCTTCAATGTATCCATTTGCTCCTAAAAGCAAAAATGGTATCATTAAGGCAAACATTGTACAAAGAAATAATTTCTTCAACATAATTCTCCTTTTTTGGTTTGATTAACATAATAATTAAAAAATTGTCTATATCTATTTCTATAGCATAAATCACCTCCCATTCTTTGACTAATAAATTTAAAGTTATATTTTAGTATCAAAATATTTCCCATTTTATTTAATTAAAAGATAATGAATAATATTTTTTTGACCAAGAAAAAAAAAATAAATTTTTTTTTGTATAATCCAATTTAAATTTATTATATTAGAACACTATGAAAATAAGAGAAATAATAAAAATAATATAATAATGAAAATTCTAACTAAATATTTAGTCGTTATATGTTTATTTTCAATATCAATTTTAGCAAATGATAGACCACCTTATAGATTAAATAAAACATCTGCCGATGGCGATTATACTCATTATACTACTGTTGGACAAATTGGAATGACTGTAACGAATTTTGGTATTATTGGTGAAGGATATAATAATCCCAACCAACCAAGTTGTATGTATAAGCAATATCCTGATAATATAAAAGAACAAGTTGAACATTTTTCTTATGCAGGATTATGGATAGGTGGAAAAGTGAATGGAACTCCTCATGTATCTACAGCTATTGTGGATGGTGTTTTTCCCGGTGCATCAAGCGGATTTGAATTTACATTTAATGAAGATTCTATTAAAGTAAGATCTTCAATAACAACTGATAAGAAATATTCACCGGAAGCAATATCCCATCAGGATTTTGTTACTTCATTTAGAGATTATAACCATTCCGGAGTTGTAGAAGATCACAATCCACTTGGCATTGATGTCTATTTAGAAAGCTACGTTTGGAATTATAGCTTTGCCAATGCATTTGTAATATTAAATTATAAAATTGTAAATAACAGTCAATACCTTCCAAATGGTCCCTTTGATATTGATAATGTATATGCTGGATTATGGGTTGATGCATCAGTTGGAAATATGAATTATACATCTATTTATGAACCGGGCGGCGGTTGGTCATGGTATGATAATCTTAATGGATTCGATGAAACTGTTTATGATCCAATGCCAAATGACGAATATGCCGGTTATCCCAGAAATATTGCCTATCAATATGATGTAGATGGAGATAATGGCTATGCCGAAAGTTATATTGGATTTAGATGTATTGGCGCTGACCCGGTGCCTCGTGATAAATGGACATCCTATTATTACCAATGGCCTTGGACTACAAGTGCTGATTTAGATTATCCTGAATATGTGATGCCTATGAATGATGGAGAAAGATATCAAAGAATGACTCATTCGGTAACAAAAGGAACAGATCCTAACTTATATAATGATAATGGATATCCAAGCGATCCAAAAAGTTGGATGCTTTTGCACAGCTCCGGACCTTTTGGAAGTGAACAGAGCACAACAGATACTTCAAAGTGGATATTAAAACCGGGTGATACTGTAAATGTTGTATATGCAGTAACAGCGGGACATTGGGCAAATAGTGATATTACAGACACAAAAGCTCGCCGTGAATTACTTTATGCAAATAGCGATTGGGCACAAAAGGCGTATAATGGCGAGGACAATAATGGAAATGGAATTTTAGATCCTGGTGAAGACCAAAATAACGATGGAATAATTGATAAATTTATACTACCTGCTCCTCCCCCATCACCTACATTATATTTAGAATCCGAAGCCGGTAAAATAAATTTATATTGGGATAATGCGCCTGAAACTTCTAAAGATCCAATAAGTAGAGAAGAAGATTTTGAGGGATATAGAATTTATGCTCGTAGAAAAACAATTACATCAGAAAACGAATGGACACAATTAGCTCAATTTGATATTGAAAATGAAATCGGATATAATACCGGATTCGAATATATCAGGATTAAAGATGAATTTGGAAATCCATCATTTAAAGTCGTAAACAGCGATACATTTTATTACAAATTTGAAAATGATGCGATTTTAAATGGCTGGCCGGACAAAAATATCTTTGCAATTACATCTTATGACCAAGGAGATCCAAATACAGGATTAAGATCATTAGAAAGCAGTATATTAGAAAATAAAACTTTCGTTATTGGTGGACAACAAGTAAATGATAATTTTGAATTTAAAATAGGTGTCTATCCAAATCCTTATCGTGTTTCTGCAAAATGGGACGGTATCGGGGGCGTTAGAGATAGAATGATCTGGTTTACAGGATTGCCAAGCAAGTCAGTTATTAGAATTTATACACTTGCCGGTGAATTAGTTAAAAAAATTAATCATGATGCTAATACATATAATGGTAGCGATATTAAAAGATTAGAGGATATTTCTCAACAAAATGCAGTTTTTTCAGGCGGTGAACATGCTTGGGATTTAATTACAGATGATGATCAAGCAATTGCAACAGGATTGTATTTGTATTCTGTTGAAGATACAG
>JAYEOX010000020.1:4464-5654 GCA_034723415.1 Fidelibacterota bacterium | reverse complement strand
ATTAGTAGGAATTTGTTGTTTACCCCGTGAAATGTGAACGAAGTGAACATATTTCACCGGGGGCATTAGTAGGTATTAATAGTTTACCCTGTGAAATGTGACTGAAGGGAACATATTTCACCGGGGGAATTGGTAGGCAATATAGAAAGCAGAACCCAGTGAAATATTGCCTTCGGCATTTCACGGGTCAAGAAGCAGAATCCTGATAAGATTATCTGGGCTGATAGATGTTGACAAAATAATGGGATTTAAGAAAAAGTTGAGAGAAAAAAAGTATTATCGGATAATAAATTTACTATTGAATATAAAGTTAAAAAGATTGAGTTTGATGTGTATAAAAGAGATGAAAATTAAAAATATCTACTCAAAAAGGAAGGGAAAAATAATATGAGAATATCAAAATCACAAATTGAGAATTTAAAATCTACAATCAAAATGATTCATCCACAATCAAAAATTTATCTTTTTGGAAGTAGGACAGATGATAGTAAAAGAGGCGGAGATATTGACATATTAATACTTGCAAAGAAAAAATTGAATTTTATCGAAAAGAGTAAAATTAAAAACTCTTTTTTTAGTGAATTTGGAGAACAGAAAATTGATTTAATTAGTTTTAAATATGAAGATAAAGATGTGTTTAAAAAAATTGCTTTGCATGAGGCAGTTGAGTTATGATAGAGAAAAAAATATTAGAAGAACAACTTATCAATAATATTAAATCAATTGACAAATCTTTAACTATGTTTAATTATTCGCTAAATAAAGCAAAAAAAATTGGGTTAAAAAAAGAATATACTATGAAAGAATTAGAAATATTAGAATCCTTATCAGGCAGATTTTCTCGAACTACAGACATTTTAACTCAAAAAATTCTTAAAACTTTATTTATGTTAATGCAGGAAGACACTAAAACATTTATTGATAGATGTAATTTATGCGAAAAACTTGAAATTATTTCCGATGCAGAGGTTTTATATAATATTAGAAATTTGAGAAATGAAATTGTTCATGAATATGTTGCTGATGATATAACCGAGATTTTTAAACCATTGCTTACATACAGTGATAATTTATTAGAAATAATAGATAGTATAAAGAATTATATTAACATAAATTTAAAAAGTGAAAAGTGAAATAGGAAAACGAAGAACGGAAGACGGACGGAGCGATGGAGAGACTGGGCGACTTGG
>JAYEOX010000020.1:0-4364 GCA_034723415.1 Fidelibacterota bacterium | reverse complement strand
TATAAAAAGCAATTAGATAAATTGGCGTAATTAGATGAAAGGCAGAAATCAGAACGCAGAAAGATTAAAGAAGAGAATAAAATAAATTAATCAAATTTTTGAGAAGTTAATAATTGCTCAACCCCCAGTGAAATCTGCTCCGGCGTCGCATTTCACAGGGCAGGCTCAGCCTCAGTTTGAGTGATTTTACAATATCTAAATTTTAATTATTGAGGGAAGAACAGATGAAAAGGGAAGAAATATTAAGTAAATTAGATGAATATAAAAAAAATAATCGTGAGAAATATAATATTTTAGAAATGGGGATTTTTGGTTCGGTTGCAAGTGAAACAAATAATTCTAAAAGTGATATTGATGTAGTAATTAAAACAAAAAAAGCCGATTTATTTTTAATGGTCCATATTAAAGAAGAATTAGAAAATATTTTTAAAACAAATATTGATATTGTTAGATACAGAAAAAGAATGAATAAATATTTAAAGAATAATATTGATCATCAGGCTATTTATGTATAATAAAAAATTGTTGATTGAGGTAATAGAACAGATATTAAATGCAATTACTAAAATTGAAAAAAGGTTTGATGATATAAGTTTACCTGATGATTTTTTAGATTCAGATAATGGTATGAATATGCTTGATGCGATCTGTATGCAATTAATTGCAATAGGTGAAAGTGTAAAAAATATTGATAAAATTTCTGATAAAAAATTATTAATTAAATATCCCGAAGTAGATTGGAAAGGTATTATGGGAGTTAGAGATATAATTTCACACCATTATTTTGATATAGATGCTGAAGTAATATTTAATATATGTGATGAAAAATTGGGTGTGTTAAGTAATGTTTTAAATAAGATGTTAAGTAATATTAAAAAATAATTACTGCGATATTGAATACAGCACGAAAGAAGCCAAAATAATGGAAAGTCGTGATACTACCCCATTATTCATCATCCATTCTTCATTATAAACAATATAAGCAAATAATGAATACAAATAATCCCGAAAAATCTCGTTCCGAAAAACCTCGTTCCGATAAATTCCGCAATAAACTAAAAAATCCTTTTAAATTTGGCTCCATCTGATATGTTTTTACAAAATTATAACATTGGCTCATCAAGCACGGCCTATAGCAGTATTATGAAACTAACAAACCAAGGAATTGTAAATAAATCAAAAAACGGAAAAGAGGCGAGTGGGCGAGTTTGAGACCTTGAGACTTGGAGATGGAATTGGTAGGAATTAATAGGAATTGATAGGAATTGATAGGAGTTTTAAGATGATAAAATCTTTAGATGATTTTAAAGTTTATCAACTGGCGATAGAACTTGGAGAAGATATTTATAGGAAGAAAACGGTAAACGGTAGTATGTAAACGGAATATAGTAGGGAGTAGTCAAATGAGTACAAAGATATTCACTGAAGTACAAGCTTGGCAATTAGCTCATAAGTTTGTGCTTGAAGTATATAAATTAACAAAGAAATTTCCTAGAGAAGAAATTTTCGGCTTAACATCTCAGTTTAGACGTGCAGCGGTATCAATTGCTGCTAACATTGCTGAAGGTTATAAAAAAAGAGGTAAAAAGGATAAGATCCGTTTTTATAATATTTCTCAGGGATCACCCAATGGAATAATTTTAGATATTTATGATTAATTATTTTTATACTTATGTATTGTTGAGTGAAAAAGATAATAAACTATATTACGGATATACAAAAAATCTAAAATTAAGAATTGAGCAACACAATAATGGTGAAGTTCGATCAACAAAATATAGGAGACCCTTAAAGCTTATTTATTTTGAAGGATGTTTAAATAAAAATGATGCTCTTAAACGAGAAAAGTATTTTAAAACATATTATGGGTCTATGTTCATTGATAAAAGATTAAATAAATATTTTAAGTCGCTCAATTCTTATTCCATAGGTCAAGTCAATAACAATCAGTAAAAATAGCTATCAAGAAAAATAAATAGAGAAAATTTTAGTTATAATTTCTGAATGGGATCACTTGAAGAGTGTCGATATTATATTAAATTAGCAAAAGATTTAGAATATGGATATTTAAAAGGAATGGATAAACTTTTAGATGATGTCGGTCGTAAGTTATATGGCTATATAAAATCAATTGAAGAAAGTTCTTAATATTTCCACTTTAATTTACTGACTACTGTTTACCGTTTACCGACTCCCGTTTACCGACTTCTTTCAGATAGTGGATTATTCAAAAACGTAATTTTTAGGTCTTTTAATCTTGAACTATACTGTGATAATGAATATTTTCAAATAAAAAAGTGGGATTATTTGTGATAGTTAATAATGCAAAAGAACAATTGTTTAATTTAGCCAGGAAAAGAAATCTGTTTTGGAGCTATAGTAAGGATATAAAATTAAGCGATTTAAATGATAACTTACTAATAGAAACAATATTAAAATATGGCCAAGTGAAAGAGTTAAATAATCTATTTCAAACCTATTCATATAATGATATATATAATGTTTGGTTAAGAAGAATGATTTTTGACCATAGATTTGAAAAACTTAATTTTTATCTATCAAAGGTATATTTTGACGAAGATTTAATAAATCTAAAGGAACAGAATGTCTATAAAACCAGATATGAAAAACTTAGATTACTTGCTTCCGAAAACTAAAAATATTCTTAATATTTTAAATAATTCTAATATAAAATTTTTAGACAATTTTGTATTGGTCGGTGGTTCTGCATTAGCACTACATTTACCTCCAAGATGAAGAAAACCATTCCGGCATTACAGTCGCAGTTTATGAAACCGTTACTCTCGACACAACAATTTAAATTAAGTGAAATGTGAACCCGATGAAATACAAAAGAAATTTCATAGGTCAAGAATGGGAGAAGGGAACCCAGTGAAATATGCTTCGCCATAATGGAATATGCTTCGCCATAATGGAATATGCTTCGCATTCCACTTGGTAAACATTCCACTTGGTAAACATTCCACTTGGTAAACATTCCACTTGGTAAACATTTCACGGGTCAAGAATGTTAAGAGTGAAGAGTGAGAAGAGGGACCAAAAATAGATCGTATTGAAAATTCTTGTTTGGCAAATGGCTATTGATTTTGTTACAAATATTTATAAGGAGACTATGAATTTCCCCAAAGAAGAAAAGTATGGTTTGACAAATCAAATCCGCAGAGCATCTGTTTCTGTCCCTTCGAATATATCCTGCCCCGTGTAATAAAATGTATTTTGTTTATGTGTTGAAAAGTATGAAAGACGGTAATATGTATATTGGTTATACTAAAGATTTAGAAGAACGACTAAAATGCCATAATAAAGGTTTAGTTAATTCAACAAAGAATAGAGTACCTTTTGAATTGATTTATTACGAGGCTAGTAGGAATATTTATGATGCAATACATAGAGAAAAATATTCACCCCGTTAAATTTTATTATAAACCCATTTAAGTGCCTAAAAAGAAAGGATAAATCCAAAATTGGAGAATAACTTAAACTGATCAATTTATTTAACAGGGTAAAAAAACTTCTTATGGGCATCGTTATATTAAGAACCGGTTAAAAAATGACATACAGTAATAATTTGTATTACACAGGGCAAGAGGGTGCTGCTCGTAATTCAACAAAAGATTATATCCATTTTCTTCATATTTCTTTGGGATCTATAGCAGAAATTGAGACTCAATTAATTATTTCAAAAAATCTTGGTTACTTGAAATCTGAATATTTGTCTGAGGATATTATCCATATTAAAAGTAAGTTAATAAATTTAATCAAAAGTTTAAAGAGAAAATTAAAATGATTAATCATAAGAAGAAGTCTTCCTTTCACATCTCCCATTTCCCTTTTCACATCTCACATTTCACTGCGATTATTTTATTGAATTATTAAAAAAGATTAAGAATGAAAATTTCTGATCTTAAGATAGGTAAATACAAAATTTTTATAATCGCTGAACTTTCCGCGAACCATAATCAGGATTTTGATATTGCAGTTAAAACTATTAAAGCAATGAAAGAAGCAGGAGCAGATGCTGTAAAATTGCAAACCTATAATTCAGATACTATAACTATTGATTGTGATAATGAATGTTATCAAGCTGAATCGATTTTTGATATAAACGATGTTGAACCATCTCAACAACAATATTATGGTGAAGTAATTTTCGAACCTTTTTTAACAGACGAATACCATTATGCAGGAATACAGGGAGAATAAATTTACCCTGTTAAATTTAGAATAATAAATAAGCTTATTAGAAAAGGAAATAATTTTTATGCAAATAAAAAAAAATAACAAAAAAAATGTTATATTTAATGGGGTGAACAAAATATTAGTAACAGGCGCAGACGGTTTCA
>JAYEOX010000019.1:0-23882 GCA_034723415.1 Fidelibacterota bacterium | reverse complement strand
TTCCCTTGCGTTTTTATTTATCCTGTAGAAATATGCTTTGCATTTCACTGGGCAAGCTTTATAACTTTAACGTATCGGGACATGAACATTTAGCTTAATTTCTTTTTTCTTTGCGTCTCTGCGTCTCTGCGGTTAAGTCTTACTTCACTTGTCTCACAACATCAATAACAGTCCCATCAACCCATTTGATTGCAGCGATTATTTTATTCCCAAATTTAGGTTTTTCCGGTTTCCCGCAGATCTTCTCCGCCTCTTCCTTTAATTCTTCAATTGTTTTAATTGGTAATCCGGATCGTTTCACTTTTTTCAGCAGATCTTTTCTTCGTGGATTTATTGCAATTCCTCTTTCTGTAACGATTACATCAATAAGTTCGCCCGGGCCGACAATAGTTGTAACTTCATCTTTGATTATCGGAATTCTATTTCTAAAAAGTGGAATAGGAAGAATTGTACATTTTGAAAAGAGGCAATTTTGCCATCCGCCGATACCGTGTAACAGTGCACCATCGGAATGTGTTACAACATTTGCATTAAAATTTACATCTACTTCGGTTGCTCCGAGAACTACAACATCAACCATTCCCGCAAAATTTCCCTTGCCATGATAATTATAACTTGTAAATGGACTTGTCCAAACATGATTGGAATTTTCTGCCATCGATTTCACAGCGTCAAGATCAAAAGCTTGCCCATCTAATATATATTCAACTAAACCTTCATTTAACATGTCAACAAGATATTTATTACTTCCACCGCGAGCAAATCTTGCAGTTATATTTTTTTCTCGCATAATTTTAGCAAAATAATCTCCTATAGCTAATGAAGTTCCACCGGCTCCGGCTTGAAAAGAAAAGCCATCTTTAATTATTCCAACCTTGTCACAAAATTTCGCAGTCATTTCCGCGATCAATAATCTATCCGGGCTTTTTGTAATGCGAGTAGTACCAGAAACAATTTTTTCAGCAATACCGACCTTTTCAACTTTCACAGTATAATCGACATAATTTCCCTGTATTTGCCAAGGCACGCACGGAAATTCGACTAAATTATCCGTAACAACGATTACCTTATCTGCATATTGAGAATCAGCTAAAGCAAATCCGAGCAATCCACTTGCAGATTCGCCATATAAACCATTTGCATTACCGAACGGATCGGCACATCCTGCTCCCAAAACAGCAATATCTATCTCAACTTCTCCGTCTTGAACAGCTTGGTAACGACCGCCATGCGACCGCAGTACAGCTGTTTTCTTCATTTTACCTTCAGAACAATATTTACCAAGTGCACCATTCATGCTTCCTTCAATATGACTTATAGTTCCATCTTCCAAATATTGTATAAGATGTTCATGACAGGGGAATGAAGCTGAGGGAAACCATCGAATATTTTTTACACCAAGTTCATTCACTGCATCAAAAACCATATTTGCGACAAGATCACCATTCCTAAAATGATGATGTGTCGAAATTGTCATCCCATCTTTTAAACCGGCTTTTTGCAATGCAACTTTAATATTTTTTACAATTTTATTTCCGTCTGAAGGAAAATCAATTACAGTTTTTAATTTTGGTGCGTATCTTTTCCCCGTGGGTTTATATTTACCGACACCTTTAAAAGGAATTACTTTTTCTCCATTTATCTTTTTTGGTATCATTCGACCAACTGCATTCTTTATCATTTTTTGAGCCATTATTTTTTTATCCTCCTAAATATTTATTAACCACAAAGGAATCACAAAGTTCACAATGAGTGCTTTTTGTTTTTAATATCATAATTGATTTTTCTGCTTATTAATCGAAATTTTTTGCTCATTATTCTAAACCTCTAAACTACTAAACAAAAAAATTCTTATATATTTTATATGATTCAATTTACTTTCGTGCATTTTTCGTGGCTATTTATTTTTTGACATTTTAAGTGTCTGTTCGGCTCTTTTTACAACCGGTGGATCTATCATTTTTGATCCGATAGAAACTACGCCAAGCCCTTTTTTCTCTGCATCTTTAAAAGCATCAACAATTTTCTTTGCTTTACTTATTTCATCTTTCGTGGGCATGAACGATTCATGAATAATTGCAATTTGTCTCGGATGAATACATCCGATTCCATCAAATCCCAGCGCTTTCGCATCTTTAACATATTTTCTTAATCCGTCCGGGTCGCTTACATCACTGAATACCGAACCGATCGCTTGCACTCCTGTGGCTTTTGCAGAATTCATTATTTGACTTCTTGCAAAAAATGACTCAATTCCTTCACTTGTTCTTTCGGTTCCAATGTCGGCTGTGTAATCTTCCAAACCAATAGCCAAGGCAATGACTTTGTCAGAAGCAGATGCGATTTTATATGAATTAACAACACCTAAAGCACTTTCAATTATCGGCATCAACCAAATAGTGTTTTTTAATTTTCTCTCATTCATTATCTCTTCGATCTTATTTTCCACTTCAATAACCTGCTCTGCCGTTTCGCACTTTGGTATTAAAATCACATTTACATTATATGGTGCTACAAATTTTAAATCATCTAATCCTGCCGGAAGTTGATTAATTCTCACCATCTTTTCAGAATTATAAAAATCTGCCTTAATAAGTGTATTTCTAACCAATATTTTTGCTTCATCTTTCTTATCAGGAGAAACCGAATCTTCCAAATCCAAAATAATTCCATCGGCGTTGTGCAATCCCGCATTCATAAAAAACTTGGGTGAATTTCCGGGAAGATACAAACGAGATCTTCTCAAACGATCTTTTTTTGTCGCTCTTGTATGAACTAAATTTTCTTCAGGCAAATACTCTTTTTCTGTTTTTATTAACTTTTTAATAGCTGATTCTATTCTTGCCATAATCACATAATCAAGTGCAGCCAGGTCATTGATCACAACTTCAGCATTTTTAATATTAAAATATTCCAACTCATTTTTGCAAAGTTCATTTATGGAATTTTCGTAATATGCTTTTACCTTGCTTTTTAAATTAATTGAAATACCACCGCTATCTTTAAGCTTTATCTCAACAGAGCAATCAGATTTTACCGATCTTCCATCATTGCCGGATTTTGCTATTTTTTGCAATGTGTTCTCCTCCATTATTTTTTATTTTTATCCATTCCATTTGGATAGATCATTGTTTTAATTGATTGTTGCATTCTCAATAAATTTATTCCATCATTGACCTTTTCCAAAGGAAACCGATCTGTGATCATATCTTCCCATTGAATTCTTTTGTCTTGTATATACTGCATAATATTAAATATTTTTCGTTTTGGTGCTCCGACAGTTCCGATCAAAGATATTTCGTTAAGAATTAATCGTTTCACCAAAAATGGAACTGTATTTTCTGAGAATCCGCTTAACACTAATTTCCCGCCTTTCTTTAACGCATTCATTGCTTGTGTAAGTGTTCTTGTTACTCCTATCGTTTCAATAATAACATCTGCTTTACCATGTATCTCATCAATTATCGCTTCTTCACATACATCTGCTTTGTTTGAATTTAATACACCATCCGCTCCATATTTTTTAGCAATTTTCAACTTCCAATCAAATATATCCACCATATATACTTTTGCTTTTTTCATTTTTGCCATTTGAAGAATACTTAATCCATAAGCTCCCGAGCCAAATATTACTACTGTTTCTCCTTCATGAATATTTACTCTATCAAATACTACATGATACGCACCAACAAAAACATTGCTAATTAAACTTCCCAATTCATAAGAATACTCATAAGGCAAACGAATTGGATCATTATGATTAACTTTTATGTATTCAGCTAATCCGCCGTCAATATCATTTCCCAACAATTGGAAATCTTCACACTGTGTTTCATTCCAGGATTTACAAGCCAAACATTTTCCACAACTTTTTGAAGCAGGAATTATTACCCTGTCACCAACTTTATAATTTTTTACATTAGAACCAATTTTTGCTACATCTCCGGCAACTTCATGACCTAATATTAATGGCGGTGTTTTCCCGGGGGCTAATCCATGATCAATAAATTGGATATCAGAATGGCAAAGTGAACATGTTTTAACCGAAACGAGTAGATCATCTTCGCCTATTTTGGGTATATCTACATCTTCAATTGCCAGTGGTTCATACGCTCTATAAAATAATGCAGCTTTCATTTACTTTACTCCGTAATATATCATAAATTTAATAATATAAATTATTTTTGAATAATACAAATATTTATTTATCATTTTTCATCAACTAATTCATATCCTAACTCTTTTCCTTTATCAATCGCGGGAATTCCCTTTTCAAGCCAAACAGGAGCCGGTTCATCTTTCAAATAATGATCAAAAAATTGTCTCATGCGAATACTTAAATCCACCCTGTTTCCCCAGTTTTCACTCTTTAAATTATGTGAATCATCATTGTATGACAACATCCACACGGGTTTTTGCAATCTCCGCAATGCAACAAAAAATTCTATTCCTTGATACCATGGCACCGCTCCATCATTTGTATTATGCATAATTAAAAGTGGTGTTGAAATATCGTCTGCTTGAAACAGTGGTGAATTTTCGAGATACAATAACGGTTTTTCCCAAAGAGTTCCGCCAATACGACTTTGTCCTTTTTCGTATTGCATCATTCTACTTAAACCGCTTCCCCAACGAATTCCACCATAAGCACTTGTCATATTACTTACCGGCGCCCCGGCCATCGCAGCTGCAAACATATTCGTTTTTGTTACTAAATATGCAACCTGATATCCGCCCCAACTTTGACCTTGAATTCCTATCTTGTCCTTATTAATAAAATCATATTTGTCGATCAAATGTGATACACCGCTGACGATACAATTATATGCACTCTGCCCGGGATGGCCATTTTTATAGATAATGTCCGGAATGAATACAAGATAGCCATTACTCGGATACATTATTTTACTTATTGTCGAACGGCTCGGACTTGGTGTATAATGATAATGGAAACCATTTGATCGTCTTTCATAGAAATAAACCAACATCGGATATTTTTTGGTGCTGTCAAAATTTTCCGGTTTATATAACAATCCCTGTAACTTTTTACCTTCTAAATTTGTCCAATCCATCAGCTCAACAGTTCCCCAAATATATTTTTTCTGTTGCGGATTAGTTAATGACAATTTTTTGGTATTACTAAAATCTAAATTACTTACACGTAATTCGGGATACTTCTTATAATTACCTTTTTGCCAAATTAACTTGTCGCTGTCCTTTGCTTTTTGTGGTGTGCGAAATAGATAATCCTCAAAGATGAGTTTTTTCAAACTGTTATCGTCATTAATTACTAATGAATAAAACCCATTTTGTTTCGTTTTCTCATTAAATGCTTCCAATAATATTTTCTTATCGGAATCAATAAAATGTGCTTTTTTATCCAATTTCACATATCTAAATTTTATAGAATTCCCTTTATTCCCTTGTTCTGTAACATTTACAGCTTTTTTCTTTCCGTTCGGATCTACTTTCCAAATATCATATCTATCATAAATTAAAGCATATTTATCATCTTTTGTCCAACCGGCAATTCCATAGGGAGCGGGTTGACGAGGGCGATCATGTAGCTCATTATAAAAATTCGTATTAATGTTTTTTGTTATCGACTTAATTTCTTCACCTCTAATAGAATACGTATACCACGAACTGTCAGCGTCACAATACCAATAAATATATTTCCCATCGGGAGAAATTCCTCTACCATAATGATTCTTTTCTACAATTAATTTTTTCTTTCCGGAATTAACATCAATCAAATAAACATCTTTATATTCAGAATCCCAAGAAATTAGTTGCCTGTAGGGTTTGTCGGAGATTCCCAATGCAACATTCCCGTCACCGTTATTTATTAATCTAACTTCCGGCACATTTTCATCTGCAAGTTGTACTATTTTGTTTTTATCTGTTTTATAAACAGTTAAATAAGATCGTTTCTTTTCTTTTTCCAGATCATGAAGTTGCTGTGTCTGTAAATATGGATCTTTCCAATTCCAAACATCAACTTTTACCTTTTCTTTTTCCAACAAAGTATCTTCCGGCTCAGGCTCGGGAATTTTCGCTACTCCAAAATATAATTTCTCACCACTTTCTGAAAAATGAATTTTACCGTGTTCGCTTACACTCCAATTATCAGAAATGCTTTCCGTCAATGTATCAACGATCGTTATTATTTTTTTTCTGCCAATTTTATTATATTTAAGACAAAATGTTTTCTCTTTTGTTGTATCCTGTGAATATAAAAAACTCAGTTGTGCACCCTGTTCATCAACAGTAACTTTCTTGCCATAACCTTCATTTGTGAAAATGCTATTATATTCTTGCGATTCAGTGTTAAAATAATTTACAACAATTGAATCCGTTGAATCCTTTATACTAGAGGTGAATCCAATAATCTTACCATTTTTAGAAATTGTATATTCGTCAATATTTTTATATTCATATTCTTGAAAATCTGTCGGATTGAAAACTACAAATTTCGTGCCCTCTTGTTTCTTTTTGGAATCATCAGTTTTAGAAGAGTCAATAGCTGCAATTTTAGAAGTATCTGCTGCCACAGAAGTATCTGCAACAAAAACGCTGTCGGTAACATTTGCGGAATCTTTTTTTGTTTTTTCTTCCAATTCCTTTTCAAACTGATAAGCGATCCAAGATGATTTTTCTTTAGCGATTTTAAATGATTTCACTCTGCTTTTTTTGATCAAAGAATCTATTTTGAAAATTAATATGCCAAGTGAATCTTTTGGCAATTTATCTTTTTTTACATCATCAAGTTTTGCATTTCTTAACGAATCATAATGCGGTTTTATTTTAAAAACTATTAAATCTGAATTAGGAGAAAACTTTGCATTATAGCCACGCGGAATTGTATCTTTTCTCCCATTTTGTACATTTGTAATATATAAATTTCCGTCACCTTTTTTGGGATTGATCTCAAACGAAACATATTTCCCATTATTGGATATTTTCGGATTCTCTAATTTTTTCCATTTTTTATAGACAGAATAATCCAATGGAATTTTTTCTGTAATTGCTGTTAGATCTTTTTCTTTTGCGATACTTACGGAATCGGAAATTTGGAATTTGTTTACTTCTGTCTTCTTTTCGCAGTTGAATATTAATAACACTAACAAAAATATTATTATGTTAAATTTTCGTGTTTTCAAAATTGATTTCATTTTGTCTCCTACTTCAAATTCTATTTTAATTAAATTTACAAAATTTCTATCTGTTTTGCAACAGGCATGTTTGAGAATTTGCAAAATTATTCATTTGTTATTGAGTTTCAACATTAATAAAACATTTTAAATTATAAATACTTATTAATCATCTATTTACAACTGTTTATTACATTAATATTACTTTTTGATTTGTAAACATTTTCATTGATTATAAATATAAAATTGCTCATATTATAGATAATTAATGGAGAAGTGTTTCACGTGAAACAAAAAAAGAAATATGACATAATTGTAGTTGGGGGTGGACACGCCGGTGTGGAAGCTGCGTTAGCTTCTGCGCGTTTAGGAAAAAAAACTGCCCTTGTTACATTTTCTAAAAAATCCATTGCAAAAATGAGTTGCAATCCGGCGATCGGGGGACTTGCCAAAAGTCATCTTGTAAGAGAAATCGATGTGCTTGGTGGTGAAATGGCAAAAGCAATTGATGCGACAGGAATTCAATTCAAAATGTTGAACACTTCAAAAGGCAGAGCGGTTTGGTCATTAAGGGCGCAAGCAGATAAAATACAATATTCTAAATATATGATAAATATAATTGAAAACACACCGAATTTAGATATTGCAGAAAATGAGGGAATGGGAATCCTACACGAAAACAATTCTATTCATGGGATTGTCTTAAGAGATAAAAAAAAATTATATTCTAAAAAAATCATACTTACAAATGGAACATTTTTAAAGGGAATTACTCACATTGGCGATGTTAAAATTCAATCCGGTAGATATGGCGAACTTCCATCACAAACATTATCCGATCAATTAAAAGAAATTGGCTTTGAAGTTGATAGATTAAAAACAGGAACACCGGCGCGTGTAACAAAAAGATCAATAGATTTCTCAAAAATGAAAATACAAAAAGGGGATAAGAACCCACAACCATTTTCATATTCAACTAAAAATTTTTCTCCTAAAAATATTCCTTGTTATTTAACATATACAAACAAAAACACACACGAACTCATTAACAAAGATCTCTTCCGGTCTCCTTTATATACGGGTAAAATTGATGGAGTCGGCCCCAGATACTGCCCGTCAATTGAAGACAAAGTCGTAAGATTCGACGATAAACCAAGTCATCACTTATTTTTAGAACCGGAATGGGAAAATTCTAAGCAATGGTATATCAACGGATTAAGCTCCTCATTACCGATAGACACACAATTAAAAATGATAAAGACAATTCCGGGTTTAGAGAATGCCGAAGTTGTAAAAATTGGATACGCCATAGAATATGACTATTTCCCATCATACCAAATCAAACATTCACTTGAAACAAAATTAATATCGGGATTGTATTTTGCCGGACAAATTAACGGTACAAGTGGTTACGAAGAGGCGGCTGCACAAGGATTGATGGCCGCAATCAATGCATCACGACAACTTGACAATAAAAAACCAATAATTTTCAAGAGAAACGAGGCATATATTGGTGTGTTAATTGACGATCTCTGCACAAAAGAGACCAAAGAACCATATAGAATGTTTACAAGTTTAGCTGAATATCGTTTACTACTGCGTTCGGATAATGCAGACCAACGACTTTTCAAATATGCCAAACAAATTAAATTGAATTCCCGGAATCAGTTAGATTTGTTTGAAAACAATTTCCACCAAACACAAGAACTGATAAAAAAGTTTAAAAAGAAATCTATTAAACCAAACAACCCAATAAAAATAAAAACGACAAAAACACAAACTATAAACAAACTGATCAAACGACATTTAATAGACGCTGATAATATTCACAAACTGCACTCCGAATATTTTAATAAATATTCTTTTGAAGCCATTGATCAAGCTTTTGTATATTCTCTTTATGAGGGATATATTAAAAGACAACAACAAATGGTTGATAAAATGAAAAATTTAGAGAACAAAAAAATACCACTAAATTTTGATTATGATAAGGTCTTGTCTCTTTCAACTGAGGGCCGAGAAAAACTAATGAAATTTAAGCCGGAAACAATAGCCCAGGCAACTCAGATCAGGGGAATTACACCCGCAGACATACAAATATTGCTGTTATATTTGAAATAAACACAATTTTATGTTATTAATTATTAAGAATTTACAACAACAATGTTTCACGTGAAACTATGAATGTTGAAAAAATCTACAAAATATTAGAAAAAGACGAATCGTATCTTAGTTTTTATAAATTATTGGGGAAGAGGCAACATATAAATTTATTAAAACCTCCGCTTGGATTTTTTGATTTTTTAATTTATGGAGCTGTCAAGCGAAACTATTTCCCAATTATTTTATTTGATAGTGAAATACACGCAGAAAATTTTTATGCCGATATTTTAAGTTTTTATAATAGGAATTCTGTCGGATGGATACCACTTTTTAAAGACAATAACAATTTATCATATTCTCAAAACTTAAAAAATCATACGGCTCATTTTCTGGAATATTTTCATTCGGACAAAATTAAATTACTTATCACATCTCCTGATATTTTTTCATACAATCTCCCAACTAAAACTATTTATCAAAACAATACAATTACACTAACTGTAAATTCATCGTATCAATATGATTGGTTCATTGCTAAAATTGAAGAACTAAAATATGATCGTGTCGATTTGGTTGAGCATAATGGAGAATATTGTATCCGGGGTGGAATTGTTGATATCTATCCTTTTGGTTCAACTTATCCGCAACGAGTAGAATTCTTTGGAGATCAAATTACTTCAATTCGATCTTTTAACCCCACATCACAAATATCATTTAAAGAAATTAAAAAATTAATTATTAAACCAACATTGGAATCTTTAGAAAGTAAAATTAAGTTTAATAGCATTTTCCCAAAATCTACAGTTGTTTTTGACATTAATTGTGTGAACAATTCAAATAATAATTATAAATTAATATCGCTAACTAATGATATTATTAACCCAAGTGTCAAATTTAATGTTATCTCTGAACCTTCCCCAAAAACAAAATCAAACAATATTTACAAAAACATTAATGAAAACTATACAAATCTTTTTGTGTTCTACGGCAATGTAATACACAAAGAAAAAATTAAAAAAATCATAAATAATTCGCCTGCAAGTTATTTAGAAGGAACAATAAATAGTGGGTTTCTTTACCACAACCAATTGCTTTGTGTATTAACAGACCGTCAAATATTAAATTATGAAAAATATGAGAATCCGGACAAGTATTTTATTCCGGATAAACCAAAAGTTATACACAATAAAGAATCAATTAAATATGGAGATTATGTTGTTCATATTGATCATGGTATCGGACTATTTTTAGGAACACGCAAAATAACACATAATAATATTGAGAGTGAAGAATTAATTATCGAATATCAGAATGAAGATAAGGTATATACTCCAATAAAATATTTAAATAAAATCTATCATTATTCTTCCACAAAAAAATTGCACCCTAGATTAGATAAGCTTGGGGGCGGCAGATGGGATGCAACAAAAAAGAAAACAAAAAATTATGCAAAAAAGGTTGCTTTCAATCTTATCAAATTATATAAAGAACGAAAGCAATCTACCGGATATGCCTTTAACAAACACCGGAAAGAAATGCTTGAATTGCAATCATCTTTTCCGTATGATGAAACCGCAGATCAAATTAACGCAATTAATGAAATTAACATGGATATGGAAAAACCAACGATCATGGATAGGCTTATTTGCGGCGATGTCGGATTTGGTAAAACGGAAATTGCAATTAGGGCAACATTTAAAGCTGTGCTTTCCGGGAAACAGGTTGCAATCTTGGTTCCAACAACTACTCTTTGCTTCCAACATTACGAAACATTTAAAGAGCGCCTCGAACCATTTGGTGTAAATGTCAATTTTCTTAATAGATTTAAAACAAATAGAGAGACAAAATCTATAGCAACCCAATTAATAAATAATCATATAGATGTAATTATTGGGACACATAAAATACTATCTAATAAGTTGTTTTTTAAGAACTTGGGTTTGCTAATTGTTGATGAAGAACATCGGTTTGGTGTAAACGACAAGGAAAGATTACAGAACATGAAACGAAATGTCGATGTGATTACAATGACAGCAACACCAATTCCCCGAACGTTGCAATTGTCATTAGTTGGAATGCGGGACATTACAAAAATTGAAACGCCGCCCAAAGAACGACTGCCAATCAAAACCAAAATTATTTATTGGAACGAAACAACAATTAAAAATATAATTCAAAGAGAGTTCAACAGAAACGGACAAGTAATTATCGTTCACAACTCAATTGTAGAATTAGATTCTCTATTAGAAAAAATTACCGAAATGTTTCCTGATCATAGTGCGCAGATTGGACATGGAAAAATGAAAGGGAAATATTTGGAAAAACTTCTATTAAATTTTTTTCACAACAATTTCGACATTTTGATAACAACAACAATAATAGAATCCGGAATTGATATTCCCAATGCGAACACATTAATAGTTTTAAATTCACACCGGTTCGGTCTTTCACAGTTATATCAAATACGTGGCCGTGTTGGCCGTTCTTACAGAAAAGCATATGCATATTTTCTTTTACCGCAAAACAAACACATTTCGCCAATTGCAACGAAACGGTTAAAAACTTTAGAGTACTACACCGATTTGGGATCCGGATATCAAATTGCTATGCACGATTTGGAAATCAGAGGTGGCGGAAACATTTTTGGTGCAGATCAAAGTGGGCATATAAATAAAATGGGGTTTGAATATTTTAACAAAATTTTATCAGATGAATTTACATCTACAAACTCAAATGGCAAATCAGAAAAATCTCAAATGTTAAAAACCGAAATATCTTTAGAGTTGGAATCTCAAATATCCGAAACATATATTAAAAACGAAAAAATCCGTTTGTCGTATTATAGGCAGATTGGTGATGCTTCTTCACAAACAGAATTAAGCAATATTCAAAATGAGTTAAAAGATCGCTTTGGGACTTTGCCGCGGGCAACACAAAATCTATTCATAGAAACAGATATTTCGTTAAGGGCTGACAAATATTACATTAAAAAAATCTTTCAACAACAAAATAAAATATTCTTTTATTTTAATAAAGATGTGTCGATTACTAAAATACAAAAAGGAATACATAAATTAATTAAAAATTGTAATTCTAATCATGTCCACATAGAATTTTCTATGAAAAAAGATTATTGGGGAAAAATAATTTTTGTTGGTAATTCTCCTTTAGATTTGTTAAATTTAATAATGTAATTGAAATGAGAAAAAATTTAAAGGATTACAATGAAAAAATATATTCTTGGTATTGTCTTACTTCTTATTTTGGTCTTATCTTGTGGACGAATGAATGAAGATACTGTTGTTAAAATTGATGGCATAAATTATACGTCTGAACATTTTTTTCGAACAATTCCAAAGATCTCTTTTCAAAATATTCCAGTAGAAAAAAAAGAGGAATTGGTAGAAGAATATGTCTTAAAAAAACTAGCTCAATTAGATTTAACAGAAAAGGGTTTATTAGATTCCGGGGAGTTGCAAACCGAACTTGATGTGTGGAAATTTTGGTACTTGGTAAACCTTTCTTATGAGAAAATGATTGTAGATCGCATTCTAAACGAACAGGCAAAAAGAATGCTTTATAACAGATTAAGTAAAGAATTAAAGGCGCGTCAATTATTAATTAGTTTTAATACAGCAGAACACCCGTTAAATAGCAGGTCTAAAGAAGATGCTAAAATATTAGTTAATAAGATAAAAAATCAAATAAGTCCCGCTTCATTTTCCTTTCTTTGTCGAAAATATTCAGATGACAAACAGACAAAAAATAAGGGTGGAAGGTTAATTGGTTGGATAAAAACAGGGCGAATGGTCGGCACGGTTGACAGCGCACTTTTTTCAATTGGCGTACACAATGTTTCAAATCCTGTTCAATCTTCTTATGGTTATCATTTTTTAATGGTTGATAGTTCAAGGTCTCTTCCAATAAAAAGTTTTCAAGATGAAGAATTTAAAATCAAACAATTGGCATATAAATTATGGGAAACGAGATTCAATAATAGGGCAAAGTCGCTGATAGATTCTTTAAAGAAAGCTAACCCGGTTGTTTTCTTTGAGGATTCTCTAACCTCCTTTTATAATAAATATTCCAAACTATCAAAAAATGTTTTCCATGAAAAAAAATATACAACTTTTGATATTCTAAGTGTTTTTAATGATTCATTGTTAATTGGGAAAATCGGCGATCATGACATTGGAAAACAATGGATTATCTTTTTCCTCAAAACACTTGACGCAAAAAGACCATCTCGTTTTAATTCAATAGAAAATGTTAAATCACTTGTTAAAGACAATCAAATTCCATTTCTTATTAATATCGCTGCAAAAGAAAATTACTTAGAAAATGATCCTGAATATCTTATGGCTTTAGATGCTCATACGGCAAATATTGCTTATGACTTTTATAATAAACATATAATTATTGGAAATATAAAACCAACCGATGAAGAAAAATTGTCATTTTACAATAATTATAAAGATAATTTATATAAAAGAGAGGAAATGGTAGAGGTAAAGGAAATTCTTGTTTCAAAAAAGAAATTAGCAAACTCATTACTGCAACGAATTAAATCCGGTGAACAAATTGAGGTACTAGCAAAAAAATATTCAGAAAGAAATATCGGGAAATTTAATGAGGGGAAATTGCCCCCAATTCGAAAAGGTCAATATGGAGAAATGGGAAAAGCTGCTTTTTCAATGAAAGTTGGTGAAATGGGAGGCCCATACAAAATAGGAAAATATTATTCAATAATCCAATTGCATGAGAAATTACCATCTGAAATAAATTCATATGAAGAAGTGAAAGATAAAATAAAATATGATTATATTCGAATGAACAAAGATAAAATCCAAGCAGAAACATACAATAAATTGAAAAATAAACATAATATAAAAATAAACAAGAGATTTTATTTAAAAAATAATGACAAAAACAAATAAACATATTTCACCTGTTTTTTTTATATCGCTATTATTTTTATTATTCGCTTGTAGTGATAATAATGATGAGGTGATCGCAAGTGTTGGCAGTAAAAAATTAAAACATTCAGAGATCGAATTTATTTATCCAAAATTATATTCACAAAACAATTACAAGACACAAAAAAAAATAATACTGAAAAAATGGATAGATACGGAATTATTATATCAGGAAGCAAAAAAACATAGATCAAAAAATAATTATAACATAGATCAAAAAACAAAGTATTATAAAAAACAACTTATTGTTCAAGCTTACTTGGATGATATTGTTTATAAAAATATATCCATTTCAAACTCGGAAATATTTGAACGATACAAAAAAAATAAAGGATTATATATAGCATCCAAACCTATTGCAATTGTTATTAATTATCTCACAAATAGCATAGAAGAGAGCGAAAAAATAAAAAATATTTTAACCTTAAGTGATAAAGCAGAAATTAATTTATTAAACAATAAATACAGCGTTAAACAACAAATTATAAAAAAAGGAAGCGTTGTCCCAAAAGTTGAGAAAGAAATTTTTTCGTCATATAACAAAAAAATTATCGGACCCATTAAGATAAAAGCCGGTTTTGTTGTAATTAAAATATTAAAAAAAATAAAAAAGGGTGAACAAATTCCTTTAGTATTTGTAAAAAATGAAATAAAAGAAGAAATTCTATTAGAAAAACAAAATAATTCATATAAAAATTTATTAAAAAAAATAAGGAAAAAAAACAAAGTTAAAACCTATGAAAAAAATAATTAAAATTTTATCTGTTATAATAATATCAATCTCTTTTATTTTTTCTCAACAACTTATTGATGGCGTTGCTGCAATTGTTGGTGAAAAAATTATATTAAGTTCAGAGGTGCAACAATTGACTTTTGAACTAGCACAAAACCAGGGAATTAATCTTGCGACAGATCAAAGCCAGTATGAAAATCTGTATAACAAATCACTGCGAGAACTAATTAATATGCATATAATTCAATTACAGGCAGAAGTTGACTCTGTTTATGTAAAAGAGCGAGATGTTAACAAAACAGTAGATCAACAAATTGAACAATATACTGCACAACTTGGTTCAAAAGAAAAATTGGAATCATATTTCAACATGTCAATTACAAAAATAAAAGAAAGTTTATATAAGCGCGTTAAATCATCAATGATAATACAAAAAATGCGCACAAACAAATTCCAAGATATTACAGTAACAAGGCCTGAAATTATCCAATATTATAAGGAACATAAGGACAGTATTCAGCAAATACCGGAAAGAGTAGATATTAGTCATATTTTAATTATTCCCAAACCTTCCAAATCCCATGAAACAGAAACAAGAAAAAAACTTCTTCAAATAAAAAAAGATATTTTAAATAATATAATTACATTTGCCGATGCCGCAAAAGAATATTCTCAAGATCCCGGATCTGCTAATCATGGTGGTAATTTTGGTTTTGTTCCAAAAGGAACGTTTGTCAAAGAATTTGAAAAGGCAGCATTTTCATTAAAAAAAGGTGAAATATCAGATGTTGTAGAAACTGAATTCGGTTTACATATTATTAAATTAATAGAAAAACGAGGTGAAAATATTAATGTAAGCCATATTTTACTTAAAGTAGAAGCGGGAGAAAAAGACAACAAAAATACTATTAACATGTTATCCACAATAAAAGATTCTATTATAAACGGTGGGGATTTTGGTCAATTTGCCTTAAAATACAGTGAGGATACCGATGTAAAAAACAACAAAGGTCATCTTGGAGAATTTCCAATAAACACATTTCAAATAGAATCTTTTAAAGATGTCGTCAAAAACCTTTCCGTAGGAAAAATATCTGAACCATTTCAATCTCAATACGGTTATCATATTTTACAATTAAACAATCGTAAACCCTCAGAAAACATAAAGTTAGATACACACTATAATGTGCTCGAGAACATGGTTATTAATCAAAAGAAACAGGTTGCTTGGAATAAATGGCTTGACGATCTATATTCTAAATTCTATGTTGACATAAAATAGTTATTAACTTTATATGTTAACAACTTGTTGAAAAAATGAAAATAAAAATAAAATATATAAAAAAATGAAAAACAAAAAAACAAAAAATAGTAATCATAAAGTTATTAACACGAGAATCAAAATCAAAATTATTAATAATACATTACTTAAGGCAATTATCCTTATTATTAACATTATTATTATTAATATTACTTTATTAAAATAAAATACTTATATTATTATAATAAAAAAAGAGGTCGCCCATGAATTTTAAAGTATCAAAAAAGGAATTTTATTCAATTTTATCAAAGATTTCAAAAGTAACTCCAACAAGATCTACATTACCAATCTTAAGTTGCATATTATTTACTGCTGAAAAAGACACTTTACATTTAAGATCAACTGATCTTGAAATTACAATGTCTGCAAATTGTTCCGCTACAGTAGAAGAAGAGGGGTCTATAGCAATACCAAGTAAGATTATTTTAAATATTACTTCTGAATTACCTGACACTGATTTAAATTTTGAAATATCGGAAGAGCATATTATATTGACAACACCAAAAGGCGGTGAATATAAAATAATGGGAAAACCAGCATCGGAATTTCCAAGTATTCCAATAATAAATCAAAGTAAGGTTTTTTCATTACCCTCGGATAAATTTCATAGAATTATAGAGAAAACAACATTTGCATCAAGTCACGATGAAGACATGCATGCTGCATTGAATGGAGTATTATTTCAGTTTAATGATAATAAATTAGTTGCAGTTTCTACAGATGGCCACCAACTATCTAAATTCGTTTTGAAAGAATATGACAGTTCAGAGGATATCAGAGATATTGTAGTTCCAATTAAGTTTTTAAATTTATGTGCAATATCTATAAAAAATTTAGAAAAGGTAAAAATACGAATTGGAAAAAATCATATAATGATGGAAGGTGACAAATCGATTATATATTCCAGATTATTAGAACATAAATTTCCGGATTATGAAAGCGTTATTCCTACAAGTAATGAAAAGAAAATTGTAATTGACATAGATAAATTGATTCAATCCACAAAAAGAATCGGTATTTTTGCAAATGAATCATCGCGACTTATTGTCTTTTCTTTTTCTGAAAATAATATGAACATATCCGCAGAAGATACATCAATGGCATCATCTGCTAGCGAAGATATAGATGTAGAATATACCGGTGATGATTTTAAAATTGCCTATAACAATGATAAGTTAAGAGAAATATTAAGACATATTGATGGTGATAAATTAAAAATATATTTGAATACACCACTCTCTGCCGGTTTGTTTTTTCCTTTTGAACAAAAAGAAGGTGAAGATTCTCTATTCCTGTTGATGCCATTAAGAACAGGCGAATAAAAATAGATAATTTTATAAAATAAAACACAAAAAAAAATAAAAAATTTCTGAAGTTACAAATGTATCTAAAAACAATACATTTAAAACAATTTCGTAATTTAAAAGAAGCTGAGTTTTCTTTTTCGAAAGGTTTAAATATCATTTATGGAGAAAATGGTATTGGTAAAACAAGTATATTAGAAGCGATCTATTTTTTATGCTTCACCAGATCTTTTAAAAGTAAGCGAGATAATGATTTAGTTAAAAAAGGAAATAACTATTTTCAAATATCATCTCAATGGGAAAACAAATCCGGTAATAAACTAGTAATAAAGGGAAATTTTCTTAAGACCAAAGGGAAAAAATTTTTCTATGATGGCGTTGAAATAAAAAAAAACAGTGAGATGATCGGCAAAACACCACTTGTTTTTCAATCGCCTGAGAATTATATAATAACAAGCGGCGGTTCAAAATTTAAAAGAATTTATTTTGACAAATTATTGTCCCAGATATCAAAAGAATATTTATCAGACCTTTTAAATTATGCAAAACTTTCGAAGCAAAGAAATGCGTATTTAAAGATTTTAGCTAAAAAAAAGCAATTTTATTCAGATAAGCAAATTGATGTATATAATGAGCAGATCTTACCATTGATGTGGAGAATTTTCTCAAAAAGGAAGAGCATTATTAAACAATTTAATACTAAATTTAAATTGTTATTTAAAAATATCGTTACTGAAAAATTAGAAGTAAAAATTGAATATAATCCATCCATAAGCGGAGAGAGTTTTGATCAATTTTCAGAAAATTATAAAACTAAAGTGAACGATAATATAAGTAAAGAAATTGCTTTACATCATTCTTTATATGGTGTAAATTATGATAGAGTTAATTTTTATAGAGATAGAACACTTTTAGAGAATTTCGCTTCTCAGGGTGAACACAAATTATGGATGAATATAATGAAATTAACAGAAGGAAATATTATTGAAGAAAATAAAGACAGGGTGCCGATATATCTTTTTGATGATGTTTTTTCTGAACTTGATGTTTCCAATAGTAGAAAAATAATAAAAAAGATCAGAAGCAAACAACAAGTTATTGTTACAGCCACAGATTTAAATGATTTACAAGCTCTCGGTGTAGATACCGGCGCCTCTGATGTTAATATTATCCATTTAAAACAGGAATAAAAAAGGAGAATAAAATTAAGTTTAATTTAAAAAGATCAATTATTTCGGGATTAGTTGTAATTATTCCATTTGGAATAACTGTTTTAACACTACAAATGATTTTCAATTTTTTAGATAATTTTTTAGGACATTTATTAAAAAAATTATTGCCATTTTATATACCCGGTTTTGGTATTTTGTTGTCTATTGGTTTTATTATTTTTGTGGGTGTTTTAACAGATCATTATTTTGGAAAGACACTTCTTAATTGGGTTGAAAAAATTATTTACAAAGTGCCGCTATTTGGTAAAATATATAACACAATGAAAGGTTTGGTTACAATATTACAAAGAGACAGTTCTAAAGAATTCAAAAAAGTGGTTTGGTTGCAGTATCCATTAGAAGGTGTTTGGACAATTGGGTTTGTAACAGGAAATAAAACAGATGCAGAAGGGAATAAAATGTATAGTATATTTTTACCAACTACCCCCAATCCAACCTCAGGATTTGCATTATTTATTAATTGTAATGATGTAATAGAAACTAAATATACAATAGAAGATGGATTAAAAATATTAATGAGCGCCGGAATGATTTCTCCTGACGAATTACCAATAAAACCGAAAGGTAAATAAAATGAACATAAAATATATGAAAATTAAATATGTAAATGGAAAACGATTTCGTCTGGCGACAATTGCAGCTGCACAAAAATTAATTAATAATACAGATTATTTAAATAAGATAAACGTTTTTCCTGTGCCGGATGGCGATACCGGAACCAATATGGCATCAACATTACATGCTATTATTGAATCGCTGAGATATAATTCAAGCGATGCGATTGATTCAATTACACGTGACATTTCTGACAGCGCATTAATGAGTGCGAGGGGAAATTCAGGAACAATTTTAGCACAATTCTTTTTTGGAATAGCAGAAAAATTGCAAAATAAAAAAAAGGTCTCAACAAAAGAATTTGCAAAAGCGGTAGAAAGTTCTTTTGAATATGCATATGATTCTCTAATTGCTCCAAAAGAGGGAACAATATTATCTGTAATAAAAGAATGGTCATTGTCATGGAACAAACTTTCGAAAAACAATGAAGATTTTGTTGATATACTTGCTATTGCTTTAAAAAATTGTCAAATAGAATTAGAAAAATCGCCATCAAAGTTAAGGGTTTTAAAAGATTCTCATGTTGTAGATGCAGGAGCTCAGGGTTTCGTAAATATGTTAGAGGGGATAAACGAATTTATAAAAGGTGGAAAGATAAGAGAAATATGGGAGGAATTAAAAGAATTAGCGTCTCCTTATATAAGAGAGCATCAAACAGTTTTTGATCCAAATATTAAATATAGATATTGTACCGAATGCATTGTCAATGATTGCATTATCAACAACAAACAACTAAAAGAGAAATTAAAAACATTTGGTGATTCATTGATAATTGCCGGAGGCGGAAATAAAACCAAAATTCATATTCATACAGATACTCCCAATTATGTTTTTGAAATGCTTTCTAATTATGGTAAGGTGAAAAACAAAAAAGCCGATGATATGAAGAAACAAATAGTTCAAACCCAACATAAGGAAAAAATTGGTATAGTTGTTGATAGTGCATGTGATCTGTCTGAAGAATTGTTAGATGTTTACAATATTAATGTCGTACCGATTAGAATTAATTTTGGAGATGAAAATTATATTGATAGAGTTACTTTAAATTTAGAGGAATTCCAAAAAAAGTTAGAAACTTCTCCACATCATCCAAAAACATCACAACCACCGCCACGTGATTTTGTCAATATGTATCGCTACTTGATCAGTCATTACGAGCATATTATTTCAATTCACATTTCTAAAAATGCCAGCGGAACATTTCAAAATGCATTTAATGCCGCAAAACAAATTGCTAAAGATAGAATTCATATAATTGATAGTAAAGGGGCGAGCATAGTAGCTGGTATCATTGCAATTAAAGTTGCGGAAATGGTTAAAAATAAAGTGCCGATAGACGAAATTGTTCAAAAGGCAAACAAATTAGCAAATCAACATAAAACATATATTATCTTTGATACATTGGAATATATTATTAAAGGCGGAAGATTAAATAAAAATGTTGGCAAAATTTTGAAATTTTTAAAACTCGTTCCAATAATTGGATTTGATAAAAGTGGCAAACTTGTGAAAAAGGGAATTTTAAGAAAGCGGGATGATAATTGGAAGAAAGTCATCAAAAAAATGAAAAAAGAATTAAATGGAAAAGAACCGACAGATATTGGAATTGTCCATTTTAGAGCAAAGAGAAAAGCAATGGATTTTAAAATTGCATTAGAAAAGATTTGGAGTGATGCTAAATATTATTTTGAAAATGTCGGGCCGGCTATAAGTGCGCACGGAGGTCCCGGGTTGGTTGGAGCATTATATTTTGTTGATGAATAATGTCTATATTATAAAAAAGCATGATGAATTAATAAAAAATTTTCGGAATGTTAAATTATATTGTATATTAAAATAAGCAACAAAATGGGAAAAGAATTAACCATATAAGGCATATAAGAAATATAAAGGAAACTTAAATAAACTTATAATTTCTATATGTTTCAAAAATAAATATCAATGAATTTAATCATGAAAAAATTAATTGTTTTTATTTCGTGTAATATTTTTGTAAAAAAAAACAGATTAAACTTATCCAAATTTAAATAATCCAATATTGAAATTAAATTAAAACCAAATGAAATTGTGAATTTAGAAATTGAGTTTAAATAGCGATTGATATATTAGTATAAATCTTCTCAAAGCATAAAGACAAAAAAACTTATATAAATAACCCAACCGAAAAATGTGATCTTTGTCAAGTTGACAAATTTTATGTTGATATTTGCAATTATTTTTATCAAATTATAATAATAATAAACATATTTGGGAAAAAAATGAAAAATAATATTAATTCATATCATTTGTCACGAAAAGGTAAAAAAAACATCGAAAATGAAGATTGCATTGTTTTACCTGAAATTAATAAAAAATTTAATCTCAGTAGTATTAACACAAATGAAAAGGGTTTTCTTTATGTTGTATGCGATGGAATGGGCGGGCATCAAGCAGGCGAAGTTGCAAGTGAACTTTGCTCAAATTGGTTAGAAAAAGATTATTACGAAAGCCCTGTTACAGATGATATACCAAATTGGTTAAACAACAAGATTAAATATTTAAATAACAAGTTGTATAAGTTATCCAAGGAGCATAAAGAGTATTCCGGTATGGGAACGACACTTGTAAATTTGCTGATTAAAGATGAATTTGCTTATATTAATAATGTTGGTGACAGCAGGTTATATCTATTTGACTTTGATAAAGATAAATTTCAACAAATTACTGAAGACCATTCTGAAGTATGGAAACTTTATGAACAAAAAATAATTTCAAAAGAAGATATTATAACTCATCCGAGAAAAAATATCATTACACAAGCGATGGGAATAGATAAAAATGTGAAACAAAACAGCTATGAAATAAAATTACCAAAAAAATATCTGTTTTTACTTTGTTCTGATGGCCTGACAGATGTAATGATAGATGATGCAATACAAAATATAATTGAAGAAAGTTCAAATTTGGAAGAAATAACAGAATCATTATACAATCTTTCGCAAGAGAATAAATCAAAAGACGATGTTTCTATTGTGGTCGTGTCGAATTTTAAATTATAAAAGGTAACAAGGTGGAAAACAAATAAAATGATTCATCGAGATTATTTTGTGAATTCAAATGTTCAAATAAATATTTCTCCGGACAAAGTTGAAATAATAAATCCGGGTAAATTATTATTTCCTAAATCTGATTTTGGCAAGGTAAGTGTTAGAAGAAATCCAATTCTCGTAGATTTGGTGCATCGATTAGGATTAGTTGAAAAAGCAGGTTCCGGTATTAAGAGGATCAAAGGGCTTACAAAAAAATATAAAACAAAAGTAAAATTTGAAACAGGTGATTTTTTTACGACAATATTTTTTAGAGAAACCGATTTGAAAAAAATCGAACGCAAATCGAACGCAAATCCGACACAAATCCGACGCAAATCCGACACAAATCCGACACAAATCCGACGCAATTGGATTTTAACTTTTTTGGAAAATGAGAATAAAATAACCAACAAAATAATTAGGGAAAAGTTTATGCTACACAAAGACACTGTTTCTAAAGGACTTAGAGATATGATTGCACAAAATGAAATCATTCAAAAAGGTGATGGAAACAATATTTGGTTTGAATTAGATCCGAAGCAAATCGAACACAAATCGAATGCAAATCGAACACAAATCGAACACAAATCGAACACAAAAGAATTTAGAACAGACTGGATTATTAGTTTTATACAAAAAAATGGCTCTATTAAAAGTAAAAATATTTGTAATGAGTTTAATGTTGTAAAAAACACAGCATTTCACGATTTGCATAAATTAATTATTAAAAATAAAATAATCAAGAAAGGTGCAGGAAATAATGTTTGGTATGAATTGAATAAATGATAAACCTCAAATAAATTACCAAAATGATAAATATGAAAAATAAAATAGGAATAATAAAATGCCAAACCAAAATCAAACAATAAAAAAATCATCACAGATATACGGAAAAATAAATCTTGAGGATCTGCCGAAAGGACACAAAATTGACAATCGCTATACAATAAAGGAGAAAATCGGTCAAGGTGGATTTGGTGCTGTTTATTGTGCCTATGATGAAGATATGAATATTGACAAAGCATTGAAAATTATTCCCGAAGCAATTGTAAATGATAAAGAATCAATGATGGATCTGCAAAGAGAGGCACAGACAATGATCGCTCTTAATCATAAAAATATTGTTAGAGTTTATGATCTACATAAGAATGGTAAGATAAAATATATTGATATGGAATTTATCGATGGGAAAACATTGACAGAGATAAAACTTGATTATAAAGATAAAAAAGTTCCTGAAGATATTGTTAAAAAATATGCAAAACAGATTGCCGAAGGATTATCTTATGCACATACGAACAATGTAGTTCACAAAGATATAAAACCGCAAAACATAATGATAAATTCTAATAACGAAATAAAAATAATGGATTTTG
>JAYEOX010000018.1:0-5742 GCA_034723415.1 Fidelibacterota bacterium | reverse complement strand
CTTTTAATTTAGTTGTCTTAAAATCTATCAATTGGTCTATTATCTTATTACTTATATTATCGTTAACATATTTTGAAAAATTCTCTGGCCTGTTATCATAAAAATCAAAATATTCAATTATATAATAATCTTTGCCAAAATCGAGCAACTGCGGAATATAGATTTTATCAATTGATTTCAATACTCTTATCTCTTTATTAAATTTCTTTACATCAGGTTTATATGATGAAGTTAGCTTTTTTAATATTGCTTTTTTATTATCATTAAATTCAATTAAAGCAATAAATCTATCTCTCTTTTTTTCAATAATTTTTACAATGTTGTACGAATTCAATATTCTATATTTCCTTAATTATTTTATCAGTATTATATATAACTAGTATACTATTATTAAATGAATTTACCAAAATATTATCATTATTAATTACTATATTTTTCATAATTATTCAAAACTTTTTGAAGAAATTGTCCAAAGAAAGGCATAATATGTCATAGCAAACATAGATTTAAATATTCCGATAAAATTAAAATCCTTAAGATCAATCTTTATTTGATGTTTATACTTCTTTGCAATTTCACGATAAATAATTTTTTTGTTTTTGTATTTGGACCATTCATTTAATTTTTTAAAGAAAAATATTTGATTTTTAGTTTTATATTTTTTCAAATAAGCTATTCTTTTTTTATCCTGAGTAATTCCACCTGGATTTCTCCTTTTCACTGCCATAATATCATCAAAATGATAATTTTTACCCGACTGTGTCGCCATATAAATTAGAGGATGATGTCCTTCCCAAAGTTTTAAGTACCAATCAGGTAATTCCGGAATTGCCGATCTTCTAAAAACCATACTTAAGGAGGGAATAAATAATCCTCTATCTATAATTTCTTCAAACGAAGCAGATCGTAATGGTTTTACAAAAGGATCTCTTGGTTCAACACCACCCTCAAATATTGTCTTAACTTCGTGACTACACATAGAATACTCGGAATTTGACTCCAAAAAATCCACTTGTTTCTGTAATTTATGTGGATCCGTCCAGTAGTCATCACCTTCACAGAATGCAATATATTTTCCCTGACATTTTTTATAAGTTCTTAGATCATTTTTTTGCATTCCAACATTTTCTTTTGATACTATCACTTTAATAATGTCAGAATATTTATTTGCATAATCAAAAACAATTTCCCTTGTTGAATCTGTACTGCAATCTTCTCCGATAACCAATTCAAATTTGAAATTGGTTTTTTGTATGAGCACACCTTCAATAGCTTTAGAAATATATTGCTCATGATTATATGTAATCATACTAACACTGACAAAAGGTTTATTATTCATATTATCTCAATTTGTTATTTAGTAAAACATTGAATCTATAATGGCTGGTATTTATTTTTTTATTTTGACTAAAGAATTTATAAGAAAAATTATATTTATCAGCCAAGGTTATAATCTCTTTTCTGGACCACCACTTCCCCAACCCAAGACTCTTCCCTAACACTTTAATCTTTATAAAATAATCTAATTTTTGTTTAAAAGTTCTAAAAAAATTCCACTTTCTGTTTACATCCATAATATCTGTAATAAAGATATTTTCTAATTTATTACGAAGATTAGCAGTTAAATTATATAATAATTTGTCAAAATCATTTACTGTTAAATACTGGAGGGAGGCGCTTATTAAAACCTTATTATAATTATAATCAAATTCATAAATTTTAGTGTCTATAATATCAGCTTCTATATATTGTATATTTTTATTTGAATTATATTTTTTTGCATTTATAATTAAAGGATTAGAGAAATCCACCCCTATAACCTTGTCTACATATTTTGACAAAGCAAATGTCACAATACCATTTCCACAACACAGATCTAATAGTATATCTTTTTCATTCAATGATAATTTTTCTTTTATGTCTTGAATGTTTAAATTAAGTTCTTTAATGCTTTCAGGTTTTTTATTAATCGTTCTGCCAACCTGAAATAATAGATCATCTTCGCTATTTATTTCAATTACTCTATATTTTTGCCAAAATTTATACCAATCAGTCATATTTATACCTATCTTTTTATTAATTATTGTTATTAATTTAATGAATTATGTAAACAAATATTCTATAATTCAAACAAGTGAATATTCATTTAACATTCCTTTTATTTCCCTAGGACTATTAAACATCATCACATCAATTATTGACAAATTGGGAACAAATTTATTATTGAATTGTTTGTATTTAAGGTTCTTATCAGTTTTAATAAAATATAAATTAATATTGTGTTTTTTAAAATCTTCTTTATCATACAATTTCATTCCACCAATAGCATTAATATAATCAGAAGATCTCTCTTTTTTGCAGATATCAATAATTATTTCTTGGCTATTCATCCCACGATTTTTGTATTTTGCTTCTGATTCGATTATTTCTGTTTCAATATCAAGATATTGTTTTATCAAATAAATACTTTTTAGATGCCATTTTATGATTAAATTTGCCGGAGTGTTAATTACTTCATTAATAATAGAGAAAGTTTTTTCGAAATATGGAGCTCGTTCATATGAGAATTGAATAGTTTTTAAAAATTTCTTTTTCCATTTTTCACTTGTGGCTAATTTTAGATCCTTAATTAATTTATTTGAACTTACTTTTCTTAATGGTACAGTAAACATTTTTGCTCTATTATTTATAAGAATATAATTCCTGTTGATCCATCCCTTTTTTATATAATTAACATCGTCACTAACAACAAATTTATCAACTGCATTAATTAATTGGAAATATCCCAAATACGGGAAAAAATAGGGCTGCATTATTGCAATTTTCATAAATTACTTTCCATATTTTATGATTATGTTAATAATTTTTTTAATGGATTCACTATCAAGATCAGGATAAATTGGCAGACAGATCACTTGATCTGCAATTTTGTTAGCAATAGGCAAATTATCGGGATGAGCAGAATCTAACCCTTTATAAGTTGAAAAGTTAGAGATCAATGGATAAAAATATCTTCTTCCATAAATATTATTTTCCTTTAATTTTTCATAAAGATCGTCTCTACTCATTCCATATCTATTTTTATCAACAAAAATTGGAAAATGGGAATAATTATGTAATACATTTTCAATATCTTGTAAACAGGAAATTCCATTGATCTTATTTAATTTATTTCTATAGCTATTTGCAATTGCTTTCCGTTTTTCAATATCTTTCTTAACTTTATCCAATTGTAACAATCCGAGAGATGCTTGTAATTCATTCATTTTGGCATTAATACCGGGAGCAACGACGGTTGTCTCATCGGCAAATCCAAAATTTTTCAGATAGTCAATTCTCTTTTTCAGCTTTTCATCATTAGAAATAATTGCACCACCTTCGATAGTGTTGAAAACTTTTGTAGCATGGAAACTAAGAATTGACATATCACCCCAGTTCAGAATAGAATTACCATCTTTTTTTACATTAAAAGCATGGGCTGCATCATAAATAACTTTTAAACCATAAGTATCTGCGATTTTTTGTATTTTTTCAACTTTGCAAGGGTTACCATAAACATGCACGGGCAGAATAGCGGTGGTTTTAGGTGTAATTAAAGATTCAATCTTATCGGGGTCAATATTCATAGTATCTTCTTCAATATCGCAAAATACAGGTTTAATTCCATTCCAATGTAACGCATGAGTTGTTGCAACAAAACTATAGGGTGTTGTAATAACTTCTTCGGTAATTCGCAAAGCCTGCAAAGCGGTTATTAATGCAAGTGTGCCGTTAGCAAAGAGATTTACTTGTTCAACCTGTAGAAATTTTCTTAATTTTTTTTCGAATTCTTGATGAAATTTTCCACTATTAGTCAGCCATCTGGATTCCCAAATATCTTTTAAGTATGGAATAAACTCTTCTAAAGGAGGTAAAGATGATCGTGTTACATATATTTTCTTATTTTTCATTGTAATTTACCTCTTTTTAATTTTTTTATATAACTTTTTAAAATATCAATAAATTCGTTAAATGAATTAAGTTTAAATAATTTTGTCATAACCAAATATAAGGTTATATACAAGGCAACTTGAGATAGTAGAAGTATATAATTGTTGAAAAAAAGAAATTTTAACGATACAGTTACCAGTGCAACAATAATACTTATACTTGCATACGGCAACATTAATTTTAATTGTTTACTCGGTCCTAAATTTATAAAAGATCCGGAATAATAAGTATTAATATAAAAGGAAAAAACTTCAAGAAGATACTGTCCTAATATTATTGCAATTATTCCAAATTTAGCTGTAATGATCAATAGAATTATTAGCAGAGCACTTTTTATTATTTCAAGCCGTAAAAACAGATCGGATCTTCCTTTAACTTTAAGTATATTAAGATTGATAGATGCAATGGGATAGCCAATACCGAGAACACTTAATAGTTGAAGATAAATAATTGACTGAGACCACTTTTCACCAATTAAAATAAGTATAATTGGCTTTGCTGTTACAATAAGTAATATCATTAAAGGAAAAATAACAAACGAGATCATTTCTAATATTTTTTTATAACTATTATGTAATCTTTGGCTATCATCTTGAATTTCAGATAAAACAGGAAAAGTTACAACTTGAATTGTTGCATTTAAGTTTCTTGCGGCAAGCATTTGAAACTTTACGGCCCTATCATAAAAACCAAGACTGGCAGGACTATAAAACTTCCCAATAATTACATAATATATATTATCGGTAATTCTGTATAATAAACTCGAAGCAAGAAGCTTAGAACTATAGTTAAACAATTCTTTAAAAGCTTCAATACTAAATTTTAATGAAGGTTTCCAGCTATCATATATCCATAAAAAAATAGTTTTAAATAATTTTATAGATAGCTGATATATTACAAGAGACCATACGCCAAAATTGTTTAGTGCAAAAATTATTGCAATTGTACCGGATAAGATTGAACTAATAAAAGTAACTTTTGCTATTTTTTTAAACTCAAGTGATTTTTGTATTTTTGTATTGTGTATAATTCCAAAAGCATTAATAATAAGCAGCAAACCAAGAACTTTTGTTAACTGATCGAGTTTCGGTTCTCCGTAAAAATCTGCAATTAATGGTGATGTAAAAAATAATGCAAAATAAAATACTATTGAAACTAATAAATTAAAATAAAAAACTGTAGAGAAATCTTCATCAGTCGTTTTTTTCTTTTGAATAAGAGCAGTTCCAAGTCCACTATCTATAAAAGTTTGTGAAATCCCGACAAAAACGGCAAGCATTCCAACTAATCCAAATTGCCTTGGTTCAAGTAACCTTGCTAAAACAATAGAAATAACAAGTGTGATAACTTGATTGCCATATCTTTGAATTGCAGACCATAGCACTCCATTAATTGTTTTTTCTCTTAGAGTTTCAGTCAAATTTTGTCCTTTTTAATAAATTTACGATATATCTTCCATGTTGGTTTTATATTGATCCCAAGAAAAGAAAAAATTAATAAAACTATATTACTTAATTTTAATGGAGATAAAAATATAAGTTCTTTAGCATATTTTCTAGATCTATTATCATTATTTTTGCTCAATAAAATTACAACTTGTCGGAGATATAAAACATATTTATTTTTACCATCAGAATTGAAACCGTATTTTTGATACATTTTTCTTATTGCATTTAATTTTCCTATTATTCTTTCATCCTTGAAAACTTTACTCGTATTACTTTCATGTTCTCTTCTATAGATCAATTTATT
>JAYEOX010000017.1:6186-24481 GCA_034723415.1 Fidelibacterota bacterium | reverse complement strand
GCATTTGTTGATTTTATTGAATATGTAAAAAAGGATAATGCGAATTTTTCGAATCTTGTTAGGTTCACAAATAAACTGAATTGATAAATTGATTTTTCAAATAAAAATTAGAATTTATAGATAGAGTTATTAATAAATTCGGTAGTAATTTATGAAAAATGATAAAATAAATATTTTCAAATCAAAAATTGAAGAAAAAATAAAAAATAATGATTTCGTTGGATACAATCCTTATGATCTATTGGCAAGCCCATTATTTGAGAAAATATCTAATAGAAAACTGTTAATTTTATTAACACAATTTTTCAAAATTCTTCCTATAAATTTTCGTAAATGTTTTAAAATTAAGAAAATGGTAAGCCCTAAAGCATTCGGATTGATGCTGTCAGCTTTTATGATCAAAGGTAAAAATGAAAATGAAATCCCAGCTAAATTATATAAGTGGTTAATTGATAATAAAAGTAAAAAATTTGAAGGATACAGTATTGGATTCCCTTTTTCAATTGTAATATCACATTATAAGTCTGAAGCAAATCATCCTTCTTTAATAATTACACTTTTTGTTATGTATTCTTTTATTGAATATTATCTTAAATCAGGTAATGATGAAATATTACAAACTATTTTATCTTTTGAAAAAGTGATTGAAAATGATTTACCCTATCAAGAAACTGATGAATATCTTTATTATTCGTACAATTTTTCAAAATTAAATGAGGTATATAATGCAACAGCAAAAGTCGGTAAATTTTATAGTTTATTTTATCAAATTTATGAAAGAGATGAATTCAAAAATAAAATTAAAAAAATATTAAATTATCTAATATCGAAACAAAATGATGATGGGACTTGGTATTATAGTGAAAATGTAAAATATGTGGATGGATTTCATACTGCATTTATTCTTGAAGCAATTTGGGAGATGAAAAAATTAGTTACAAATAATGAAATAGAAGAAATGTTTGAGAAGGGAATGAATAATTATAAAACTAATTTTATAAAAACTAACGGACAGCCATTATACTTTCATCCAAAACATAAACCAAATGATGTCAGAAAATATTTCACTGAAACAGATATTAGAGATTGTGCTATGGGTATTATTTTGTATACAAAATTTAATATGAAAGAGGAAGCCGAAAAAATTCTTAATTGGACATTAAAAAATATGTTTAATGAAAAGAAACTATATTTTTATCATTTTAAAGAAAAGTTTTGGACTAATAATATAGAATATGTTCGACCACAAGCTTGGATGTATTATGCAATAACTTTGTTTAATAATAAATGGAGAATTAATGAGTAAAAAAATTCTATTATTTTTATATTATCTGATTTTTTCGAAATTGCCATCTAGCTATTTTCCGGGAGGATCTTTTTTTAATTTTCTAAGGGTTAAGACTTTAAAAAGTATTATTAAAATAGGAGATAATATAAAAGTTCAACCAAAAGTATATATTGGTAATGGAAATGATATTGAAATTGGGGATCATTGCCAAATAAATGAAAATGTAAAATTGGATAATGTTAAAATTGATGAATATGTTATGATAGCTCCGGGAGTAACAATATTAGGAAAGATGCATGATTTTGTCGATCTAAATATTCCAATGCTTTTACAAGGAGAAAAACAGGTCAAATCAACAATTATTTCTCGCGATGTTTGGATTGGCACGAATGCAATTATTATGCCCGGGATTCATATTGGGCAGGGCTGCATTATTGGAGCAGGTGCTGTGATAACTAAGGATTGTGAAGAATATGGGATTTATGGTGGAATACCTGCTAAGTTAATTGGAAAGAGAAAATAACATGAAAAAATATGCAATAGAAGTTTTCAATTTAAAGATCCATCCTTGGGATATGCAGACAACTTTAGATTTTATTGAAACAAATATTATTAAGCATAAAATAAATATGCAGCATATTGTAATAAATGTAGCAAAAGTTGTTAATGCACAGAAAGATGAATTTTTAAGAAATGCAATTAATAATTCTGATTTGGTAAATATTGATGGATTGCCTGTTGTATGGGTTTTAAAAATCCTTGGTTATAAAATACCTGAACGAGTTACCGGAGTTGATTTATTCCAGAATTTAGTTGAGATCTGTGCAGAAAAAGGATATCGTCCATATTTTTTGGGAGCAGAACAAAAAGTTGTAGAAAAAGTTGTTACTATTTTAGAAGAAAAGTATCCCAATTTACAAATTGCAGGATTTCGTAATGGTTATTTTAATGAGGTAGAAGAAATAAATATTGCACAAGAGATAAAAGAATCGAAAGCAGATATGTTGTTTTTGGGAATATCCAGTCCTAAAAAAGAAATATTTATAGATAAATATACAAAAAAAATGGATGTTCCTTTTACTATGGGAGTAGGGGGAAGTTTTGATATAATTGCAGGGAAAACTAAAAGGGCTCCATTATGGATGCAAAATTCTGGCCTAGAGTGGTTTTATAGAATTTTACAAGAACCGCGGAGAATGTGGAAACGTTATGCAATTACAAATACTTTGTTTATTATTATGGTTGTAAAAGAAATTTTTCGACGAATATTTAAAAATTAATTTTAAGATAATATAAAATTGTAAATATTCTTTTTATTGGGAAAATAATTAAAACTTGCAAAATATAATTTATAATGCTATATTTATTCACTAAGAACAGAAAATACAATATAAGATTTATAAAATGATTAATTCTATCTATATAAAATCTTTCATCAAGCACTTAAAACAGCTTAATTCAAAATCTAAAATCATTAAAAAATATTAGGGTGATTTTATGATGAACAAAAAAGACAAACTCCTTTATTATTTATATTTATCTTTTGATATATTTCTAATAGGTATTAATTTAATTCTTGCACATAAAATTAGAGGACTAGGTTTTGATGATACACAAAATGATAAGTTTATTTTGCTATTTTCTATTGTTAGCTGGTTTATTATTACTCGAATTTTAAATTATTATTATTTATATTATAATATTGGCGAAAGAATTAAAAAAACTTTTCAAGTAAGCATTTTATTCTTTATAGCAATTTCCACTTTAGGTTTCTTTTATAAGGAATCAGGTTATTCTCGATTGATATTTATCTATTTTACAGCAACTATTACAATATCTGTTTTTATTTTTCATAATATATTTAATTTTTTTATTTTGCGATCAAGAAGGTATGGAAAAAATGTAAAACGTGTACTTGTTATAGGTGCAGGAAGAATAGCTTCGGAGATTTCTAAAGAAGCGGAACTTCATCCTGAATATGGTAATAAAATAGTTGGTTTTTTAGATGATAATAAAAATTCTGCATTAGTTGATAAAATTATTGGAAAATTTTCTGATTTGGGTAGAATTGTAAAAGAAAAAAATATTGATGAGTTGATAATTGCATTACCTTTGTCAAATGAGAAGAAAATAAAAAAATTGATCACTGTAGCAGATTATGAAGGCGTTAGGACTACTTTTGTCCCAAACATACATCATATCACAAATCAATATGTTCAATTTGGTAATTTTGGAAAGATCCCTGTCTTTTCTTTTCAAGAAATTCCACTGGATAATATTTTTAATAGAATTTATAAGCGAACTTTTGACATCATTTTTTCTTTATTTATATTAATTGTTGCTAGCCCGGTGATGTTAGTAATAGCGATCGCGATCAAATTATCCTCAAAAGGCCCTGTGTTTTTTATTCAAGAACGAACAGGTTATAATCAGGACAATTTTAAATGCTATAAATTTCGCTCAATGCGAGAAACATCTAAAGAAGTTTCTGATTCTGTGCAAGCAACAAAAGATGATCAACGCAAAACAGTAATTGGTAATTTTCTCAGGAAAACAAATTTAGATGAATTCCCACAATTTTTAAATGTTTTAAAAGGAGATATGTCGGTAGTTGGTCCAAGACCTCATATGTTAATTCATACAGAAAGTTTTAGGAATAGAGTAGATGAGTATATGATACGTCATTTTGTAAAACCGGGAATTACTGGTTGGGCACAGGTTAATGGATGGCGTGGTCCTACAGACACTTTAAATAAAATTCAAAAACGTGTAGAATATGATCTTTGGTATAATAATAATTGGACATTTATGCTTGATATAGAAATAATTTTTAAAACCATTTTTAGTAAAAGATCTCATCTTAATGCATATTAATGTGAAATATCTTTTTATTTTTCAAAATTCAGCTTGCTAAATATATTGCCGAAAAGGGATTTTAAAACATGAACAATAATAAAAGAAAATTCAAAGAATATAATAAACAGATGTTTAAAGATTATAAAAAATCTATCAAGCATGAATTTTTTGATGAAACTTTGGCCCTTTATATTTTAAGACCGATTGCCTTTATTTTTGTTAGATTATTGTATCCAACTTCCATTACTCCAAATCAGGTTTCTCTAATGACGGCTATAGCAGGAATAATGAGTGGTTATTTCTTTTCTCGTGGTGATGTTGTTAGTTTTATTATTGCAGGATCATTATATTTTTTAAGTCTTGTTTTAGATTGTGTGGACGGAATGATAGCTCGCTTGAAAAATAATGGAACTGCAGTTGGTAGAATTATTGATGGCTTAGCAGATTACATTGTAGGAATATCAGTTTATGTAGGAATGGGAATTGGCTTTGGGAAAGGATTAGTTGATATAAAATACTTGCCGTTTAATTATTGGTGGTTTATAGTTATTGCGGCTATTAGTCATATCTTCCATGCTATATTCGTTGATTATTACAGAACTGAGTTCATGTCACATGGTTTGGGTAAACAAATATCAACCTTGGAAGAAAAAAATAAATTTACCGCTGAACTTGATAAAATAAAAAATCAGAAAAATAAATTGTTCGAGAAAATGTTAATTGTTGTGTATCTTAGATATTTACACTTACAATTATTTAAAAAGAATAATAATAAAGTATATGATAAGGAAACTTATTATAACTCAAATAAAATATTAATAAAATTATGGTTTTGGATCGGTCCAACTGCCAGCGCTTTTATTATTATTATTTCTGCTTTTTTATTCAGACCGATCATATTTTTTATTTTTACCATCGGATTTGCAAATATCTACATGATAATTTTGTGGATAATACAATTGAGAACAAATAAAAAAATAAATTCTTATTAAAAAATTGGAGGAAAAATGGAAAAATTTGTTTCTGTAGGGAAAATATACAACTTAATGCAAAATGTTTTCACTAAGCTTGGTGTTCCCAAAGATGATGCAAAGATATGTGCAGATGTATTAATTGCTTCTGATTTAAGGGGAATAAGATCACATGGGATTGGTAGATTAAAAATGTATTATGATAGAATTAGAGATGGGATCCAAAATCCAATTACGAATATTAAAGTGATAAAAGATTTTAATGCAATTGCAGTTTTGGATGGTAATAACGGCATGGGACAAGTTGTTTCATACAAAGCAATGCAGATGGCAATTGATAAAGCAAAAGAATTTGGCATTGGAAGTGTAGCGGTTCGCAATTCCAACCATTTTGGAATAGCGGGTTTTTATCCTAAAATGGCGATTGAGCAAAATATGATTGGAATGGCTTTTACAAATGCAAGACCAAGTGTTGCTCCAATATTTGGAGTTCAGCCGATGTTTGGTACAAATCCAATAGCTTTTGGTGCTCCGTCAGATGAAAAAATCCCATTTTTATATGATGCTGCAACCACTATTGTTCAAAGAGGGAAAATTGAAGTGCTTAATAGAGAAAATAAACCAACTCCTGAAGGATGGGTTGTTGACAAATTTGGGAAACCTAATACAGAAACGAAAAAAATAATAGATGATTTTTTAAAGCAAAATGCATCATTAATTTCATTGGGTGGCAGGGAGGAAAAATCCGGTGGACATAAGGGATATGGTTTAGCTACGATCGTTGAAATTTTATCGGCAGCATTACAACAAGGAAGTATTCTTCATCAATTAAGTGGAATAAATAAAGGGAAAAAAGTTTCTATGAAAGTGGGTCATTTTTTTATGGCAATCAATATTGAAGCATCCACAGATATTTTAAAATTTAAGAAAACAATTGGTGATATTATTCGTGAATTAAAAAATTCAAAAAAAGAACCGGGAAAAGAAAAAATATTTGTAGCAGGTGAAAAAGAATATTTAAGTGAACTAGGAGTAAAAGAAAACGGAATTCCAATAAATGAAAATTTGCAGAAGGATATTGATGTAATGACTAAGGAATTGGGAATTGAGTTTTAATATAAAAAGTTAAAAGTAAATTAAAAGATTCTATTTTATATTTAAATAGGTAAAAGCACTACAATTATTATGTAGTGTTTTTTTATTTATATAACTTTCGTATATTTAATAAGTAATGTAAAGGATGAAAATGGTTTTAGAAAAAATTCTTAAAGAAAGATTTAAATTGCCGGGGTTTCGTCCACTACAGAAAAAAATAATAAAATCAATTCTTGATGAAAATAATACGATAGCAATTTTGGCTACCGGTGGTGGAAAATCACTATGCTATCAATTGCCGGCTGTAATGTTCAAAGGAATAACTATAATCATTTCACCTCTTATTGCTTTAATGCAGGATCAGGTTAAAAATTTAAAAAAGTTGTCAATAAATGCTACATATTTTTCATCGACACTTTCAAAAAAAGAGATGCAGAATAGATTTAAAAAATTATCTAATAATAGATATAAAATAATATTCGTTGCCCCTGAAAGATTGAACAATGAAAGATTTAAGAATATAATCTCAAAATTAAAAGTTGAATTTATTGCTATTGATGAAGCACATTGTATTTCACAGTGGGGACATGATTTCAGGCCGAGTTATAGAACAATTGGAAAATTCATAAAGGAAATGAAAATTCCGCGTATTGCTGCATTTACAGGTACAGCGACTTATCATGTTATTCAAGATATAGTTAAATTTTTGAAATTAGAAAACGAGGAAATTTTTAAGTCAACTTTTGATCGTCCAAATTTAAAATATGTTGCGTTAAAATGTAAAAAACAGACGGACAAAATTGCATTATTAAAGAGAATTTTAAAACAGATTTCCGGTTCAGGAGCCATTTATTGCGCTACAAGAAATAGTGTTGAAATGGTGGGTGAATTGTTACGAGAGTGGCATTATTCTGTTGGAATTTATCATGCGGGACTAACTTCAAAGCAGAGAAATGCAATGCAGAAAAAATGGATTGATGGAGAAATATCTATTATAGTTGCAACGAATGCTTTTGGGATGGGAATTGATAAACCGGATGTGAGATTTGTCATTCATTATCATATGCCCGGCAATATGGAGAATTATTATCAAGAAGCAGGGAGAGCTGGTCGTGATGGGAAAAGTTCATTTTGTATTGCAATTTATTCGCCTGATGATAGGGATATACAAGAATATTTTATTTCTTCAAAATATCCTGGTATAGAAATTGTTAAAAATAAATATTTTGAAATACAGGATAAACAAATAAAGGCAGATGAAAATAATGTTGAAAATTCGGCGATAAAATTATTATTGGATTTTAATTATATTGAAAATGTCGATGGGAATTTTAGTGTAAATTCCCAAAAGAATATTTCTGATATTGATATTAAATTAAAATCGATTTTTGAATACAGGAAATATTTAGTATTACGATTACAAAAAACTATAGATTATTTTAATGATGATGTTTGTAGAAGGCGAACGATATTGGATTATTTTGAAGAGGATTATACTTTTTCTACTTGTGGCGGATGCGATTCTTGCTTGGAATGGAAAATCGAAGATATAAAAACCGATAATTTACCAACCGAAGATGAAACAAATTTTTCTAATGATCTTATAAATATTGTAAATGTTGAATTGGAGAAAAAGAAAAGAATAAGTAAGAAAAATATACATAATAAAATTATTTTTAACTGTAATAATTATAATAACATTGCAGAAAATGAGTTGGATTTGATTGTTGGTATCGCCATAAATAAATTAGTAAAATTACATATTCTGAAACGATCAAAAATATTTAAAAGAATATCATTGACTGAATTTGGTAAAAAATGTAATGATAATAAAAAGATTCCTTCCATTGATATACATATTTTTCAAAGATATAAACAAATTAAACATTTACATGTTTTTTATATTTGGTTATTGCAATTTTTGGAAAAGAAGAAGATTGATCATTTAAATAAAGCTCAGATACATGAAATGGTAATCCAACAAAATTTGTCTTTTGATGAGTTAGAATTGATCACAGAATGGAATGATGAAGATGTCTTAAAATTTGGTGTCAATATAAAAAATGTTTTAGATGATACTTCAAAAGATTATTTTGAGAGTTATTATTTACAATTGATGACTTTATTAGAAGAACATAAAAACAGAAACGAAATAGAAGAGTTTTTAAGAATTGATAAAAATGTTTTTGATAGTTGGCAGAATAAGATTAAAAAATCAAATAAAAGTATTTTAAATATGGAAATAAAAGGTTAAATTAAAATATGAGAAAAGATACGACAAAATTATTATTAAAATATGTATTGAACAGTGTTATAATTGTATTGATCGGCTGTTTAATGATATTTTTTATGTTTATGTATTTCAATAGGGATTTACCAAGTTTAGAAGAATTGGAGCAATTTCATCCTGATTTAGCATCTCCGGTGTATTCAACAGATGGAAAAGTATTAAAAGAATTTGCAACCGAAAAGCGTGTTTTAGTGCCGTTAGATCAACTTTCTGATACATTAATAAATGCTTTATTATCTACTGAAGATAAAAATTTTTACAACCATTGGGGAATGAATATTAAAAGAACTTTAGTGGCAGCCGCAACGAATATATTATTTTCAAGAGAATCTCCTCAAGGAGCATCGACAATAACACAACAATTAGCAAGAACACTGCATTTATCTATGGAAAAAAGATATGTTCGTAAAATAAAAGAGTTAATTATTGCAATAGAAATTGAAAGGACTTATACAAAAGATGAAATTCTCGAGATGTATTTAAATTCGGTATTTTTTGGACATGGATCTTATGGCATTCAATCAGCGGCGAATTATTATTTTGGTAAAAAGGCATACGATTTGAACCTTGGTGAGATGGCGATGTTGATAGGTGCTTTACCGGCGCCAAATGCTTATTCTCCATTCAATCATCACGACAGAGCAATTAGACGCCGAAATATTGTTTTGAATAATATGGTAAAACAAGAATATATTTCAAAATTGAATTATGTTAATACTCTTGAGAAAAAGACCAAAACTGTAGAGCAAAAAGATATTGGGAATGCACCCTATTTTACCGAAGAAATTAGACAGGAAGTTGCAGCAAACGAAAGTTTTGATATTCATAAAGATGGACTTAAAATTTATTCTACATTAAATAGTGTTATGCAAAAAAATGCCGAAAAAGCATATTATAAACAATTAGGTTATTTACAGAAAAATTTAGATAAGAGATTAAAAAATAATGTATTATTATTAGAAAAATTATATAAAAAATATTACCCGGATAGCACCATTCCTAATGTTACAAATGATTCACTATGGACATTATTACCTTCAAAAGTAAAAAAAGTTCAGGGGGCATTTATTGCTTTAGATCCAAGAGACGGAGCAATTCTTGCAATGATCGGTGGTAAAGATTTTGCTAAAAGTAAATTTAATCGTGCAGTGCAAGCAAAGCGTCAACCGGGTTCTACATTTAAACCGATTATTTATACAGCAGCTATTGATAATGGATATTCTCCGGCAACTCAATTATTAAATCAACCTGTGGCAATTCGTCAGCCGGATGGATCTTTGTGGACACCAAGTAATTATGACAATTCTACCGGTGGTTTAACGACTTTAAGAGCAGGTTTGCAACACTCTATAAATTTAATTAGTATTGCGATCGTACAGGAATTAATTACTCCTAATGTAGTTCGAGATTATGCTAAACAGATGGGAATTACAACCCAATTACCTCCTTATGGATCAATAGCTTTGGGATCCGGAAGTGTATATGTAAAAGATATTGTTTCTGCTTATGCGATATTCCCCAATCAAGGAATTTGGAACAAACCATATTTGATTAAAAAAATATTAGATAGAGAAGGTAATGAAGTATATAAAAGTCCACAATTTTCTAAAGAGGTGTTGAGTAAAGAAACAGCTTATATTATGGTGAATATGTTGCAGACAGTTGTTAATAAAGGTACTGGTGGAAAAGTGAGATGGAAATATAATTTCTATTATCCTGCCGGAGGCAAGACAGGAACAACTGATGATTTTACAGATGCTTGGTTTATCGGGTTTACAAAAGATATTGTGGCTGGTGTTTGGGTAGGAGTTGATGATCCGGCAGTATCATTAGGAAGTGGAATGTCCGGTGATATGGCGGCATTACCAATTTGGGCAAAATTTATGAAAAGTACTTATGATAGCTTAAATTTAGGAAAGAAAGATTTTATTCAACCGGATGGTGTGCGTGAATATAAAATATGTTCTAAAACCAAAAAACTTCCAACCGAATTTTGTCCTGTTGAAACTGAAATATTTAATGTAAAATATGCACCTAAAACAAAGTGTAAAATACATGGCAGAGATGTGAAAAATAAACATTCCGGTATAGATTTTTAAAGTGTTCAATGAAACGAAAAATAATATTAATATTAATATTGACAAATTCATTGTTTGGTTTAGAGTGGTTTTCACTACCATTAATTGATTGTGCCCTTGGTTATGTAAATAATACTCAATCGATATCTGCTCAATCATCTTTGACAAATCCTGCTTTAAATTATGAAGATAATCAGATCAATGTTAGCTATACTCCTATTTATCCGGGATTTGATATTACAGAATTTAGTTCAAATATTGCATTTAATATCGGTTCGGTAAATCCAAATATTCATATTTTATCTCAACAATTTTCTAAGATGAACAATTCCTTCATTTCAATTGATCATTTGATAATGAATACGAAAAAAATGAAGATCGGGTTGGCAATTGAATATAATCATGCGAATATTAAAGATTATTCAAATTATAATTGCTTATCAACTTCTACGGGTATTGTATTAATTCCACATAAGATCTTTAAAATTGGTTTATCATATTTACATTTTTATAGTTATCAATTTAAAAAAAATAAATTGGATTTAATTGATCCTAGTGTTCTCTTTGGAATTTCCGTATTCCCAATAGACGATATTGATCTGTATATTGCAATACAGAAAAGTCAATATCTGCCTTGGGCGGGAAGTGTTGGAATTAAATTGCAACATTGGGATTTTTTCTATTATTCCATTTCTTATGAAGGTTTTTCAAAAATTATTAAAGGTGGAATAAATTTTGAATTCAAAAATTTTAATATACAGGAATCAATACAATGGCACTTAGATCTTGGTTTATCTCATTCTTTGTCTTTGTTTTATTCTTTTTAAATTGTACCAGAATTTTTGGTGAAGATTTTACTGATTCTACATTATATTTAGAAGGAATGAGTTCTGAAAAGTTGCAAGAAATTTCAACAGATGGATTTGGTTCATTTCGTTCTAAAGCATCAATTACGGATTTCAATCAAATTAAAAATCAATTTTATGTTGATCTATATTCTCATTTAAAAATATTTCATCAAGATATATTGTATTCAGATAAGGTCATCGAAAATTTGAATTCAGTTAAAGTTTATTATGGTTCATTTTCGGTTGGAGTGGGCAGAGGAGCAGTTAACATTTCTAAAGGTTTTTTAATTGGCAATCAGTTCATGCGTTTTACTTCTAATCCTTCGCAGAATTTTCGTATATCAAATTTCAAAATGAAGACGAAAAATTATGATTATTATAAAGAATTAAAATATGTCTCTTATGCAGGCAAAAAATTGAGATTGAATTTTGCGGATTATAACGATGTTTATATATCCTCAAGTGAATTTGTAATTGGTGATGACATTTATGGAATGGCGGTTTATTATGAGAAAGATGAGCCGTATTTTGAATATTGGATTCAAATGGAAAGGGATATTTCGAAATTTAACATTAATCTCTCTCATTCATTTTCTCGTCTAAATCATATCAATATTGGGCTATTTCAGGAATTTGGCAAATTGAAATTTAATACTTCCGTAACGAAACTTAATAGTAATTATAAATCGTTTGATAATGATACAAAATGGGGATCGTATTTGGATTCTAAAGGCATAGGTTTTGTTAATGGTTTAGATTATACATATTCTTATAATTTACGATTAAGAAGTGTTTATATTTATGCAAATGAAGCAGATGCTTTCAGTAGAAAATGGATAAATGAAATGAGATTAAGATTTGATCAGATACATTTTTTAATCAGTTATCAGCTAAAGGATCAGGATATTTTAGAAAAAACAGAATACTTTCCGCATTTGTTAGCATATACCGACCAAACAGAAGATGTTTTAAGAATTAGAGCGGATTATGAATTTTCAAAATATCTAAATTTACAGTGGAGTAATTATTATTCTCCTGCAGATAATTTTTCATTTCTTACATATTTTCGTTTTAAATATAAAAAGAGTAAATACTATTTTCTTGGTCAATATTCTTATGGAGAAAAAGAAACATCAAATATTTATTTTACAAGGCCACTTTATTATCCACACTATTTGATACAACGATTAACCGGAAATTCTTCATATTTGGATTTTAATTTTGGTTATTATTTGGGTTCTGCAATTTTTAATTTACTTTTCAAGACAGATTTTACAGATTCGGAAATTTCTTGTCAAATACGGATTGATTTAAAAAAATAAATGAGTATATTACATAGGTGTTTGGAGGAAAGGATTATTAGTATATCGAAAAAGATAAAAATATTTATTATAATAAGCATTTTACTTTTAACAATAAATGCATTATTTGCTGATTCGGTCAGAATTAGAAGAACTTCTTTTGATGAAACAGAATATATTTTTTCATCGCAATTATATAGTTATGAATGGATGTCATTAAATCATTTCCTTAAAACTTTTGGTGATGAATTTGATATTGACAATGATGAATGGATTATCAAATCAGTTGTGAAAGATAAAAATATTACATTTTATGGAGGGAGTGCTTTTTATAAAATTGATGGGGAATTATATCATTTACCGACACCAATTGAAAGGGTAGGGAATGGACTCTATATTCCGTTTGCTGAATTTGTAAGAATATTGAAAATGCATTTTTATAATAAAATTGAATACAAAAAAGAAATTGGCACTTATATTCTTTCTCCTGCAGAATACTCATTAGGAGTAATTAAAATAAAAGATTTAAAAAATGGGACAATGATCCAAATAGAAGCAGATCAATTATTTAGAGAAAAACATTGTAAAATATGGAATGATGACGGCTGGTTATATTTTACTGTTTTTGGAGCAAATATTGATATTGAAAAAACAATACAAAAATTTTCATATGGAGATATAAAAAAAATTGATGCAATTCAGACAAAAGAGAGTGTACAGCTTTCATTTAAGTTTCGTTATAATATTTCAAGTTATGATTTTGATATCAACAAGGAATCTAACACAATTTCAATTAGTGTAAGAAAAGGGAAAGCATTAGTTCCAAATGTGGAAGAAAATAATAAAGATATTCGCTCCAAATGGTTAATTGACACGATTGTATTAGATGCCGGACATGGTGGAAAAGATCCCGGAACAAATTATGGTCGTTTAAAAGAAAAAGATATTGTATTAGATATTGTATTAAAATTGGGCAAATTGTTAGAAAAATACCTTGATGTAAATGTTGTATATACTCGAAAGACAGATGAGCTTATTCCACTTTGGAAAAGAACGCAAATAGCAAATGAAAGTAATGGTAAATTATTTGTTAGTGTACATGTAAATGCAATTGAAAATAGTTCTGCTACTTTTGGTACTGAAACATATCTATTGGCACCCCGAGGGACAAAACAAGCGATTGAAATTGCTGCTGAAGAAAATAAGGTAATTAAATTAGAAAAAAATCAGGATAGATATAAAGATATTTTATCACCACAGCAATATATTTTAGCAACAATGGCTCAGAGAGAATTCATGAAAGAGAGTCAAGAATTGGCTCAGCTGGTAGAAACACAATATTCTGGTCGACTGAAACAATCAAAATCCAGAGGTCTGCGACAGGCAGGTTTTATTGTTTTGATAGGAGCTTCAATGCCCTGTATTTTAACTGAAGTGGGATTCATTACAAATAGAAATGAAAGAATAAATTTAGCAAGAAGTTCATATCGTAACAAAATAGCTCTTTCATTATATTATGCTATTAAAAAATTTAAAATTGAACAAGATAAAAAAACTGCAGGTTAATAATGAATAAATTTCACAATAGCATTGAGAATAAAAAGAAATTACCTATTGGAATATTTGATAGCGGGTTAGGTGGATTGACGGTTTATAAACAAATTAGAAAGTTATTACCAAATGAGAATTTAATTTATTTTGGTGATACTGCGAGAGTTCCTTATGGTTCTAAAAGTGAAAATACAATTGTTGATTTTGCTATTCAGATAACTAAGTTTTTAAATGATATTCCAGTAAAAGCAATCGTTGTAGCTTGTAATACTGCTTCAAGTTATGCACTGGAAAAATTGAATGATATTGTTGATATTCCGGTTATTGGTGTAATTGAACCTGGCGTGAAGGCGGCAAATATAAAAACTAATAATAATAAAGTTGGTGTGATCGGGACAACGGGTACGATTAAAAGTAACTCCTATAAAAATACATTTAATACTATCAATTCAACTGTAGATGTCTATTCAAATGATTGCCCATTATTTGTTCCGCTTGTTGAAGAGGGATGGATCGAACATTCTGTTACTTATCAAATTGCACAGGAATATTTAAAAGAACTGATAAAAACGGAAATTGATTCGTTGATCTTAGGTTGTACTCATTATCCGTTATTGGAGCATGTGATAAAAGAAACATTACCGAGTTCTGTACAAATAATTAATTCTTCGACAGAAGTTGCAAGGGAAATAAAAAAGGTGCTAAATAATAACAATTTATTAAATACAGAAAAGGACATTAAGAGCATGGATAGATTTTATGTTACAGATTTTCCTCAGAAATTTATTGATATAAGTAAAAATATTTTAGGGTATTCATTAGAAGATGTACAACTCGTTTCAACTGAATCACTTGACAAATATTCAGAATAGTTAATATGGATTATTTAAAAGAACTATATTCGCGTCGTGGTGGTGGAATGAAATTTGGCCTTGAGCGAATAGAAAAATTTATTGATTATTTAAAAAACCCACAAAATAAATTTAAATCCATTCATGTTGCCGGCACAAATGGTAAAGGTTCTGTTGTAAATATTATTGCAAAAATATTACAAGAATACGGATTGAAAGTTGGACAATTTATATCTCCTCATTTAGTTGATTATAATGAAAGGATTCAAATAAATTCTGAAAAGATAAAATCTGAAAGTATTAAAAGATATTTTAAGCAATGGAAAAAATATTTAAATTCTGAAGAGATAACTTTTTTTGAAATTACAACTGCTCTTGGGTTTCAAGAATTTTATGAAAATAAAGTTGATGTTGCTGTTTTGGAAACAGGTTTAGGTGGTAGATTGGATGCCACAAATGTAGTTAATTCAGACATAGCGGTAATCACGGCGATTGCTCATGATCATACGAGTATTTTAGGAAACACATTAGAAAAAATTACATTTGAAAAAGCCGGTATAATTAAAATAGGAAAACCGGTAATTACTTTAAGACAAGATCCAATAATAATTGATGTTTTAGAAAAAAAAGCGAAAGAAATGGAAACATCATTAAAGGTTGTTGATTCACAAAAAGTCATTACAAATGTTAAAGTGAGTAGTGGAGCAATGAGTTTTAATATTGTTGGCTATGATGAAAAATTTGAAACTGACTTGATCGGTTTACATCAAGTTGAAAATTTCGCATTGGCAGTTGAAACAGTGAGATTATTTTTAGATAATAAAATATCCGGAAAGATAATAAAAGATGCAATAAAGAAAGTATCTTGGAAAGGTAGATTTGAAATCATTTCTAAAAAACCGGAAATAATTTATGATGTTGCTCATAACTATTTTGGAGCGGAAGCTTTGATGAATGTGTTGAATAAAATTTATCCTCAAAAAAAGATCAAATTTGTTATTGGAATATTGAAGAATAAGCAAATTCTTGAAATTTTAAAATTAATTGATAAAAAATCCAAAAGTATATCTATTGCTCCAATAAATATAAAGAGAAGTTATACATATACCGAGTTAAAAGAGATGTTAGATAAAAGATCAAAAATATCTATTTTCAAAAATATAAATTTAGCAATAAATAACGAGATAATTTCTTCAAATAAAAATGATGTGATTTGCATTTTCGGTAGTCATTATATTGGTGAAGATGTTTATCGATTTAAGAAAAATTTCACACCAAAACGCTAAGGCGCAAATTAAAAAGAATAAAAATATTAAGCCAAAAATAATTAAATTGATAAATTTCTATTCGTGAATTCGTGGCTTTATCCCCTATCCAATCTTCATCACTTCTCGAACTTCTCGCATTGTTTCTTGAGCTACTTGTTTAGCTCTTTTTTCGCCATCGTTTAAAATATCTTTTACTAAACCCGGTTTTTTGTCAAATTCCGATCTTTTGTTTCGATAATCAGCAAAATGATCGGATATTTTTTTTGCACACATTTTTTTACAATCCACACAACCAAGAATTCCGGATTTACAATCCTTTTCAATTTGCTCAATATTTTCCTTATTAAAGACATTTTGATATGTGAAAATTGTACAAACTTCCGGATGCCCGGGATCGTTTTTGCGTATTTTTTTCGTATCGGTAATTGCTTTACGAACCGATTGCCAAATTTCTTCTGGTGAATCGGAAGGGGAAATTGTATTCCCAAGTGATTTTGACATTTTTGTTTTTCCATCTAACCCAGGCAAGCGAGAATATCTGGTTAATTTTGCTTTTGGCTCAGGGAATATTTTTCCATAAGTTTTATTGAATTTTCTTGCTAATTCACGAGTGATTTCCACATGTGATGTCTGATCTTCACCAACCGGAACGAGATTACCTTTGTATAATAAAATATCAGCTGCCTGAAGCACAGGATATCCAAAATGCCCATAAGAAATATTATCTAATTTTAGATCTCGTATCTGTTCTTTTAATGACGGATTTCTTTCTAAACGAGCTGTGGTAATTAACATTGAAAATAGCAGATGTAATTCAGTGTGTTCTTTTATTTGTGACTGACGAAAAATTGGACTTTTTTCGGGATCGATCCCTGCAGCAACCCAATCTTTGACCATTTCTATTGTATTTTTGTAGATGTCTGATGTATCAGTATTGGTTGTTAGAACATGATAATCAGCAATTAAATGAAAATTATCATATTCCTTTTGTAAATTAACCCAATTTTCTAATGCCCCGACATAATGTCCAATATGTAATTTTCCGGTTGGCCGCATACCTGATAATATTCGTTTTGTCATTATTTGATCTTCCTTTATTTTGAATTTTTAAATTAATTGTTTGATTGAATATATTCCTTCTAACATATTCAATAATTTTTCTGAAAAATTGTCGTCTTTTTTATTTAGCGAGTTAATTTTCATCTCACTCGATGAATGGATAAAATTCTTGTTTTCTAACATAAATGCAACATGAACAATTGAGCCACTTTCATTTTTGAAAAATGCCAAATCGCCTATTTTTGCTTTATCTAAACTTACTGAATTATTTTTAATAATTTTTATCTGTTGACTTGCATCTCGTGGGACTGAAATATTTAGAATAGAAAAAATCGTTTGAACTAATCCTGAGCAGTCAATACCATATTCTGTTTTTCCGCCCCATTGATAAGAAGTTCCCAAAATGCTTTTTGCAATGCCTACAATATTTTTACGAGTGTCATTTTTCGTGATTGATTTCTGAATTAAATATCCAATACTTTTATCCGGCAGATAAATTTTAAATAGATCATTGTTCTTTTCGATAATTGGATATCTTACACCTAAACCTGCATTTGAAATTTTATTGTTTAACTTTTCATCTGAATATATTGAAGTGAATGGCTGATGAATTGTTAATATTTTCATTTTTTTAATTTTATTCAAGAATGTTTTATCCGAATCAATTAAAAAGAAATTTTGTGTCCAACCGATGTAATCATCCGGTAATTTTAATTTTATCCAATCATCTTTTTTATCTAAAATTTCGATAATTTCCCACATTACTCCTTGAGTAACTACCTGAGATTGAAAGGATGGTTTGTCATAAATGTTAGCAAAAGTTGTTTTGATTATTTTTT
>JAYEOX010000017.1:0-6086 GCA_034723415.1 Fidelibacterota bacterium | reverse complement strand
ATAATTTATAAAAATATTTTATTAATTAATATGATTATATAATAAAAATTGTTAATTTATTTGCAGTTATTTAACAAAATTGTAGAACAGGAGGGGAAATGTTGATACAGATGATTTTTAATCCGCATTCCGGACATGGCAGAGGTGGAAGAAAATATCCGGAGATTCTAGAAAAGTTAAGAAAAGCAGGACATACGGTAATTCCTCACAGAACTTTATATCGTTTTCATGCATCGGAAATAATCCAACAATTGAATTTATACGAAACTGATGCAATTCTTGCAGTTGGTGGAGATGGGACAGAATATGAAGTTCTAAATGGTGTAATGAACAATCCGGGAAAGAAAATGCCTCCGATTGGAATTATACCGGTTGGAACAGGAAATTCATTTGCAAGAGACCTTAATTTGTATTCAATGGATGATGGAATTAAGGCCGTATTACAAAGGAAAACAAAACTTGTTGATGTTGTATCTTTTATAACTAATAATCAAAAATTTTTTTTTGTTAATAATATGGGATTCGGATTTGTTGCAGATGTTAGTAGAAATGCCGAACCATTAAAAAAAATTGGGCATGCGGCTTATGGAATAACAGTTGTTACGGAAACCCTAAAATTAAATACTCATAAATTAACTTTAAATATAGATGGAAAGATTTACAAACATGATGATGCGTTATTCTGTTATTTTTGCAATTCCGCTAGAGTAGCCGGAACAATGTTGATCAGTCCAAATTCAGTGATGGATGATGGAATTATGGAAATAATGGTGTTAGATAAAATTACAAGGAGAGATTTGTTAAAGACATTTCCTAAGATATTCAAAGGAACACATATTGGTCACCCGGCAATTACAGTTTATCAGGGTAAACATATTACTGTAGAAACCGAACCGGAAAAGTTTTGTAATCCTGAAGGTGAAATTTTTGGTGTTACACCGTTAGAATTGGAAATGTTGCCCAAAACAGCAAGCTTCTTTTATTTAGAAAAATAGATTTGAAATTTGATACTTGAAATTCGCTCGCAAAGTCGCGAAGACGCAAAGAAGAGAATGTTGTTGTATTTTACTGACTTTGCTTGTCCGACTATACAGACGGGTAGGAGCGAAGCGAGAATGGAATTAGTAAAATAGATTAGAAATTAGGAATTGCCTACTCACAACAGGCGGGGAAATTCACATTTCATATCTCACATTTCACTTTTCTCACTTTTTTCACATATCACATATTTAATTAAAAATAATATGACAAATTACAACTGAAGATATTATTCCGGCAAGATCTGCTGTTAATGCCGCTGGAAGTGCATGTCTTGTTTTTCTGACAGAAATTGATCCAAAATATACTGCAAGAATGTAAAATGTTGTTTCTGTAGAGCCCATCATTACAGAAGCCATCCTTCCGATCATAGAATCAGCCCCGTAAGTTGTAACTAAATTAGAAACAATCCCCAAAGCTCCACTACCGGATAAAGGACGCATAAAAGCCAATGGTAATAATTCACCGGGCATTCCAATAAAATTAGTAATTGGCGATAATATCCAAGCTAAAAAATTCATTGCTCCTGAACTGCGAAATACACTAATTGCAAGAAATATTGCTACCAAAAAAGGAATAATTTTTATTGCAACTTCAAATCCCTCTTTCGCACCTTCTGTAAATACCTCATAGACCTTTACTTTTTTAATATATCCGTAGATAGGAATAAATAATAAAATTAAAGGAATTGCTACAATTGAGATGCCATTTATAATATTTTGAAACATAATTATTTCTCCTCTATTGTATCTACCGTTCCGTCAACTTCCGGAAGTTGATATCTTGGTAGTTTTTTTAATAATTTTGACATTGTTATTGCAACAGTTGTAGAAATTCCTGTTGCTACAATTACCGGTCCGATAACTTCTGTAGCGTTAGCAGAACCGGCTGCTGAACGAATTCCAACGATCGTAGCAGGAATTATTGTAACACTGGATGTGCTCATTGCCATATATGTACACATTGCATCTGTTGCAGTATCTTTTATTTTATTAAGTTTTTGTAATTCTGCGATCGCTTTTAATCCTAATGGAGTTGCTGCATTTCCAAGTCCTAACATACTTGCTGCCATTGCCATGATAATTGATCCCATAGCCGGATGATCGGCCGGAACTTTCGGAAAAAGCCATACCATAATGGGTTTCAATCCTTTTGCAATGACTTTTATTAAGCCGGATTTTTCTGCAATTTTCATTATTCCTAACCACAACGCCATTATTCCAACTAATCCAAGTGCAAGCGTTACTGCGTGTTTTGCTTCCTCAAAAACAGAATTTGTCATATCCATCAATGGTTGCCAAGATGGTTCCATAATCCAACCGGCAGAAGTAATTTCAATTCCCAAACAACTAAAACCAGCAACAAGAATACCAACTGAGAGTAGAATAAGCCATACAATATTGATCATTTAAATCTCCTTTAATTTTATTTTAAAAGTTCTTTGATAAATTACAATTAAATTTGGTTTTACCAAAAGGGAATTTGTGAAAAATTTTAAAATTTTCATATCTTAAAAGTTTCATTTTATAAAAAAAAACATTTGCATTCTTGTTTAAAATTTATTAACCTTGACTGAACAGTCAGTCAGATAAAGGAGAATATTATGACTCCATTAAAAAAAAGTGAATTAAAACGAAAAAGGATCATAGATGCTGCAATGAAAATTTTTGCCGAGAAAGGTATCAATAAAGGCACAATTTCTTCTATTGCAAAAGAAGCTGATGTTGGAAAAGGAACAATTTATGAGTATTTCAAAAGTAAAGATGAAATATTTGAAGAGATGTTGGATGATTATTTTCAAAATATGCTTTTAAATTGGAAGAAATTAAATGATATTAAAATGCCGGCAATTAAGAAATTGGAAAAAATATTTGATTACACTTTTGAGTATCTATCATCAATTGATAATCAAAATTTTCATCAATTAATAATTATTATTGAAATAATGCTCTATGCAATAAGAAAAGATCTGCAAAAGTCAACACAAATAAATTTAGGAAAAATATTGCGAAAACTTTATAAAATTATTGATCCAATTATTGAAGATGGAATTAAAGAGGGTGTATTAAGAGATATAGATAAAGAATATTTTACATTAATTCTATTCAGTTCATTGGATGGTATTTCCCTACATTATTATTTACAAAGAGATTATGTTGACATGGGAAAACTTAAAAAATATTCTATGGAAATGTTTTTTAATGGAATATTAGAAAATAAAAATCAACCCAAAAAATCGAAGGAAACAGGATTTTGGGGAGTTGGAAGTTTACCAAAAAAATATAAAAAGAAATTAAAATTGGAGGAAATATGAGACGAGTACTATTTTTATTATTTATTTTTTGTAGTGTAGTGTTTGCCGAAAATCCAAGTGGTATTAAGTTATTAAATAAAATGATCGATATAATGAATCAAGAAAATGCCGAAGCAGTGATGACACAGACAATACAAACTTCATCAGGAGATACGCGAACTTTTGAATATGATTCTTATATGGGAATGAATGGAGAAAATTCTTTGATGATATATAAAAAGCCATCGAGAGTAAGGGGAAATGCAATTTTGATGACTGATAATTCAAATAACATTTGGTCATATAATCAACGAACTCGCAGAGTGAGAAAATTGGCTTCACACGCAAAAAAACAGAAATTTGAAGGTTCGGATTTTACTTATGAAGATATGGGATCCGGTGATAGTTGGAAAAAAGATTATACTCCAAAATATTTAGACAAAGTAAAAATCGATGGTGAAAATTGTTATAAAATTAAACTGTTGAAAAAAAATAAAGATATTTCATACAGTAAATTAATTTGTTATTTGCGAGTAGAAGATTTTTTTCCAATTCAAATTGATTACTATAATGAAAATAAGGAGTTGTTAAAATCATTATATATGAAAAATATTGAGTTAGTGGAAAATGTTCCAACTCCAATGAAAATGGTGATGAAAAATCATCAAGATAATACCGAAACTGTGATGGAATATAAATCGATTACTTATGATGTGGAATTTAATGAAAGATTTTTTACTGAAAATAATTTGAAATAAAAATAATCAGAAATGCCATATCTTGTAAATATGAGATTTTTAAACAAAAATATTTTTTGTTACCGGAAAAACATAAAAATAGGGAATATATAATTATGAAAAAAATAAATTAATGGAAATTCTAATGAAAAATTTAAAAAAAATACTCTGGACTATTTCAATAATTATAATTTTACTTTTTAATAAATCAGCATTTTCGCAATCGAAATCAATATTTCAAATAGTAGAAAGTGTTCCTATCGAAACAGAACTTGGTTTAGATGAGACCAAACGCACTTTTAATGTTTGGTTGGATATGGTAAAAAATGCTAAATATTCTATTGAAATTGAATGCTTTTATGTTTCAAATAAAGCAGGTGAACCGCTTGAAGAAATTTTATCAGAAATTAAAAAATCAGCAAATCGTGGTGTAAAAGTTCGTTTTCTTGTAGATGCAAGAATGAAAAAAACATATCCACAACCACTTGATAATTTAAACAATATTCAAAATATTGAAGTTGAGGCAATAGATTATTTTAATAAATTAGGTGGAGTTGTACACGCTAAGTATATGCTTGTTGATCGTAAAGATTTATTTATTGGCAGCCAGAATTTTGATTGGCGAGCATTGAAACATATTCATGAAGTTGGTTTTAGAATAGAAAATAAAAAATTTGCACAAATGTTTGGACTCATTTTCGATTTAGATTGGAAAATCGCAACGAGTGAAAAAGTAAATCCAATAGAATCCTATTTTAAAACAGATATCAAACAATTCATAAACGCAGAAAATCCAATCACTATAGAATCGGAATCGAAAAGGATTATAGAACTTTACCCAAGTTTTAGCCCTAAGGAAGTAATTTATCCGAATATGAATTGGGATGAAACCGAGATAATAAAATTAATGAACGAAGCAGAATCGGAAATATTAATTCAATTGCTTTCTTATTCTGTTAAAGATAAAAATGATTTTTATTCCAAATTAGATAATGCAATTCGCTCTGCAGCAATTCGAGGTGTAAAAGTAAATATCATTTTATCTGATTGGAGTCGTGGCAAATCCAAATTACCGTATATAAAAAGTTTAGCAGTAATTCCAAATATAAATATTCATTTTAGTACAATTCCTGAATGGAGTGGTGGCTCTATTCCATATTCTCGTGTAGAACATTGTAAATTTTTAATAGTTGATAAAAAATATGGCTGGCTTGGGACTTCAAATTGGGGAAAAAGCTATTTTCATACAAGTAGAAACATGGGAGTTGTATTTAAAAGTAAATATGCAGCGAAAATCATTCATAAAATGTTTTACAAAAGTTGGAATAGCAAATATACATATTCAGTTAAAGTCGGAAAGAATTATAATATGAAAAAGGAAATAAAATGAAATTAAAAAATAAATACATAAAAATAATTTTTCTAACAATATTTATATTGGTTTCAAAAGGTTTCACTAGTGTAGATATGTTTGGTTACTTTGAATCTGAAGGCGATTATATGATGTTTGAGAACGATGATTATTATTTTGGATATAATAAATTGCGATTAGATTTTATGGGAATTTCGGGAGATAAAGTTGAAGTTGGAGCTGATATTATTTATAAGAATTTCAACGGGAAAACTACTTGGAATTTGATGAATTTTATACCGGAGAAATATAGACCGATAATAAATCCTCTTTCATCTTATTTACCTGATAGAATGTTATACTTGCCGATAGAAATGTTAGATACTTTATTTTTAGATAATGTCTATTTGCAATTGGAGATGAAAAGATTTAGAGTGATATTAGGTCGTCAACAAATTTCATCCGGAGTTGGTTATGCTTGGAACCCAACAGATATTTTCAATAAAAAAGATATAATGGATCCGACTTATGAACAGACGGGAGTTGATGCAATTACGATAGAAGTTCCTGTTGGGCTCGGTGGAAATTTTACAGGGATTTTGCAACCGAAAGACAATTGGAATAATTCAACTAAATATTTGAAATATAAACAGAATATTGGACAGTT
>JAYEOX010000016.1:0-5993 GCA_034723415.1 Fidelibacterota bacterium | reverse complement strand
CAATTGTATTTGTTGTTGGTGTCGGATGAAGTGCTGTCCACAAACTTGAATTCCCCACAGCTTCTGTAACTGTTATATAAGAATCCCTTGTTTTTGTGTTTTCCGTTGTTCCATCTGAAACTGTTAATGAAACAGTATAATTTCCTGCATCCTGATATATATATGAAGGATTTGGGTCAGTTGCGTCAGTTGATCCATCATTATCAAAATCCCATTCCCAGGTAGTAGCGCCGGTTGATTCATCTGTAAATTGTACTTCCAAAGGTGCTGTTCCGGTAGTTACATTAGCAGTGAAATCAGCAGTAATATCTATATTAGTATTCATTACTTCAATGTTATCAATCCACAGTTTTTGTCCATCAATAGTTTTAAATAGAAATGAAAAATTAGTTATGCCCAATTGATTAGCAGGGATAGTAAACTCACACCATTCAGATTGGAAAGATGTTCTTCCATTATAGTATACACTCGTCCAAAAAGCCCACAAATTATTACATGAGAATAGTAAAGATGTGGCTGTTTCAGAAAGTGGTGTACTATCATCACCATTATGAGAAATTTTAAACCTTATTTTAACGGCAACAGCATTCTCAACATTAAATGATAAAGAATCATTAATATTGCCCTCAATATAGAGGCTTTCATCATTTTCTATAGTCCATGCTCCATTAGTTGTAAACTCCGAAGGAATAAGCCCATTATTAAAATCATAGACAGTTTGAGTTCCCATAACAATTGGTTCACAATCTGTTATTTTTACTTCTCCTACTGTTAAATAGGCTGATGTATCCTGAGTGTCATCAAAGTAAAAATAAATATTTCCATTTTGCACATTATACCATTTTTCATCAGAAATTGTTGTAGGAAGGCTTTGAATCTGGTTTCCGGGATTAGATGCATCATCGTAATCGCCAGTACATGTTATTGCTTCAACTGTTTTATCTGAATTAATAAGAATTCGAGTAAATAGCCAGATATCTGCGGTAAAGTTACTCATATCACCAACTGCTGCTTCAGTATTGGTAATACCAATATAACCTCGCATATAACTTCCTGCATTATGTTTTTTCCATTTAATATAGATATTTTTATCTTCAAGGTTAAACAATTGCTTTGAAAAAACCCGATTTCCATTTCTATATCCTGTAGTATTAATTTTTAATCCATCATTTACCACTTCTAATGAACCTGAAAAGACTTTGCCCCAGTTATCTGCTGTTAAAGGAATAGAATAATCTTCTGAATTAACAGGAGTATTTACTGTTAAATAGTCCTCTTTCGTCTCCGTATCACTATCAGTTCCATCAGAAATTGTTAAAGACACAGTATATGTTCCGGCATCCTGATATGTATATGACGGATTTTGATCAGTCGCATCGGTAGTTCCATCATTATCAAAATCCCATTCCCAGGTAGTAGCGCCAGTTGATTCATCTGTAAATTGTACTTCCAAGGGTGCTGTGCCGGAAGTAACATCAGCTGTAAAATTGGATTGCAAATTGATATAATTGGCAAAAAGTGTGGCAATTTCATTTTTGGTAATAGCTCGGTTCCATATATAAATATCATCGATATTACCGCCATAAAATTCATTATCATCCCAATTCGCCCGAGCTAATTCCAGACCATTTGAGTTGAGGCCAGCACTACCGGCAATTAGAGAATCAACAATATTGTTATCTAAGAATAGTTTTAAATATCCCGATCCTTCTCGGGTAACTACGAGATGATGCCAAGTTGCATCGTTAATACTATCATTTCTTATGCTAACATTATCTATTTCATCATACCAGGCAAATCTTCCACCATTTATCCCCAATAATGCATCATCAGTATCAGCACTTCCCTGTACAGTGCCCAAAATGACTGGCATTTCAAAATAATCAGAATCATAAGTAGATTCTGTTGTTTTAATCCAGACTGACCAAGTAAAATCACTTTGTCCATCTTGAATATGACCAAGATCCATATAATCATCAACTCCATCAAATTCATAGGCACTGTTCTGATTCCCATGTCTATCGGTTGTTAGAATTGCACCATGATTGGTAGCATGTGACCCATTGCCACTTTCATCTTCAGTATTTGCGTTAAATGGATAATAAGCAATAGGTCCATTGCTAACAGAAGCAGTTAATAAATAATCATCTGTAACTAAATAATATTCATCTACCGATACACATTGAATGGCAATAGTAACTGAATCTCCTGCATAACTGCTAAGATCATAAGTATATTGAGTCCATTCTGTCGGGACATCAGTTACTGCATCTAAGGATACTGTAAAATCTGAAATAGTCTTTCCACTTGTTGATAATTTTACATTAAAATCTTCCAAATATGAAGCACTATATGAATGTGCCCAAAACGAGAATTCTACTGTTGTTCCTGCAGAAATACCTATCTTGGGTGTTAAAAACCAATCATCGTTACCAGCGCTATTATAGAGAACAGCGGCACCCCTAAAACCAGTATGTGCAAATGTATCAGCTGGTGCGTCATATTCTTCATAAATTCCCCAATGTGTTCCATCACCATCATTATCAATATAACTCCATCCGGTTACAGTTCCTTCGAAACTTTCATTTAATAAAGTATCTCCACTTATTGTCAATGGCAACGGTTCTAAATTTGCATTAACATTCGTAGGAATAATATTTGACATTTGGAAACTAACTTTTTCCTTTTGGATTCCCAAAAGTGGGAATGATAGCACCAAAATTAGTGTAACTATCAATGTTGTTCTAATTAAATTCTTCATTTTTTTCTCCTTTATTTAAAATAAATATCTTCAATTTGTTTTAAAAGTTCATTTGGAAGTGGTATTTCATTTCTTTTTCCACTATTCGTTAACATTTTCAAAGCATCAGCTGCCATTTTTAATTCGGCACTTGCATTTGCAGTTTTCTTTGCTTGAGACATATAGAATACTAAAACAGTTGGTTTACCATTTTCACTAAATTTGCTTAATTGTATTTTGTTTCCATCTAAAGTTGTAAATCCCATATCAGGAAGTTTTGTAAATAAGAAAGGATATTTCTTTTCATAACTGAAACCTTTAGCAAAACTCTCTTTATTATTTTTTGGAAACTCTATTTTTTTATCTTCTTTGTATTTTTTTGCTTTCTTTTCTTTACCAATAAATGTCTCCATTGCTTCATGAAAACTTATTCTCTTTGGTCCGGTTAATCCATAACTTGAAACACCAAAAGCATTAGTGAAATCTAAAAATTTCACATATCCTTCCCAAGCAACAACACCGTTTTTGTCTAATATTAAAACCAAATTATTAAACTTCTGACTATAATTTAAATAATCAACCATAAGTTGCGGGTCGCCACTAAATTCTTTTATTAGTGCATCTCCCGCTACGAATTTTACATTTTCACTAACATCTTGCTCTTTGAATTTTATATTTGGTGTATGTGTGACTTTTATGTTTTTCACCTGACTTTCATTTACGAAGTGTCGATCATGACTAGTTGGCTTTTCTCCGGCACCAACACCAATAACATCAACTTTTCCTACATAACTTGAACTGCATCCAATTACCATCAAACCAATTAAAAACACCAACGCAAGCTTCATTAAATTCTTCATTTTTTCTCCTTTTTATTTATTAAAAATTTATTTCTTTTTTATTTGATCTTCCGGGATATAAGTTGCCGCAATGTTTACAATAACTATCATACGGATTTGTAATTTCTTTACCGCATTTTTCACATTTATCAATTAATTTTTCTCCGCACTTTGGACAAAAAGATCCGGCTTCTCCTATATTAGAGAAAAAATCACACTGCGGACAAATCTTATATTTATTAACCATTTTTTATATCGCTCCATTTTTACTCTATTTTCATTTCACAAATAATACTGCAATTATTGTGCCAAAACAATTATTTATTTCATAAGTTATTGATATATCAATAATTATGTGCTTTTTCGAAACAAGTTGATTTTCTGCTTTTGTTGCTTATTTACATTACATTGTTGCTTTATTGGATTACACTTATTAAATTATAAGTATGAATAATAAAACGACAAATAACTTACTTGTATAAAAAAGAATGGTATGAATAGATTTTTTAAAATAATAATAATTGTCTTGTTTTCCTCTGTTTTATTGATTGGGAATCAAATTCCGAAATATCAATGGAAAGAAATTAATCTTCCGAATAATACTATATACGGAATTGCTGAAATTTCTTCAAAAAACAACTTTTGGATTTATGAAAAAACAGCGAATTTTATTTATCATTATAAAGATTCAATTATACAAAAAATTGAACTACCCAAAACAAAGAAAATTAAAAATCATTATCATTGTATAAAAATTGATAGTATGAAATTTTTCTCTACAATAGTTGATGAAAATTATCATACAAGTTTTTATATTTATGAGCTTGGGGCATGGAAAAAATTTAATATAGAGGTAGATGTTCCTGTCCGTAATATTGTTCAAGTATCAAGAGATGAATTATATGTTTATGGCGATTGGGGTGCAATATTTCATCTTAAAAATAAACAATTATTTCAATTAAATTCGCCAATAAAAAATCATATTATGGCTATTGGATATTATGATAAAAATAATATTTGGTTTGGTGTTCGTAAAGAAGGAATTTATCATTATGACAGGAAAAATTTTACAAATATACCAATTAACAATTATAATAAATCAGATATTTCAAATATTGTAGTAAATTCATTAGATGAAATAAGTATATATATGAGAAGTGGAAGTGAATATTATAAACAGAAAAACAAATTCATAAATCGTAAAAATACAATAGATAACACTGATAACTTACTGTTTGATTTTTCCGATTATAAAAATGGAGTTGCTTATACAAATAATAGTCGAGGAGAATATTATTTATTCTATGATAAAAAATGGACAACAAAAAAGTTAGAAAAGAATTATCTAATATATGATTGTGAAATGTCGGGAGATGGTTCAATTATGTTTACTTCAAAAGGGAAAATAATAATAGGAAATGTAACAAAAAATATTTTTTTTATGGAACATGCCGGCCAATATCGTTTAGATGGTGGAATTGCCGATTATTCCAATGGAACAGCTTTTTTAAATTATAATGATGATAATTTTATTGATATTTTTGTTCAGAATTCCGGTAATCAACAATACAATCGTTTATATAAAAATAATAACGGTAAAAATTTTGATGACATTTCTTCTTTATCAAAAATTTCTTTTTATGAAAGCTCAGATTACTTTACTGTTGGTGATTATGATGTTAATGGGGAAATAGATTTGTTGTTAACAAATAGTGATTATCAATTACAGTTGCTTAAAAGGGAAAAGGATCTATTTAAAAAATATAATATTGATATTAAGGATTCATCCGTATCCAGTATTCGCAATCTTCAATTATTTGATTTCGATAATGATAATGATTTGGATATTTTTAATTCTTATCATTATAGTAATGGAAAAAATGTTGGGAATATTTTATTATTAAAGAATAATTTTTTTGGTTCATTTATTGATATTGACACTTCTATAACAGATTTAACTAAAGGTTGGAATAATCACAATCTTTTTGCCGACTTTAATAATGATAATAAAACAGATATATTTATTTCGAATAGTTGGATAAAAAATAAATTAATACTATCCAATGAAAATAATGAATATGAATTAATAAAATTAGATAAAAATAACATGGCAATGGCAATTGGATTAGATTTTGAAAATGATGGAGATTTAGATATATTTTATGTGACAAATGTAGGTAGTTTATACTTATTAATTAACGATTCTAAAGGGCAATTTACAAAATATTTAAATGGGGAACCGATTATTAAAAATATTAAGAGTTTTATTTGTAATGGCGATTTTAACAATGATGGTTTTATTGACTTGTTTTTATCATCTTCAATTAATGAAAGGAATTATTTGCTATTAAACGATTCTGCTAAGACATTTATTGATATTTCACAAAAAGCTGGGATTAAGGAAAATAACATTA
>JAYEOX010000015.1:4031-6040 GCA_034723415.1 Fidelibacterota bacterium | reverse complement strand
CTATAATAGTTAAATAGATGCTTTGCCATTTCATAATTATTTAATTTAGAATATGGTATCTGATTTCGCATATAATTTCCTCTATTGAAAAAATCTTTTACTATTTTATTGTCTTTATCTATGCATTCGATATTAGAATGTACAAGCTTTACATTAATATTATTATTAAAATAATTAATATATTCCGTTAACTTATTTTTTTTCCACAAATCATCTTGGTCAATAAAACTAATATATTTTCCATCACTTTTGGAAATAGCAAAATTTCTTGCTCCGGCGGCTCTTAAATTTCTATCTAATTTAATATAAGATATTTTATTATTATAATTTATATATTTGTCTTTAATATTTTGAAGCATTCCATCTTTCGATGCATCATCAATAATTATTAAATGCCAATCTTTATATGTTTGATTTATAACACTATCAATTGACTTATATACTATTTCATCTGCTTTATAAATTGGAAGAATAATATCTATCATAAAATAACACCTTTTATTTTTGTGCAATTATCTGGATGGCACTTGAATTTTTAAACTCCACATTTCCACATATTTTACATTTCATATTATTGCTTTATAATTTTTTTATTTACAACAACTTGGGACAAAAAATTAAAAGATTCATTTAATAAAGTCGAATATGCTATACCAATTATTCCATATAAATTGTAAAAAACTAAATTTAGAGTGATATTTAATGCTCCTTTTACTATGACAATATAAAATAATGTTTTTTCATTATTTGTGGTCTGTAAAGCAAGTCCCCAGGGAATGACAGCATAATTCACAACTAAATAACATATCAAAACATTTAATATCTTTGCACTTTCGATAAACTCATTGCCTACAATTGTGGTTATTACAAATTTAGAACTTAATAATACTACTATTATAATAAGTATAGAAGGAATAATAATTATCATTGTATGCTTAATTAATTTCTTAATTCTCACCGGTTCTTTTTCATATTTCTTGGTATAATAAGGAAACAGACTTGCTGAAATTGGTTTTCTTATAATTAATCCTTTCTGCACAATTCTATACGCTAATGCGTATATTCCCACATTTTCCGGTGTTGTCAAAATTGAGAGCATAAAAATATCAATTTTTCCTGATAGAGTATTAAAAAAACCTAACAATGAAAAAGTAAATCCCTGTTTTAAATATGCCTTAATAATTTTTACCTTAGAAAAAATATTAAATTTTACGAATTTTTTGGAATATTTATAATTTACAATTAATATTAGAATACTTGTAAACAACTGAATAATAATTAATGCTAACACTCCGTAACCTAATTTTAAAAAAATAATAGAAAGAGGAACTATTAGTAAAGATTGAAAAATTTGGAAATAAGCTATAGGTTTCATTTTTTCATACGCTTGATAAATTATACTTATTGAACTATTGAGCCCTTTTATTAAAAGAGTAAAACTAAAAATTGCAATATAAATTTTTGTTATCTCATCATAATCCATAAATACTAAAACAATAACCGATATAATAATAGCAAAGATCGCACACAGGTTTTTAAATCCAATAATACTTTCTATAATTTCTTTTGCCTTATCAAGATTCCTGGAACATTCTCTTAATATAATTTTATTTACTCCACTAAAAGTCAGAAAAGTAAAAATGCCAATATAAGAAACTACAATTTGGAAGATCCCATATTTTTCCGGTCCAAGTAATCTTGGTATATAAAAAGCTCCAATTAGTGAAATTAGTTGAGAAAACATACCACCTATAGTTAAATAGCTAGTATTTTTAAAAGTTCTGTGTTTTAATAGCTTTTTAAAACTTTTATAATATAAATTATTTTTAAAAATTTCTACACCTTATATATACTCTGAATTGAAATCCCCTAAAAAAAGAGGATGATTTATATAACTATCGATAACATAGTGTGTTACAAAAATAATATTTTCAAATTGTTTGTTCGATTATAGTAATATTAAATTATTATTTCAATAATTTGTTTTGTGTTTTTGGAGTGCATTAACC
>JAYEOX010000015.1:2543-3931 GCA_034723415.1 Fidelibacterota bacterium | reverse complement strand
GTTAATGCAAAAAAGCAAAGCTTTTTTCACAAATATTCTACTATTTTACTATCATGTTTAAATTTCTTCGAAATTTAATAAAATAACATGCTTGCCCGCCTTTGGAGGGGTTATTTTACTCCATAAATCGGATACATTTTTAAATTTATAAAATAATAATTAAAAAAAATATTTGCCCAAAAATTTTCAAGGGTTTCAACTTATATATACTCTGAATTCAAGTAATTTATTTATTAATTGTAATGTAACAATCAAATATTATAATAATATTTTTTATACCATTCAATAAATTTTTTAATACCTTCTTTAATAGAAGTATTCGGCTTGTAGTTGAAATTTTCTATTAAATCAGTAACATCAGAATGTGTGTTGGAGACATCACCGGGCTGCATTCCCATCATATTCATCTTTGCTTTTTTACCAAGTGCTTTTTCTATTGCTACAATAAAATCTAAAAGTTGGACAGGAGAAGAATTACCAATATTATAGATTTTATATGGCGCAGTAGAGGGGTTGAGGTTGAGGCCTGCCCTATAAGGAGCGTCAGCGACTGTATCGGGGTTGAGGCCTGCCCCGTAGGGAGCGTTAGTGCTTGCCCCGTTGCGACGATGGAGCTTATCAGGGACCGTATCGGGGTTGAGGTTTGATTTGCTCAGATTTTTAATTTTTGGCGAATTGTCTATCACTCGCATAACACCTTCAATAACATCATCTACATAAGTAAAATCTCTCTTCATATCTCCATAGTTATAAACATCAATGGCTCTATTTTCAATTATTGCCTTTGTAAATAAAAAATAAGCCATATCTGGTCTGCCCCAAGGACCATAAACGGTAAAAAATCTCAATCCTGTTGTTGGTAAGCCGTATAAATGACTATAGGTATGAGCCATCAATTCATTGGACTTTTTTGTAGCTGCATACAAACTTATCGGATGATCTACATTATCCGAAGTGGATAAAGGCATCTTTTTACTATTACCATAAACAGAAGAACTTGAAGCATAGACAAGATGTTTAATATTGTTATGTCTGCAACCCTCAAGAATATTCATAAAACCGACTACATTACTATCTATATAAGCGAAGGGATTTTTAATACTATAACGCACACCCGCTTGAGCCGCAAGATTTACTACTTTATCAAATTTTTCGTTATTGAAAAGATCTAAAATGTTTTCTCTGTCTGCAAGATCAAGTTTGATAAATTTATAATTGGAATATTTATTGCTCTGTACTAATTTATTTTCTGCTATTTTATTTCTAATAATACCAGTTTCTTGTAAACGCGCATATTTCAATTCCACATCATAATAATCATTTATATTATCAAGCCCAACGACTTCATCACCACGCTCAATGAGACTTTTGGCAAGATGAAATCCGAT
>JAYEOX010000015.1:0-2443 GCA_034723415.1 Fidelibacterota bacterium | reverse complement strand
TCACTCCTTCTCAAAATCTCCCTCTCACAAAGTCACTCCCTCACAAAGTCACCCTCTCGCATTAATAATTTCAACAATTCTTCCCGCTGCCTTTCCATCCCATAATTCGGGAATAATTCCATTTTACTACAATTTTCCAAATTTCTTCTCCAAGATCCATTGCTAATTGATAAACTTTGAAATCATCTAATGACTTAATCATTTTATCTCTCCTAAACAACGAATTCCTACTAATGCCTATTTAATCCCCCCGGTGAAATATGTTCACTTCGTTCACATTTCACAGGGTAAACTACTAATGCCTACTAATACCAACCAATACCAATTACATCACCAAGTCACACAATCGCCCAGTCTCTCTATCTCCCAGTCTCTCCGTCTCTCTTTCACAAAGTCACTCCCTCACAAAGTCCCTCCCTCACATTAAAACTCCCACAATCCTTCCCGCTGTCTTTCCATCCCATAATTCGGGAATATTTCCTTTTTTGGTTTTCCCCGCTAAGATTTCATTTACAGCTATTTCAACTCTATTCAGATCTGTTCCTATTAATTGATTGGTTCCAATTTCTACTGTGCTCGGTCTTTCGGTATTGTCTCTAACTGTTATACATTGCACTCCGAGATAAGTCGTCTCTTCTTGAATGCCACCACTATCTGTAACAACTAAGAAAGCATTTCTCATAAGTGTTAAGAAATCAATATATCCAACCGGTTCAATTGAAATCACATTATCATTAAAGCTAAAACCATATTTCTTCATATTTTTTTCGGTTCGCGGATGAATTGGGAATACAACTTTCTTTTTATCTGCAATATTATTGAGAAATTTCACCAATTTATTTAAATACATTTCTGTATCTACATTTCTTGGTCGATGGAATGTTACTAATATATAATCATTACTATCAACTTGCAATTCATTCATAATATTTGACTTTTCAGCTTGTTGAAGAAAATTGACTAAACTATCTATCATTATATTTCCAACAAAAAATACCTTCTCTTTATCAATTCCCTCATTTTGTAAATTTTTCAAACCGCTTTTCTCGGACACAAAAAGATAATCCGCAATAACATCCGTTAAAATACGATTGATCTCTTCGGGCATTTCTCTGTCAAAACTTCGTAATCCGGATTCTACATGTGCAATTGAAATAGATAATTTTTTAGCTACTAAACTGCATGCCAAAGTAGAATTCACATCTCCAACTACAATGATCAGATCGGGTTTTTCATCAATTAAAATTTTCTCAAATGCTAACATTATCTTTGCTGTCTGCTCTGTGTGAGAACCACCACCAATTCCAAGATGAAAATCCGGAATAGGTAATTTTAACTCTTTAAAAAATATATCCGACATTTTTTTATCAAAATGCTGCCCTGTATGACAGATCAAATGTTGAACTTTATCTTTATGTTTTTGGAATTCTCTATACAAAGGAGCTATCTTAATAAAATTCGGTCTCGCTCCTACTACTGATATTATCTTTTTCATTTATTCTCCATTATTGGGTGTTAGGTTTTAGGTGTTGGGTCGGAATTTATGGGTATTTACAGCTTCGCTGCGGTATTTATTGGCATTGATTGGTATTTGCCTTCGGCGGTATTGATAGGTGTTGATAGGTATTGATAGACATTTGCAACTTCGTTGCGGTATTGATAGGCATTGGTGGGTATTTGTGGTTATTTGTAGTTGCCTAATGTGTTGATGTAATTATTTATTTTAATTCCTATAGAATCAAGTTCATCTATAAATTTATTATATTCAGTATCATCAATCAAATTTCGATTATTAGCTTTTTTTAACCAAGTTTTTGTTTCAAATAATGACCCACGTGAATAATAACTAAAATTCTTGGTCTCTTTATAATGGTATCTTCCTAACCCCTCACTTAAATTAGCTGAAATTGAATCACAAGATCTAACAAGTTGTTTGCCAACTGTATTCTTTTGAAAATAATTCCACTTTATTACAATTTTCCAAATATCTTCTCCAATATCCATTGACAGTTGATAAACTTTAAAATCATCCAATGACTTAATCATTTTATCTCTCCTAAACAATTAATTCCCCCAGTGAAATATGTTCACTTCGTTCACATTTCACGGGGTAAACTATTAATTCCTATCAATTCCTACCAATTCCTATTAATTTCCTACTAATGCCTATTTAATTCCTACAAATTCCTATTAATACCAATTCTGTTTCAAAGTCTCCCACTCGCCAAGTCACAAAGTCGCCCAATCTCCAAGTCACCCCCCTCACAAAGTCACAATTTCCCCTTCATTTCCGAAACTATTTTTTTGAAATCTTCTGTCTCTTTTTTTACCTGTTGAACAAAACTGTTATCTTCGATTGTCCCAATTGCAGCTGTCATCTCATCCATATTTCTATAGGTCGCTTGAGTGAAAGTATTGTCAAAATCTTTTTTTCTAGATATAT
>JAYEOX010000014.1:0-6089 GCA_034723415.1 Fidelibacterota bacterium | reverse complement strand
ACTCTATCTATAAATTCTAATTTTTATTTGAAAAATCAATTTATCAATTCAGTTTATTTGTGAACCTAACAAGATTCGAAAAATTCGCATTATCCTTTTTTACATATTCAATAAAATCAACAAATGCATTTCATCTGTTGCCATAGCAATTGGAATTTGTACTTAAAATATTATTCATTAGCGTCGAACCAGATCTATGAATGTAAATGATAAAAATAGATTTATTTTGCATAATAAACCTCTTCATATATATTTTCCAATCTTTTTGCTACTTTTGAGGCCAAAAATCTTTTTTTTGCATATTCATGATTATATCTACCAATTTCTTTTATTTTTTCTTTATTCTGCAATAAATTTTTAATTAATTCAATATATACTTTTGGATCTTTACTTTCAGTTATATATCCCATTTTCCCATCTTCAAAAAAATCTTTTATTCCACCAACCGGTCTGGTAATTACAGGTAAACCAAAAGCCATTGCTTCTAATATCGATGTAGGCATTCCTTCTGCGTCCGAAGGCAATAGATAAATTGATGAATTCGTATATGTTTCAATTAATTTCTTTCCCGACACATACCCAATAAATTCTACATTTTCTATATTTCTATCACTAACATATTTTTTAACATTATTCAATTCATTCCCGCTACCGGCAATAGTTAATTTTACATCTGAAATATTTTTTACAGCTTCCAAACAAATATAAATACCCTTATATTTTTCTACTCTCGCTAAGAACAACAGTCCATTTCCATATTTTTTGTTATTAATATTGAAATTTTTTATTATATCATCATCTACTTTTGTTGTTTCAATATAAATTGGTTTGTCTATACCCCATTTTTTCAATGTATTTTCAAAATCTGTGCATAACACACAAAATGCATTTGTTTTGTTATATACATATTTAAATAATTTACTATATCTAATACTTATTTTTTTTCCAAAGTTATCTGCCCAGCCATGCCAAAATACTAAGATCTTAACATTAAATAATCTTGCTATCATGAGAAATATTCCATCTCGGATAGTTGCCTTCATATTTAAAGATGGGTTTAGATGAACTATATCTGGTTTATAGACAAAAATCTTTTTAAAAAATATAAAATAATCTATTAACTGATAGAAAATAAAAAATTTACTATTACTTTTGTCTCCAATGTAATTATATTCTATTTCATTTTGAAACTTATCTTTCAACCCTAAAAAGTGGTTAGAAACTCCTCCCTTATCACTAATATTAGGCGTATTGATTAGAACTTTTAATCTTCTCATATTTTTTCTAAATACTTTTTAAAATTATTAACAATACTTTCCCATTTATATTGTTCTACACTTTTTGTTATTGTTGATGAATTGTATTTTTTCCTGCTTTTATTTAATTCTATCAATCCTTTATAAAATCCTTCAGAATTATCATCAATCAAAACTCCATTCTTAGAATTAATAACTTTCACATTTTCTAAGGTATTCGTTGCAACTACAGGCATTCCTGATAGTAAATATTCAAATGTTTTTGTTGGAGGTTGGACATCAAAAAATTCTGTTTTGGGAACATAAGAAATACCGATGTTATGAGTGTCAAAATATTTTTCCAAATCATTATGATGAACATAACCTGTAATTTCAACTACATTATCTAATCCTTTCTCTTTTACAAGCATTTTCAATTCTTCAATTTCGTTATAATATCCATCACCAATAATTGTATATTTCATATTAGTTTGTTGCTTGTTCTGTTTATAAAATTTTTCAAAACCAATAATTGTCTCTTCAATATTTCTATTACTCAATATTCCAACATATATCAAATTCATTTCATTGAATTCTCTTTTTTTATTAGAAATTACATCAGCTCCTAATGGCAATATAAAGGTCTTATTTTTATAAATTTTCAATTTATTTCTCAACGACTCGGTAATAATTGTAATATTTTTATAGAATTTAGATTCAAATTTCATAAATTTATCATAAATTGATCTTCTGAACTTACTCTTATTTGGAGAACTTGTCCTTATATCAAAAATAAAATTTTTTAATGGGAATAGAATTTTTAATACAGAACATCCTCTAAAATATTTGATAAAATGGATATTATATTTATTGTTTTTTATTTCCTTTATGACATTAATAATGAAACGGATATTCCTAATTACAAGATTTCCATCTCTTGAAACATACTTTACATCAATTTTATTCATTTCAATTCTCTTTTTCACATAATCCCAACAAATATAGGTTATATCAAAATCATCTTTCAAATATTTGCAGTAATAATATGTGTCAAGATGATAGCCGAATTGTGATTGATTAATTATTAACAATTTTTTCATGTTTAAATTTCTCGAACAACTTTTTTGTAAAAATTGTAAAAAGCATTAAATACAGAAAATCCGTTGGTAGTCTGTATCTCACATTTGAATGCAGAATAATATATGGCATAGCTAAAAAGATAGCCGTAACATAGATCAGTAATATTACCTTCCTTTTATTTTAAAATATTGTTGAAATATATTTTAGTTTTCCCATAATTTTACCTTCTCGAATAATATTTTAAGTATTACCTAATATTGCAATTAAAAATGTGTTTAATATTAAATTATCAGGCCTTAAATATTTTTGATAATATATATAATTGTTCAACATCATTTTTTTTCTCATATCTGTATCTGATAATAATTTTTCTGACGAACTAAGTAATGTTTCCTTATCATTAAATTGAAGATAATTTTTACCATCAGAAAAACCACCAACAACTTTATATATCATTTCTTCCGATACTATTGCTTTCGAGAATGCAATATATTCAGCTATTTTCCATCCTATCGAATCATGTAGCCCCTTAGAAGCGATTCCAATTGGGTGTTTTTCTAATAGCTTAATATAATTTTTCTTTACTTGATTTTTTTTATCGGGTATAAGTAAATTTGGATATTTTTTAATTGAATATTTATTATGGACAAAACCACCATAAAATCTATTACCAAATTGTTTTCTCATTGAATTTATAATTTCTGCTCTACTATTATTGATTTTTTTAAATTCCTCACTTTTCTCTTTTGATCTTGTTTTTTTAGAATATGGATCATATGCTGCAACATTAAAAATAATTTTTGGTTTTTTATTTAAGCTAGGAAAAGAATTAAGAAATTTCTCCCTTGGATAAAAAAAACTATAGTTATTAATATCAAAAACAGTTTTAAATGATTGCATGTATTCTCTTATTTTTTCCGAGCAGTAGATTTTACTTTTTAAAAAATGTAAATCAATATTTGAAGGAAGTACTCTATAATTAAAGCCATAAGCAAAAATTTTTTTAGAGTTTTCAATCGTACGAATATAATTTTTTAAATATGATCTTTTAAAATAAAAATCACATTGATTTAATTGATTTTTATCGATTTCATAACTATCATGCATATCGAAATGGATTTTAATATGATTGTTTAGTAATATATTTAATTGTGTTTTATATTTATCCAAAAGGTGTTGTTTATTAGTATCTTTCCATTGTAATGAGTTGTCTACTCTGCTCGATTTTATACCAATAATACCTTCCTTATTAAGCATAGATAAACCTGCAAAAATTTGATTTATATGGCTACTGTTCAAATTTTGTGGGAACAAAATATCACATGTTATTTTATTCATGCATTACCTCTTAGTTTTTTAATAATTATGGCAGAATTTCCGGCAAGTGCAAAATCATTTTCAAATGATTTTGTTGGAGATGGAACATCAAAAAATTCTGTCTTGGGACTATAGAAAACTCTGATATCATATAATCGCAGGTAGGGAATATGTCTATCTGGTAAACAGTTTTTAAGATATTTACAATAATAGTAAGTATCTGAATGATAACCGAATTGGGATTGATTAATTATCAGTAATTTTTTCATGTTTAAATTTCTCAAATAACTTTTTTACAAAAATTGTAAAAATCATTAAATACAGAAAATCCGTTGGCAATCTGTACCTGGTATTTGAATGTAAAATAATAAAAGGCATAGCTAAAAAGATAGCCGTAACATAGATCAGTAATATTTCTTTTCCATTATTTTTAAATATTGGTAAAACAACAAAAGCTATCAACCATGGAATAGTAAAAATAAAGCTAATTGATCGTAGAATAATTCTCTTTTTATTTTGTTTACTATTTATTTCATCATAAAAATTTGAATTTTTTTGAACTTCATCAAAAAAAGGAGAGTAGTATCTCTTTACTTGATCAACAAATTTTGAAAATTTTAATTCTGATAATTTTTCGTTAATATAATTTTTAGCTGATCCATGGCCACTTTTTTTAATATTATCTTCTTGCTCAAATGATTTTCTGGTATAATTTCTTGTAATTGTAATTGAATGATATACTTTATAATTTCTTACTAACCAAGGTGTGGAGATTAAAATAAATAATATCAGACCTAAAATAATTTTTAGATACACCTTGTTTTCCCGTTTCTTTATTTTCATATAAATCGGTAATCCAAAGAGTATTGGAAAGAGAACTATCGAAGGAGCTTTAGTATGATACATAATAACTAACACAAAAACGGAAACTAAAAAATCATTAATTCTACTATTATTATAGTACCGAAAAAAGAAATATACAAAAGTTACAAGCAGAGGCATATAAATGCTCTCCGGATAGAGAAAACCACTAAAAAAAATATAAAAAGGATAGAATAGATAATATATTGTACCCAGCATTGAAAATCTTTCATCAACAAACATTCGCAAAGTTTTATAAAATATATATCCCGATAGTGTTATAATTATAGATTGAACAATTCTTATCCATAAAAATCCTTTTCCAAAAATAAAGACAATTAAAGCCAAAAATAAAGGATAACCGGGTTCTAAACCAAAAGGTGTCGGAGGCCTTTCCGGATCTACTCCAAAATTCCCATTATCTACAATGGATTCCGCCGCACTATAATAATGAATTGTATCTTCAAAATAATATTTTGAGTTATCAACACCTATTAATATATAACCAATGCGAAATATTAAATTTAATGCTAATATTACAAATAATATCTTCTTAAAATTCATTTTACCCTTTTTAAAACTACTCTGTTAAAAACTACACCAATTGAAAATATAAAGATATCTCCAATTAAAAACCACAATCTACTAAAAGTTGCTATAGTTACAGAAACACTTTTATCTATTCCGGATAATATTAACAATGTTGCAATAACCCCTTCTCTAATACCCAAACCTCCGGGAGCAAAAAAGGCAATTATTCCTAAAGTATTCGCAAGAGGAAATATCAATCCAATATATAATGGAATGCTTGATCCGGTTAAACTATTAACAAAAAAATAAAATGCTGTTGAAAATAAAATCCAATATATCAAAAACCATTTTAATGTTTTTAATACTTCTCTTATTTTTAAACTTGGAATATTAATATTCTTTTTAAATATTTTTGTTGCTAAAATTTCAAAATAATTATGAAAAAATCTTGTAAAAATTATTAATGTTAAAAATATCCAGAAAAATAATAGTAGTAAAAATATTTTATTATTTTCACCTAAGAACAAAAAACTCAAGCCACCTAAGAAAAGACCAACCCATAAACCAATAAACTGTGCATTTAAAGATATTACTGAAATTTTATTTAATTTATATTCATTTTTTTGAGAAATATAGCCTGCTCTACCAACGATCATCCAAATTTTACCCGGAATATATTTGCCAAATATTGATAACCCTACACTGGCAATACACTCTTTAAAATCAGTTTTATAACCACTAGCTATTAATACTTTTTCCCATGCCATAGAATAAAATACAAAACCACTTAACAATAATAAAATTGAAATAATGAATGATAACTTTGATGCTATAAAGGGAATTTCTAAATAATTATTTCGATATAATGTATATATTAAAAATAGAATTGATACATAAAAGAAAATGTAAAAAAAGGTCTTTGTTTTATTTAAATTCACTTATATAACCTATCATTATCCTGTATATCCATCCACATAGCAAATAATAAAGATTGAAAACCACTTATAAATAAAAACACAAAAGCTAAAACAGTAACCGGATTTGCAGGTAGACCATTGATAGCTA
>JAYEOX010000013.1:0-6121 GCA_034723415.1 Fidelibacterota bacterium | reverse complement strand
TAATAAAGTATTAAATAGCTCGGTTGAAAAATTACCGGTTAAAAGAATTTATGGTAATAATTTTTCTTGTGGAGTTGGAATAATATTTGATAAAAATGATAATTGGAAATGTATGGATGATATTGAAGCAAAAATCGTTGGCAGAGATGGAAATCCTGTTTTACAAAATCAAAAAGGCAATCTTGGATTTCGTGGTCATACAATTTTTGATAAGTTGTTAACGAAAGAAATCGATGATTGTGATTTTGTAAAGAATAATTGGTTTGTAACTGAGATTGATATAAAAAATATATAATCTTATTTTAATAATTGATTTACTTTTTTAAGATCGGATTTAAAATCAACTTCCATACATAAAAATTTTGAAATATTTATTGGTTTAACTTTTATATTATTATTTTGAATAGACATTTCCAACCCCTTTTCAAAATAATCATTGTCTTTACATTTTATTAAATTATTTTTGAAAATTTCTGAGTCGTTTTTTGAAATGAAATTTATTCCGACAGCTTCGCCTATTGCATTTTTTACAGATTTGGAAATTTCTTTAATATTTCCATTTTTATCTACATTATATTTAACTTCCTCTTTACCGACAGAGGCATTATTTACACAACAAAAAGATTGTGATTTCTCAATGTATGGAGAAATTATTTCAAGTAATTTTTCGTCAAAAACAACATCACCATTTAACCATAAAATATCTTCATTTGGAAATTTTTTCAGACCTTTGAGTAAACTTTTTGAAGTGTTCGTTCGATCAAAATTTTCGTTGTAAATATATCCAACTTCCGAAAAATTTTCCATTATCATATCTTTTTTAAATCCGACAATGGTAAATATTTTGTCTAAATGAAATTTTTCTGATAGATATTCAACTTGTCTCTGCATAATTGTTTTACCATCTTCTAATGGTGTTAATGGTTTTGGAAATGGATTGCCTAATCTCGAACCAATTCCTGCTGCTAATATTATTATTTTCATAATATCTCCATTAATTATTTTAAGTTTAATCTGTTATGAACTTTTACCAATATCTTTACTCAATATAATTCAATTTTTTCAACAATTCTACTGCTTCAGGATTATCCATAAATTCATCTAATTTTTCTTTATGCTCGGCGTGTCGCCATTTTTCTATTGCCTTATTATGAATTGCTTTTATCGGGCTTTTCCAGTGCTTGCTTTTCTTTACACTTGTGTTTTTATACCAATCTCTGATTTCCGAGCTAAAATCTTCTCCCAGAAATTCACAAAGATTCTGTATTTCACTTTTAAAATTATAAATAATGTTTTCATATTTTATTATATATACATTTGGACGATTGGAAAATTTTAAACCGGATTTTACATCATCTATCCACCTCTGTACCGGCACATAATATTGATTTTTTCTGATTTTAGGATGCTTTGATGTAACCACATCTCTGCCGTCACGTATAACATGAATTAATTTGGCATTTTCACCAAAATATTTCAATATTTCATCAAAATGTTCTATGTTTCGAGGAGTTTTTTCACAATATCTTGTGGGATTTCCTGGAATGTTGTGCAGGATAAATTCCCTATACAAACGATCTTTTCGTTTCATTTTAATTTTTTTTGAAACAGAATCAATATCCCAATTTGTAAAACCGTAACTTTGGTGTTGAATTGCATATATATTGGGATGAGCATCTAAGATTGATAATAATAATGTTGTACCCGATCGAGGACAAGCCCCAATAATTATTGGCTTATCGGAAAATTTTCTTTTTTCAATTTTTTGTCCCCAATTTATTATAAGAGGATTTATTATTTTTTTTAAACGGTTGTTCATAAATATTTTATAATGAAAATAATTTTTCTGTTATTTTCAAATCCTCTTTTGTGTCGATTTCCCACCATTTAAAATCGCCGGTTTTTAATCCGTAAAATTTATAATTTTTATCGATGGCATATTTTAATATCAATTCATAATAAGAAGACATATCATTATCTTTTATTGCTTTATCTAAATTTGCTTTATAGAACTCTTGATAGAATGTTTTACCGATTTTATAAAAATTTACTGTTTTGTATGTAGAACTATAATCAAATTTACTATGTTGATATTTTTTTAAGATCATTTTATCTACTATATTATTTTCATTGACTGTTACAACAGTACCATTCATTGTAGGTTTAAATTTACTAATAAGCATTATGTTTTCATTTGGAAGTGATGTTAATTCACTCAAAATATTCTTTTCAATAAATATATCAGCTTCAAATAGGTAGAATCCATCTTCCAAATATTTATTGGCCAACCAAAGTGAATAGATATTATTTGTTGTGTCAAAATCTTTATTTGTTACAAAAGTAATATTTGTGTGAGATTTATAAGGAGCAAGATGCTCTTTTATCAGGTCCGCTTTATAGCCTACAACTACTACGATATCATTAATGTTGTTCTCTATCATTATTTCGACTAGATTGGAAATAATAGATTGACCGTTTACTTCAACCATCGGTTTGGGTTTGTTAGAACTCAACTCTTTTAATCTATTCCCGCGTCCTGCCGCTAAAATAATACCTTTTGTCATTTTACTCATTGTATTTTCTTTTCCTTGTGTATTCTTTTAAATCAAAACTAAATTGTAATTTAAGGAATATCACTCTATTACTTTTATCATGCATTTATCATCGGTTCTACAATTATAATCTTTTTTGGGAGTTTCCCAATCTCCGTAAAAATATTTTAAATAATCTTTGTAATCTTTTGGGACAGAATATTTTTTACCTTCAAATTCAATTTGGTTAAGTTCATCATAGAATTTTTTAGGAACAGATTTCAGCACTGGCTTTTTTACTCCAATTGTCCAATAATAATCATGTTTTATAGGTCGCTTGATGAAAATATCTAACAATCCAAGATCTTTAACAAAAATAAATCGTCGCGTTTGAATTTTTACAATTCTAAGTTCTCCTTTTTTAAATGGTCCGGCATCCCTTTTATAGTGTCTTACATAAAATCGATATCCTTTGAGCCAAAATTTCCACCTTGCCCACAGCAATTTTTTTTTATTTTTATCAGTAATTGTAATATCTATATCGTTGTCCCAAGGCAATAAACGATTTTCTCTTACAATACCCAGCAGTGTCCCTGCTTCAAGAATATATGAGATATTAGAACTTTCAAGTATCTCACAGACATCTTTAAGCATTTTTTTTGCTTTTATTAGAACATCACCTTGAAGCTTTAATTTTCCTGCCACTTTCAATCCTTTTCTGTCAGTAATCTATCAATTTCTATTTTAACTCTTTCACTCGATTTCCCATCTAATCCTGTGAAAAAATATTTATTATATTCTTCTAACTTTTCTTTCATTTCATTAGTTGGATTTAATGCAGATTCAACAGCGAGCAAAAGTTGATCGGGCGAATTTATATGTGGATAAGCTCCCTTTAACCAATCATTTTGTGGAACGGAAAGTATCGGCATTCCATCACTATGTTTCGGATTTGTATCGGGTAATTCATAAATAATTCCAAATTTTCCAAGTGCGAGAAATTCATTTATCACACTTGATGTATCACTAATAATTGTATCGGCAAGAAATAAATACGGATAAATATCATAATCATCTTTCTGAATTAAAAAAACATTCTCTTCTTTTTTCGCCAATTTTTCATAGAATCTATGTTGCGAATGTGGTGCATATTTTCCACTCCAACTGTAAGGATGAAGTTTAATGATGAGATTGTATTGTGGAATTAACTCTGTAATTTTATGTTTTAAATATTTTATACAACTCGGTTTATATGATGGTGCGAAGAGGACTGTGTTTTTATTAGGATCTATTTTTAAATCTGAAATTAAATTTTCATTATTATAATAATCTTTCCAAAATAGCGGATCTAATTTTGGAATTCCTGTAATATGGAAGTCAGCTTTATTTTCCCAACCAAGTGATTTTATATAATCATACCAATATTGTCCTTCAAGAAAAACATGGTAATGAAAGTTTTTTTGTTTCACAATGTTTCTGATCCTCAATGTTTTTATTCCAACACCATGGTCGAGATGAATGCGGATTGTCTCCCCATATTTTTCGGGATTTTTTAGAGCATCCCCACAGATAACCGCATCAAATCCTTTTTTTCCCTCAGTTAGTTTTAGTCCTTTTTTTTGTAAACTTTCGGCAATATTGTCTTTTTGAGAGATTAAAAATATTCCGAGAAATCTTTTTTGGTCTTTTCCAACATTAAAATAGATATCATAATTGGAATCTTTTTCTAACTCCTTATATAACGGATAAAGTGAATTGAAGTAGTATTTCTTTTTTAGATCAAATAGTATTTTTTTCATTTATATTTTTTATTTTAATAATTTCATAAATCAAACTTATATAAGATAAATAATTTTAATAAATTTTAATAGAAAAAAATTAATAGATGGAATATTAATGATAAAATTTAAAAAAGGGGAAATTTTTAAATATATTTATCTTAAATACCCTTCTTTAAATATATCATGGTATAAAATTTTCAACTTACGAATAAGATTTAATGGTTTTCTTTTTTTTGGTTTAAGGTTATTGTTTTTAATATTAATAAGATATTTAATAATATTTTCACTAATTTTCCCATCTAAATATGGATTTATTTCCTGTAAATGTTTTCGCCTTTCTTCTCTATATTCATCAGGGAATTTATAACTTCTTTCGATTGCAGTTCTTAATTCATTTATGTTTTTACAATTGATACCCTTATCCGTTCTTTGATCTATTTTATAAGTGATAATCGGTTTATCCAATACCATGAATTCATAGACAACCGATGAAATATCGCTGATCATAATGTCGGCAATATGCAAATAAGGGGTAATATCATAATCGTAAATTATTTTAATGTTTTTTATTTTTTTAAGACGATCAATTAATTGTTTATCAGCTAATTCATGGAGTTTGACTAACCATAATTCATTATTGTGTATTAATTTAGGTAGATTAGGTATTATTTCAGTTGCAGATTCCATTTTGTTACTAAATGTTGGGGCATAGAGGATTATTTTTTTATTTTTTGGAATATTATATTTATCTTTTAAATTCTCTTTTGGATAATTAAGAATATGATCAATTTTTGACCAGCCGGTCTCTTTTACTAAGAAATATTTATACTTTTTTCTCAACTTATTAAATCTATTTGTTACGAAAGGTCCGGAAGTTAAATAAATATCAAAAAAGTGTTTAATACTATAGTGCGACTCTTTCTCTATTCCAAGACCATGAAAAATTTGTACCTTAATTCCACTCAATCTGAAATCGACATAAATACCCGGAACAATGACAAAATCAAAATTGTTATTTTTTATCTCTTTGAACTTTTTATAAACAGTATATTTATTATACTCTTTTGGCAGAGCTCTATTTACTTTTTCAGAAACAAAAAAAGAGATATTGTTATTTTTATCTGTTTTCAAAGATTTAACGATTGGTTCTATTATTGGTATTGAATATTTTTTTGCTATATAGAATATAAAATTCATCAAAATTGTTTTTACCTTATTTTATTTGTTAATTTAAAAAAAAATTAGTTTAAAAAAAATACTTAATTATTATAAAATACGTTTAATTGTTAAATAAATAGTAAAAATTTTACAATGCCAAACTGAGCGAAATGGAAGCAAAATAAAAATGTAAAACAAATAATTTCTTGAACCAAATCGGTTTTTGAAATTAAAGATGGAAAAGAGATAAAGTTTTACACTTTAGCTGATGTTAATGATTGGGGGAAAGATGGTGAGGATCAAAGTTTTGAATTTCCACAATTATTATTTGACAAAATAATACTTTTTGATTTTTGGAGAACCATTACAAGGGTTTTTCGTGTAAGCAATCAAGAATAATTTTAAAAGCCCTGTCTATAAATTTGATGTCGGTGAGTGAAGAGGTAGAGAACAATATGTAAAATTGTTTTATCTAAAAATGGAAAAAAATCCGTTATTGATAAAAGAAGTAATTTTTAAGGTAAAATTGTTTTTAAAAAAAATACTTGACTTAACTCAATTATTTTAGTAAAATAAGAACAATGAAAAATTGTTAAAGTTTAAAATAAATAAGGCCGGAAATAATGTTTAAATATTATTTAGAGGAGAAAA
>JAYEOX010000012.1:0-6233 GCA_034723415.1 Fidelibacterota bacterium | reverse complement strand
ATTATCAATATCAACTGCTGTTATTTGAAAATCGTCTTCTTTTAACAGATCTTTTACGATTGCATTTCCAATAAGTCCAACTCCTAAAACTGTGATTTTTTTCATGAACCAATCCTCCTATTTATTTAAAAAACCTTTTTTCTTATTTAAAATTACAAAAACCATATTAATAAAAAAAAGTTTTATTTTAATAATTATTTTTTTATATTTATGCTTAATATTAAAGAGGAAAAAAAGTGAACATAACAGTATGCATCAAACAAGTACCGGGAACATCAGAAGTAGAAATCGATGAAACAACCGGTAATTTAATTCGTGAAGGTATTAATACAAAGATGAATCCTTATGATCTATATGCAATAGAAACTGCAATGAAAATAAAGGAAAATAATTCAGCAAATATCAATGTTATTTCTATGGGACCGCCACAAGCAAACGAAATAATTAAAGAAGCATATATGATGGGAGTAGATGACGGATATTTATTGACTGATAAAAAATTCGCCGGTTCTGATGTCCTTGCTACCTCCTATGCCCTTTCACAAGGAATTAAAAAAATGGATAATTACGATTTAATAATTTGTGGTAAAATGACAACTGATGGAGATACTGCTCAAGTCGGACCGGAAATCGCCGAATTCTTGAATATCCCACATGTGGCAAATGTAAAAAAAATAATCGACATTAATTCTAATTCAATAACAGTTGAAATGGATATGCCCGAAACCGTAGAAATTCAAGAAGTAAAATTACCTTGTCTCATTACAGTTGAAAAAGAAATTTATCAACCTCGTTTACCATCATTTAAATTAAAACTTGCAACTACAAAACGAAAAGTAAATAATATTACTTTCAATGACTTAGATGATAACGATCCTGAAAATTTTGGTTTAGATGGCTCACCAACTCAAGTTTTGGAAGTATTTCCTCCTAAAAGTGATAGAGTAAACGAAAGATGGGAAGGAACCGGAAAGGAATTGGGAGAAAAAATAGCTGATAAATTAAAAAAATTAAAGTTTGTTTAAGGATAGAATATGGCTTATATAAAAGTTCATCAAAAAAATGTTAAAAATGTTAAAGAGGCAATAAAGGTCTGCCCATTTAATGCAATTGAATTAAAGAACGATCAAATTGAAATTACTTCTGCATGCAAGATGTGTAATATATGTGTAAAAAAAATGCCAGATATTTATGAATTAGTTGAAGGTAAAAAGGTAAAAGTAAATAAAGATGATTGGAAAGGAATTGCTGTATATGTTGATCATGTAGAAGGAAATATTCATCCGGTAACTTATGAGCTGATTGGCAAGGCGGAAGAAATGGCAAAGAAGATCAATCAACCGGTTTATTGTTTATTCGTCGGAAGTAATATCAAACATAAGTCAGAGGATTTACTTCATTATGGAGTAGATGAAGTATTTGTATATGACAAAGAAGAATTATATGATTTTCGTATCGAACCATATACAGCAACTTTTGAAAATTTTATTAACAAGGTAAAACCTACAATTGTTCTTGTTGGGGGAACTACAGTAGGACGCTCCTTAGCACCACGAGTAGCTGCACGATTTAGAACCGGATTGACAGCCGATTGCACAATTTTGGATGTGAAAGAAAATACAGATCTTGACCAAATTCGTCCGGCATTCGGTGGAAATATTATGGCTCATATTCACACACCAAATCATCGTCCGCAATTTGCAACTGTAAGATACAAAATATTTGATGCACCTGAAAAGAACAAAAACAAAACAGGAAAAATTACCGAATGTAAAATTGATAGTAATAAATTAAAATCAAATATTAAAGTTTTAGAAGTGAAAAAAAAGGAAAAGGTAAAATCAATTGAAGAAGCAGATGTAATAGTAGTTGCGGGTAATGGAGTCAAAAAAGAAGATGACTTAAAAATGATTCGCAAGTTAGCAGATAAACTTGGTGGAATGGTTGCAACAACTCGCCCACTTATAGAAGCCGGTTGGACAGATGCAAGACAACAAATCGGATTAAGCGGACGAACCGTGAAACCAAAATTAATCATTACTTGTGGTGTTTCAGGATCAATCCAATTTGTAGCCGGAATGAACAATTCTGAAAATATTTTTGCAATAAATAGCGATCCCAAGGCACAAATTTTCGATGTTGCTAATTATGGAATTGTTGGTGATCTATATGAAGTAATTCCTGAGTTGATTGAGAAATTATAATAAATCTTATATAATAATTATAGGTAAAATAAATGTCAAAAAATGAATTTCATAAAGTTAATAAAGAAGATATCGCATTTTTAGAATCCATTTGCAAAAAAGAAAATGTTTTCACAGGAAATAATATTCATGAAGATTACAGCCATGACGAATTAGCGGAAGATGAAAATTTTCCTGAAGTTCTCGTTCTTCCTGAAAATAAAGAACAAATTTCTAAAATAATGAAATATGCTTACGAGAATAATATTCCGGTAACTCCTCGCGGGCAAGGTACAGGTTTAGTTGGGGCAGCTGTTCCAATTTATGGTGGAATTCTTATTTCAACAGAAAAATTAACTAAAATAATTGAGCTGGATAAAGATAATTTAACTCTTACAGTTGAACCGGGTGTTTTACTAATGGAAATATCACAATATACTGAAGATAATGACCTGATGTATCCACCAAATCCCGGAGAAAAAAGTGCTTCCATCGGTGGAAATATATCCACAAATGCTGGTGGAATGAGAGCAGTAAAATATGGTGTAACTCGTGATTCTATTCGCGAATTAGAAGTAGTTTTACCTAATGGTAAAATAATTAAGGTTGGTGGAAAAATCGTAAAAGATACATCCGGTTATGCTTTGAAAGATCTGATCATTGGTTCGGAAGGAACACTCGGAATTATTACAAAAGCTGTTTTAAAATTGATACCACTGCCGGAAGTAAATATAAGTTTATTAGTTCCTTTTCCGGATATGGAAACAGCAATTGAAACAGTCCCAAAAATAATCCGCTCAAAAAACACTCCTGTAGCAATAGAATATATGGAAAGAGCGGTAATTAAAAATTCAGAAGATTATCTTGGGAAAAAATTTCCGGATTCTTCATCCGATGCGTATTTATTATTAAATTTCGATGGAAACACAAAAGAAGAAGTAGAAAAGCAATACGAAAAAGTTGCACATATTTGTCTTGACGCCGGTGCATTAGATGTTTTAATTTCAGATACTGAAGAGAGGAAGGAATCAATTTGGACTGCTCGCGGAGCTTTTTTGGAAGCAATAAAAGGATCTACAACAAAAATGGACGAATGCGATGTGGTTGTTCCACGCGATAAAGTAGCAGAATTTCTTAACTTCACTAAAAAAGTAGAAAAAGAAGTTAATATAAGAATATCAAGTTTTGGTCATGCCGGCGATGGAAATCTACATGTTTATTTATTGAAGGATGAAATGACAGAAGAAGATTTCCAAAATAAATTGACAAAGGCATTTGATCTGCTGTATTCAAAAGGAGAAGAATTGGGTGGACACGTTTCAGGTGAACACGGTATCGGATATGCAAAAAGAGAGTATTTGGAAAAAACAATGGGAACCGATTATATGAATTTACTTAAAGGAATAAAAAATGTTTTTGATCCCAAAGGAATTTTAAATCCGGGTAAAGTTTGTTGATTAAATTTTTGGCAACAAACAAAAGCTAACAATAACGAACTATTATTTCTAATAACGAATTCTAATTAATTATGCTTCCCACAAAATAGTCATTCTTCCTTCAAGAATAACCATTTCAAGGAATACGCTTGAATGACTTTAGACACGAATGTCACTAATTTTCACATATTAAAATTGATATTTATACAATATAAAATAAGACAATTTTTTTCTATACAATATTTCATTTTTACTTCTAACCTTTCACATCTCACTTAATATATTTTTGGTGTTCTTCTGCGTATGCGGCGATAAATTACTCACACTCCTTATATTTCAGTTATCAGTTGTCAATTTTAGCTTTTCGTTCCAGATTAAAAATTTATTTATTGAGTTTTTTAAAATAAATGATTAAATTTAAATACTATGAAACAAGTATTTTTAGGATTTGGTTCAAATATGGGAAATTCACAAAAAACAGTTACAGAAGCGATAAAAATGATATCAGAAAATAAAAATTTTAAAATGATAAACAAAAGTTCTTTATATAAAACAGAACCACTTTTATATAAAAACCAAGATTATTTTATTAATGCCGTAGCAGAATTTTCAACAAATTTTAATGCCAAATCGACATTAAAATATATTCACAAAATTGAAAATAAATATCATAGAAAACGCAATAAGAAAAAACGATACGGACCACGCACATTGGATATAGATATTTTATTTTATAATAATGAAACAATTAACACAGATTTTTTAAAAATTCCTCATCCAAAATTCAGTGAACGAAAATTCGTCTTGATCCCAATGACAGAAATCGCATCAAATTATGAAGTAATAAACACAAACAAAACAATTAATTCCTATTTAAATGAATGTTCAGATTCTTCAAAAGTGGAGAAATTAAAATGAGACGATCAGCGTATTATATTGCAATTGAAGGTGTTATCGGAGTTGGCAAAACCAGTTTAGCAAACATACTTTCAGAAAAATTAAATAGTAAACTTATACTTGAAAAATTTGAAACGAATCCATTCTTAGAAGATTTTTATAAAGATAAAAAACATTTCGCTTTTCAAACACAAATTTACTTTTTACTGAGTAGATTTAGACAACAGATGGATTTGTTTCAAACCGATATGTTCCATAAAAATATTATTACAGATTACATGTTCATTAAGGATAAGCTTTTTGCATATTTAAATTTGAGTGATAAAGAGTTAAAATTATATGACGAGTTGCTCAAACTTTTAATAAAACAAATACCTAAACCTGATCTCGCAATATATTTACAATCCGACACGGATAGATTAATGAAAAACATTAGACAAAGAGACCGTTCTTTTGAAACAAATATTAAGAAAAAATATATCGAATCACTGAATCAGATGTATAATCAATATTTTTTCAATTATAATGAAACTCCTCTATTGATAATAAATACTACCGAAATAGATTTTGTGAATAATGAAAAAGATTTAAATGAAGTTTTAAAATATATTCAACAACCTCCTACCGGAACCAAATTATATCATCCCAAACAAGAGAAATAAATTATGCTTAAAATCTTTTTACTAATAATATTTTTATACTTAATCATTGACGCCCTATTACCTTTGATCAAAAAACTCATCAATAAATATCATGATCAATCAACAATACATAAAGATAACAATGTTGATAATAATCCGAAAAATATTGATGATGAGGATATTATTGACGCCGATTTTCAAGAGTTAGACGATGAGCAAAACGAAGATAATTAAACAATTATGATTTGAGAAAAAAAATGAAGAGATCAATTTTCATCTGCAAGAAAGTTTGTGTTATTGAAATAAAAAAAATTAAAAACATGAGGGGAAATAAATGATTAAAAACAAACTAAAATATAGTATTTTATCACTTACTATTTTTCTTTTATTTTCTTTTTGTGACAGAAGATGAGACGAATTCTATTTATAAAATTATAACGAACACACAGGGATATAAGAAATAAATATGGAGAGATCAATCTACGGCTTGTATAATTTACCAATATCATTATTATTGCCTTGTGTTTTATCTAAATGCAATAATCTAAAAGAGGGTAAATTTTGAAACTTAATTGGGAAATAGTAAATAAAATAATCAAAAATGCACTTGATGAGGATATTCAATCCGGTGATATTACCTCAATTGCGATGAATATTTCAAAAGATGCGAATGCAAAAATAGTTGCAAAAGAGAGTGGCATCTTAGCCGGAGTGGAAGTTGCAAAAGAGATTTTTAAACAACTTAATGACAAATTAGAAGTATCATTTTCTAAATCTGATGGTGAAAAAATAGAAGTCGGTGATGTAATTTTAACAATATCCGGAAGCGGTCAATCGATTTTAACAGCCGAACGACTTGCATTAAATTTGCTTGGCAGAATGTCCGGAATTGCAACAACTGTAAAAAAATTTCAAAATAAAATAAAAGAGACAAGTTGCAAAATTCTTGACACGAGAAAGACAATGCCTCTGCTTCGTGAATTAGATAAATATTCTGTAGAGTGTGGTGGCGGGAAAAATCACAGATACGGTTTATTTGATATGATACTCATAAAAGAGAATCATATTCGTTGGAT
>JAYEOX010000011.1:16475-25305 GCA_034723415.1 Fidelibacterota bacterium | reverse complement strand
TTAATATTATGAAAATAGTAAATAAAATTAATAAGAAGTTGGAAAGTTAAATGAAAAATAAAATAGAACAATTAAAAAAGACAAACGAATTATATTATTCATTAATATCTGAAATTGAGAAAGTTCTGGTGGGTCAAAAAAGTATTTTAAGAAATCTCCTTATATCACTATTTTCCGGCGGACATTCTTTTCTCATCGGAGTTCCGGGACTCGCTAAAACATTAATGGTGCAGACGATTGCCGAGGTTATGGATTTGGATTTTAAGCGAATTCAATTTACGCCGGATCTAATGCCATCTGATATTACAGGAACAGAGGTAATTGAAGAAAATATGACCACAGGAAAGAGGAATTTCAGATTTATTAAAGGACCGGTTTTTGGGAATATTATATTAGCAGATGAGATAAATAGAACTCCTCCTAAAACACAAGCCGCTTTATTGGAAGCGATGCAGGAGCATCAAGTCACTTCAACCGGCAAAACATATTCATTAGATGATCCCTTCTTTGTTTTAGCTACTCAAAATCCAATAGAACAGGAGGGAACCTATCCATTACCAGAAGCTCAATTAGATCGTTTTATGTTCCAATTAAATGTAGAATATCCAAGTTTTGAAGAAGAAAAAGATATTATTCATCTCACAACAGCTTCAAAAATTGAAAAACTTAAAAAAGTAATTTCAAAGAAAGAGATTTTGTCAATTCGGAAATTTGCACGAGAGATACCGGTTTCCGATCATTTAATTGAATATGCCGTTAATATTGTAAAGGAAACTCGACCTCAAACGACTAATAATGTAGATGTGAAAAAATACATTAAATGGGGAGCCGGTCCCAGAGCTTCGCAATATTTAATAATTGGAGCAAAAACAAAAGCCGCATTAGATGGTAAACCGACGCCTGAAATCAGTGATATAAATTTTGTTGCTAACAATGTTTTAAGGCATAGGATAATATTAAATTTTACAGCAGAAGCAGAAGATATTTCTGTTGACGATCTTGTAAATGAATTGATTGGGAAAAAGGATGTGAGAGGTAAAATGTGAGAAGTGAAATTTAAGTTATGAAATGTGAGATTGAGAGTTTATGAGTTTAAAGGTTCTGTGGTTTAGGAAATGAGACAACAAAGAACACGAAATTACAGGAAATGAATTTAAAATTTATATTCGTGCTTGACTTTGAAGAAGCGAAGCGAGTGCGGATTAAGGACGAATATGCAATATCAAATTTCAAATATCCAATCTCCAATTTCAAATTTTAAGTATCCCCGTCTGCTGTGGGCAAGTAGCATCAAGTATCAAATAAGCATTTTATGATCTATTTATTATTGTTTATCGTAGGTATAGTCGCCGGTTTTATAAATTCATTAGCAGGTGGTGGTTCAACATTGACTTTACCGGTTTTGATACTTGCCGGTTTACCTTCACCGATAGCAAATGCAACAAATCGCGTTGGGATATTATTTCAAACTGGTATGGCAACATCACGATTTAAAAAACATAAACAGTTGGAAGTTAAACCATATATTCACATAACTGTTGCTGCAATAATCGGTGCAATAATCGGCTCTTTATTTGTTGTAAATATCAGTTCTCAAATTTTTGATAAACTTCTCGGTATAGTTTTAATTTTTATCATGATAATGATATTAATTCCAAGAAGCAAAATGAATAATACTCATACTATTCCTAAATGGGTCGAAATACTTATTTTCTTAGGAGTAGGTTTCTATGGTGGATTTGTTCAGGCAGGAATTGGTTTTATATTTTTAATTACACTTAATTTTGTAGAAAAATTCAGCTTGCTAAAAGCAAATGCAATTAAAGTATTTATTATTTTTTGCTATACAGTATTTACAATTATTATATTCCAATTTTCAGGAAAAATAGTATGGAGTTATGGGCTTTTACTTGCAACTGGAAATATGATAGGTGCATATATTGGTGTTAAAAGTGCCATAGAAGGTGGCGAAAAATTAATTAAAATTGTTATATCAACAGCAATAATTCTAGCAAGTATGAAATTATTTGGTGTATTTGCGTTAGTTAAATCATATTTGTAATATTAAAATAATAGAATAATTACTTTATATAAACCAATTTTTTAACTTTTGAGTTGGCATCCGTTTCTATTTTATAGAAATATATTCCTGATGGCACTAAATTTCCATAATTATTTTGTCCATTCCAAGTTATATCATAATGCCCGGCACCACAATTTTTATTTACAAGTGTATTAATTTTTTGACCAAGAATATTATAAATAACTAATTTTACTTTAGAATCATTTTCGATATCAAAAGGAATTGTTGTTGATCCATTAAATGGATTCGGATAATTTTGATATAGTTCAAATAATACATTTACTTTAATGTCAATTGGATTGGATAAAGTTTCGCCATCATCATTTATTGCAATCAAAGTGTAAGTAGTATCTTTTGTAGGGTAAATATCTACAGATCCAATTGCATTTGTATCGTTGTTAGTACCGTTAATAGAAATTTGATCTGCATTTTTAACATTCCAACTAAAAGTAACTTTTTCACCAAGCAGTATCTCATTTTTATCAACTGAAAATTCTTCTATATATGGTGATAATGGAGATTCACTAAAATAAGCACGAATTAAGTAAACATAAATGCTTGTATCGCTTGCTGATATATAATACCAATCTGGATCACCACTACTTGGATCATGCAAATAAGTATAACTATGATATGCAGATTGTCCGGGAATTTCGGTAATCATAACTCTATTCTTTTCAGGATAAGTTCCTTCAACAAGAAAACCAACTGCAAAAGGTTCACTTCCGGAAATATTTTTAGAAGTTAGATCTACTGTTATCCAATTTGGCCATGGTTCGGGATAAGGATGAGGAGGTTTGGCTGCAATTGTTGAGGTTGCGATAATATCAGTTAATTTTTCACCAAGTGGTGTAGGTCTTGAAGCTCCGGTATATTTCCAAACACCACCGGTTACAGAACCTGGTTGTCTCAATGCAACTCTTACTGAATCCAATTTTTTACCGAGAATATCATCGAAGATAACACAAATTGTATCTTGGTCAGATAGACCTAATACTCCTGTTGGAGGATAGTAATCATATCTTGCTTCTGTTGCTTCAGGTGCAGTTCCGGAAGATATATAATCTAATGATTTATCTAAATAATTATTTATATTAATAATAGCAAAATCAATTTCTTTATATTTATTTCCATATTCAGGAAAAGTAAGAGTATCATTAGAAACTACATCTACGACTTCTTTTACATCATTTGTATCTACTTTTATTGCTTTTATATAAAGATCCGATTCGCTTTCATCAAAAAATATTTTCAGATCAGAACCAAATTTATACCTGAGATATTGTGAGGATAAATTTTCTAAAGTAATAGTCGTGTTATTTACATTTGGGTTTATGTTTTGTATTCCAACTACATTTTTTATGTTGGAATAGTTATAGCCCCAAGCCGGATCAATAGACACATCACCGATTATATTTGCTAAAAACCAATTTTGTAGAATACCGTCAAATCTTAAAGATGTAGATGGTGTAGTGTTGTTGAATCCAGTATTATATCCGGTTATTCCCGTTCCCGTATTCTGAACTATCTGTTTGAGAACATCTCCGCCGATTTGTTCATAAAGATAAAGTGTAAAAAGTGCAGCTCGTGAATAATCTGGTAAAGCATTATCACTATCCCAATGGAAAAGGTCAACATTAGTATTAGCAAGGTATGAACTTTGTTCTCTCATTGCAAATCCAGATACAACTTCGGCAATCAAAGATAATCCCTCATTGACAAATGTTTTTTCATATTGATCATAATTAAAATGAATCATGTGTTGAAATTCGTGTGCAGTTGTGCTCATTCCATTTTGTAAACCATAAGCACTTGTAAGATCAGCAGGATCTGCATCGAGATAGTAAATTTCTGCTTCATTGCTTCTGGAACCATTTGTTTCATTCCAAGAGTGAAAATATCCTGCAACATATCCACCGGAACCATCATATCCATCTAAAATATCAAGTATAAAAATAATGATTTTCGGATCACCATCAACATCAGGTGGATTTCCAAATGTTTCAACATCCATTTCATAAATACCTTTATTTGGATCAGCTGGTGTTTTACTGTCAAAAGCAATTCTTACAGAGTCAACTCCATCTTGTGTAATTCTGTCATTCCAAATTGAATCTTCAACAAAAATATAACAATGTTCACCAACAGCTCTACAAGTGGAAGGGATTAGATCAAAATCATCATTTACCATATCGTAAGTGTGCCAACTTTTTTGGTCGCCAACAGAAAAATTCCAAGCAGTTTTTTTAAGTTTATTTATCTTTAAAAAGTTTGGATTATCTTCAAAAAATTTCAAAGTTTTTTCTTTAGTCTTTTCTAAATATGGTCTTGGATCAATAGAATAGGAGCGATTTTCATTTATTTTTTCTATTTTAACCGATTCATTTGCAAATGAAAAGGAAAAAAAACCAATTATTAATAATAAACCTAAATTTTTAATTATTTTATTCATAAATATTACTCTCTTTTATGTTCTCCATTATTTTAATGTTTGTAACAATTAGTATCGTATTTTTACCAATTGCTTCCTTATTTTTATACGATAATTTAACAAATTTTTCTTGATTTTCCAACAACTTATTTTTGAATTTTTTATTATATTTTAAAATATATACTTTTTTATTTTTATCAATTATTGCAAATTTAGTAAATGGTTCATTACCGATTACTATAATTTTACCTTTTACAGTTGGATATTTTTTATCTGTTATTTTACAATTATTGAGTAATAGAAAAAGTCCTACCACAAAAATAGATATTATAAAATATTGTTTTTGCAAATTGATGTTATATTTTTTCAAGATACTTCTTAGCTTTTTCTTCACCTTCTTCAATATTTACTTTCATTAATAAAATTCCACCAATAATAAAAAGAATCAATATAGAGAGAATTCCTAAACGGTTATTATTAGTATATAAAGTTACACCACCCATCAATGCAGGACCTATAACAGCAGCGAATTTTCCAAGCATATTGTAAAATCCGAAAAATTCAGCTGATTTATGTTTTGGAATGATCCTTGTATATAAACTGCGACTTAGTGCCTGAATTCCACCTTGGAAACAACCAATTCCAATAGCAAGAGCGAAAAAATGCCACTCTTCATTCATCAAATATCCTAAAATAGTTATTATTCCATAAGCAAATATTGCAACTAATATAGCATTTTTTACACCAATTTTCTTTGCAAATAAACTATATAGTAATGTTGCAGGAAATGCCACAAATTGGGTAATAAGTAGCGCTGTTATCAATATACTACTTTCAAATCCAATAGCTACTCCGTAATCAACTGCCATTCTCACAATTGTATCTACGCCGTCAATATAAAACCAGTATGCAAGTAGAAACATGCCTACAACTTTCAAGTGTCTTATCTCTTTGAAAGTGTTGATAAGCTGTCTCCAACCTTGTGTAAATGCTTTACTTATAGGTATTGTATTTTCATTGTATGGTTCTTTTATAAACAGGAATATTGGTATAGAAAATACTGCCCACCAAACAGCTACAGATAAAAACGAAAGTTTGATAGCAGCTGCTCCATCAGCAATTCCAAACAATGCGGGTTTTAAATACATTAATACATTTATAGCAAATAATACTCCACCACCAATATATCCCAAAGAAAATCCAAGTGAAGAAACAAAGTCAACTTTTTTTTCAGAAGCAACGCCGGTTATCAGTGAATCATAAAAAATATTTCCTCCGGAAAAACCAACAGTTCCTGCTATATAAAAAAGGATCGCCATTTGCCACATTCCTTGACCAACCATCCATAATCCACCTGTCATAATTATACCGAGAAAAGCGAATATAAATAAGAATTTCTTCTTTGCAGTTCCTTTATCCGCTATTGCACCAAGGAAAGGAGCAAAGGCAGCTACGAGAATTGATGCTATTGAATTAGCAATTCCGAGATAGAAAGTGCTCTCTTGTAAATTATTTGGATTTGCCCAATATGCTTTAAAAAACAGTGGAAAAAAACCAGCCATTACTGTAGTTGCAAAAGCACTATTTGCCCAGTCGTATAACGCCCACGAAAATATTGTCTTTTTATCATCGATCATTTTGTTCCCTCCTTAAATCGATTAATTAATAAATTTTGTAATCATAATTAAATATAATGTATTATACCGATTAATAAAACTTTTTTTAATTAAAAAAAATATTAAAAAAATGTTTGTAAATAAAAAAATAATAATTATATTATTGGGCATTTGAAAAGCGAGAGTAGCTCAGTGGTAGAGCCCCACGTTGCCAACGTGGCTGTCGCGAGTCCGAATCTCGTCTCTCGCTCAAAGAATAATTATAAATGAGGAAAGCAAACCCGGTAAAATATTCAGCAAGCTGAATTTCACAGGTCAAAAAAGTGAAAAGGAAAATTTTCTACATTCAATTTTATAAATTTTAGAAATTTACATTTTAATGATTTTCAATAATTTTATTCTTTTTATTTCCTTCAATTATAAATTTCGGAAGTTTTTTTTAATTTTTAATTACTAATTTTCTGTTATTTTTTTCTTTAAAAATGTTTAAAAATATATTAAATTATGAGAATTGAAAAAAGGAGTTCAAATGAAAATAAAAAGATTGTTAGAAAAAAAATATTTAAAGATATTAATGATCAGCATTATTTCAATGTTATTATTTATTGGTGCATTAATATCAGAAACACCGGCAAAAATTGTTAATTTAAATGCTGATATGAAAGATAAATATATAGAAAAAGGAAAAGATTTTACTATTTTATTAGAAATGAATATTGAAAAAGGTTGGCATATTAATAGCAATAAGCCACTTGATGAATTTGTAATTCCTACTGAAGTAAAACTTAAAACAATAAACGGAATAGATATTAAAACAATAAAATATCCAGAACCAAACATTGTTGATTTAGAGTCGTTAGGAGGGAAGACATCTACTTTTAAAGGCAAAACAATAATAAAAATAAATGGAATAATTGATGGTGAATATAGATATGAGAAAGTTGAATTTAATATTGATGTAACCTATCAAGGATGTAATGATGCAATGTGTTTGGCTCCAATTACAAAAACAATTTCTCTTATCACCAATGTGAAAACACCAAAAGAAATAATTACAGAAAAAATTATCAATAAGAAAGTAAATGAAAATGAAGAAATCAAAATTGAAAAAGAAGAAAATCCGATTGTAGAAGACAAATCTGACAAGAAAATATCTTCTAAAATACAGGAATTGAAATCTTTTGAAAAAAATGAAACTTCTAATGTAAAAACAAACGAGTTTGGTGATAAGGGTATTTTTCTTATTTTAATTGTCGTATTCTTTGGTGGATTGGCATTGAATTTAACTCCATGTGTCTATCCATTGATACCAATTACAATTGGATATTTTGCGAATGAAACAGGGAAAGGTTCAAGCGTATTGAAAGCAAGTATGTATGTTGTTGGGATTTCAATTACATATTCAGTATTGGGTACTATCGCCGCATTATCCGGAAGCATGATGGGAAGTTTATTGACAAACCCATTTGTTTTGATCGGTATTGCGATTGTAATGTTATTATTGTCATTGAGTATGTTCGGTGTCTATGAATTTCGTTTACCATCCGGACTAATGAATATTGGAAGTGGAAGTCAGTCGGGGGCAATTGGCTCATTAATAATGGGACTTACAATGGGAATTGTAGCCGCACCTTGTGTTGGTCCATTTGTTATTGGATTATTAACTTATGTTGCAAAATCCGGAAATCCTTTAATTGGATTTATTATGTTTTTTGCTCTATCCTTAGGACTTGGATTACCGTATCTATTCTTAGGAATATTTTCTAATAAGATCGGTAATTTACCAAGATCAGGTGAATGGCTTAATGGTGTTAGAATATTTTTTGGATTAGTTTTAGTTGGGATGGCAATATATTTTATTAATCCTTTAATTTCTGAAAGTATAAGAAAATATTTATTACCCGGATATATGATATTAGCTGGTATTTATTATGCGGTCATTGATAATAGCGGAAAGAAATCAATTTGGTTCTTAAAAGGAAAAGTAGCAATTTCAATAATTATCATTGTTACAGGTGTTTGGCTAATAAAACCGGCAAATGAAAAAGTAGAAGAATTAGATTGGAGAAAGTATTCTGTTGAAAATATTCAAATAGCAGATGATGAAGATAAATTTGTGATGATAGATTTCTTTGCCGATTGGTGTATTCCCTGTAAAGAGCTTGATGAATTGACATTTTCTGATAAAAAAGTCCAAGAAAAATTATCACAATTTATTTTGATAAAAGCTGATTTAACAAAAAGCAGTGAACAGGTAGATCGCTTAAGAAAATTGTATAATATTAAAGGTGTTCCAACTATTATATTTTTAGATGAAAATGGAAATGAGATTAAATCTATGCGATTAAATGGTTTTATTAAGCCGGAAAAATTTATTGAACGAATGAATTATTTACGAAAATGACGATTTATTTTTAAAATACTATCTTTAAGTAAAAATGGTAAGTAGTAGATATAGAATGAGATAAGCCCAACTACCTCAAGAGATAAAATATACCAAGGCCAAGATCCTAGAACATCCATTATTGAACCGTTTATTGGTTTATAACAAATAAATAAATAATTTGAATCAAAAATATAGTTGAAACTTGCAATAAAAATTAGATAAAAATTTGTAATTAAGAATACTTTCCAAATAGATCTTTGAGTTGGACGATAGTTTTCTATAACGGTTAGGAAAATTGTGGTAATAACTAATAA
>JAYEOX010000011.1:3714-16375 GCA_034723415.1 Fidelibacterota bacterium | reverse complement strand
AAATAAAAAAACAATAAATACAAAACATTTATTTATACATAATGTTAAAAGGTAAAAATAAAATCTTTGTAGAATTTTATTGAATTACAATATATTTATTCATAAATTTACAGATAATAATTGAATTGAATAATATAATAAGGTGAAATCAAATGAAAGTATTGGTAATTAATTCAGGAAGCTCATCTGTAAAATATCAACTAATTAATACTAAAAACCAAAAATATTTAGCAAAGGGTTTGGTTGAAAGGATCGGTTTAAAAAATTCTCAGTTGAAACATCAATGTGCAAGTGGGAAGAAACATGTTTTTTCAGGTGTTATTAATGATCATCAAATGGCGATAGAATTTGTCCTTGCCGCTCTCACAAATAAAAAATATGGTGTAATTTCAAAATTAGAGGAAATAGATGCTGTTGGTCATAGATTAGTTCATGGTGGGGAACATTTTAGAGGAAGTGTTTTAATCACACCTAAAATTATGGAAGTGTTGAACGAATGTATTGATTTGGCTCCGTTACATAATCCGCCAAATATTAAAGGTGTAAAAGCTGCTCAGAAACATTTAAAGAATGTTCCCATGGTCGGTGTTTTTGATACTGCGTTTCATTCTACAATGCCCGATTATGCCTATACTTATGGAATTCCTTATGAAATCTATAAAAAATATGCCATTAGACGTTATGGATTTCATGGCACTTCTCATTATTATGTATCGAATAAATTTGCTGAATTAAATAATAAAGATATTAACAAATTGAAAATAATTACTTGTCATTTAGGAAATGGAGCTTCCATTACTGCAATAAAAAATGGTAAATCGATTGATACATCAATGGGATTCACTCCATTAGAAGGATTGTTAATGGGAACACGTTCCGGCGACATTGATGCAGGTGTGATAATTCAAATTATGTCAAAAGAAAATATGGACAGAAATGAAATTAACATTCTATTAAATAAACATAGTGGAGTAAAAGGAATATCAGAATTATCAAGTGATATGCGTGAAATTGAAGAAGCGATTGAAAATGGAAATAAAAAAGCAGAATTAGCTATGAATGTTTATAATTATCGTTTAAAAAAATATATTGCCTCGTATGCCGGGGTTTTAGGAGGAGTTGATGGGATCGTTTTTACCGGTGGAATAGGTGAAAATGGACCTATTACCAGAACAGGTGCATTGAAAGGACTTGAATTTATGGGAATAAAATTAGATGAAGAAAAAAACGAAGATATAATTCGTGGAAAAACCGGATTGATCTCTACAGATGATTCGCCTGTAAAAGTTATGGTTATTCCCACCAATGAAGAATTAGTAATTGCTATGGATACTGAAAGAATTATTAAAAAATAAATAAATATTTTTATTTAGAGAATTAAAATTTGGAAACATTAGAACAAGTAAAAGATAGATTTAATAGTATTTTGCAAAAAGCAAAAGAGGTCGAAAAATATCTTTTCATTTCACAAAAAAAAGAAAAGTTAGAAAAGTTAAGAAAAATGACTTTAGTGCCTAATTTTTGGAATGATCAAAACAAAGCAAAAACGATAAATAAGAAAATATCAGATATTGAATTTGAGATCAAGAGATGGCAAAATATTAATGAACTTAAAGATGATATTGAATTAAATTTTATGATGCTTGAAGAAGGCGAAAGTAAAATTGAAGATATTTCTTCTTTGCTTACTGAATTCGCAGAAATTATAGATGATCTTGAAACAGAAAAACTTCTATCAGGTGAACATGATAAAAAAGATGCAATATTGATTATTCATCCCGGAGCAGGCGGAACAGAAAGCCACGATTGGGCGGAAATGCTTTACAGAATGTACACTCGTTGGTTTGAAAAAAAAGGCTATAAATATAGTGTGCTTAATTTTCAACCGGGAGATGAAGCCGGAATTAAAGAAGTTGTAATTGAAGTTGCCGGTCAATATGTTTATGGATATTTGTCATCAGAAATTGGTGTTCATCGACTTGTAAGAATTTCACCTTTTGATTCAAATGCCCGGCGACATACGAGTTTTGCCTCTGTTTTTGTATATCCGGAAATCGATGACGATATTGAGATAAACATTGAACTAAAGGATTTAAGAATCGATACATTCAGAGCGAGCGGTGCCGGTGGACAACATGTAAATAAAACGGATTCAGCAATTAGGATAACACACAATCCAACGGGAATTGTAGTTTCTTGTCAAAATCAGAGATCACAACATCAAAACAAAGAAGCAGCAATGAAAATTTTAAAATCAAAATTATATCAATTGAAAGTTGATGAAGAGAAAGAAAAACAGGCAGAATTAGAGAGTAAAAAAAAGGATATAGCTTGGGGAAGTCAAATTCGCTCTTATGTTTTTCAGCCATATTCAATGGTAAAAGATAAACGAACAAATTATGAAGATGGAAATGTTCAAGCTGTTATGGATGGTAAAATAGACGGATTTATAAAATCATATTTAAGATATAAACAAAAAAATAAATAAATAATTCGGGAGAAAAATGTCAAGTATTGAAGAGAAGCACTCTACATTGAAAACAATTATTTCACAAAGAAAAGAAAAAATCAAACAAATAAAAGATTTAGGAATCAATCCATTTTCCTATAATTATTCTGTTACTCATAAAAATAAATCAATATTAGAAAATTATGATAAATTTGAAAATAAAGAAGTTGCAATTGCAGGAAGATTAATGGCAATAAGAAAAATGGGCAAAGCAAGTTTCGCAAATGTTACTGATTCAACTGCAAAAATTCAATTATATGTTTCAAAAAAAGATATTGGTGAAGATAAATATAAATTATTTAAAATGCTTGATATTGGTGATTTTATTGGTTGTAAAGGAATTGTGATGAAGACCAGAACCGGTGAAATAACTGTGAAGGTTTTAGAATTAGAGTTATTGACCAAAAACATTAGACCATTACCAATTGTAAAGGAAAAAGATGGAGTTCTTCATGATACATTTTCCGATAAGGAGCAACGGTATAGAAAAAGATATCTTGATCTGATATTAAATCCCGATGTAAAAGAGACATTTGTGAAAAGAACAAAAATTATTGCTGCTACACGTAAATTTTTTGATGAAAAAGGTTATTTGGAAGTTGAAACACCAATTTTACAACCAATATATGGTGGAGCAAATGCCAGACCGTTTGAGACATATCACAACACTTTAGGAATGAATTTATTTTTAAGAATTGCTGACGAACTTTACTTAAAACGATTGATCATAGGTGGTTTTGATAAGGTATATGAAATATGTAAAAATTTTCGTAACGAAGGCATGGATAAAAGCCATAATCCTGAATTTTCTGCAATTGAATTTTATGAAGCTTATGTTGATTTTAATTATATGATGGATATGGTGGAAGAATATTTCAAAGACATTGCCGAAACATTAGGTTCATTAGAAATTGAATTTGATGGCAATAAAATTGACTTTAATAAACCATTCCAGCGAATAAGTATGTTCGATCTTTTTGAAGAATACTTAGAAGTTGATATTAGCGATTATGGGAAAGAAGAATTAATTTCACTTTGTGAAGAGAAAAAGTTTGAATACGATCCAAAATGGAATTATGGACAATTTATTGATGGATTATTTAAAGAATTTGTTGAAAAGCATTTAATTCAGCCGACTTTTGTAACCGATTATCCGAAAGAAATTTCACCACTTGCGAAAACAAAAAGGGACGGAAATGAAAAATTAGTTGAGAGATTTGAGTTATTTATTGGAAAAGAAGAATATGTAAATTCATTTTCGGAATTAACCGATCCGGTTGATCAAAGAGAACGCTTGGAATCACAGGCAAAATTGAGAGATCAAGGTGATAAAGAGGCGCAAGTTGTGGATGAAGATTTTTTACAAGCAATGGAATATGGAATGCCACCAACCGGCGGAGTCGGTATCGGATTGGACAGGGTAATAATGTTATTTACAGGTCAAGCATCAATAAAAGATGTGTTGTTTTTTCCACAAATGAAGAAGAAAAATGAGTAGAAGTGATTCAATTTTTGCAAGTAATTTAGAAAAATCATAAAATTGTGAAATATAAAAATTAATTTAGAAAAAAATGAATAATAAATGAAATTCGAATTTTATCTTGCAAAGAAAAGCTTATTTCAAAAACATAAATCAAAATATGTTTCATTCATTCGTTTATTAGCAATTCTTGGTTTGACGATTGGAGTTGTGGCATTATTGATCACAATTGGAATTTTAAATGGATTCGAAAAAAATATGATTGACAAAATTACCGGTTTTGACGGTCATGTCAGATTACTGAGTTTAAGAAATGATAGAATTAAAGACAACGATTCCTTACAAAAAAAATTGATGAAAAATGAATATGTTGTCTATTCAGCACCATTTATAAATTCTGAGGCAATGTTAAGAAATGAAGGTGAAACTGAAGGAATCTTATTAGAATGTATGTCAGAAACTGATTTCAGAAGAATAATGTTTCCTTCAAAAGAATTAATGCAGGGAGAATTGAAATTTGATCTGCCGAATAGTGAAATTCCGGGAATATATTTAGGGAAAGGAATTGCTCAAAATATCTCAGTGGAAATAGAAGATACGCTTGATATTCTTGTTATGAACGGTACTCCATCAATGTTTAATCCATTGAAAATACATCCGGCGATAGTTACAGGAATATTCACAACCGGAATGAAAGAATATGATAAAAGTTTAGCTTATACTTCATTAATTGCAGGTAAAAAAGTGTTCGATATGAGCAAATCTATTACTGGTTACAATATTTTATTAAATGATGCTTCATTGGCTAAAGAGATGTCAGAATGGATTGAAAATAATTTCTCATTTCCATATTATTCAACTACTTGGAGAGAACGAAATTCAATTCTATTCAAGTGGTTAGATACACAAAAAGCACCTGTTATGATTGTTTTTGGTTTGATTGCATTGGTAGCGATCGTGAATATTATTTCCACTTTGATAATGCTGATTTTAGTTAAAGAAAAGGATATTGCAATTTTGAAATCAATGGGAATGAAACCATCAAAAATTAAAAAAGTAGTGATCGCTGAAGGAATGATCATCAGTATTATGGGAATTGTTTTTGGAACTATTATTGCAAAGATTTTGGAATTTGTTCAGATGAGATTTGGATTGTTCAAGATTTCCGCTGATGTATATTTTATTGATAAAATCCCAATAGATATTTCTATATTATCAATATCAATTGTTTCAATTATCGGATTGATATTAGCGGTAATTGCTTCTTACATTCCTGCACGCAAAGCTTCAAAAATCAAACCTGTAGAAATATTAAGATACGAATAAAGACAATGAAAAAAGATAAAAAAAATAGAACAATTTTCTGGCTGGCATTTCGCTATTTTCGTACAAGAAAAAAAGTTAAAATGGTTTCTGTTATCTCAATTATTACAATTCTCGGAGCATTTATCGGCACATTTGCAATTTTGTCTTCATTGAGTGTAATGAATGGTTTTAAGAAAACGATCGTTGATAGAGCAGTAAATTTTGAGCCGGATATTAGGGTTTTTGTTAAAGATTATTCTAAAGAATTTCAAGAAGATCTACAAATAAAAATTTCAGAATTGGAAAATGTTGATGAGGTTTCTCCGATCGTAGAGAGAAAATTAATTATATCTAATTCACAGGGGCAACAATTATCTTTGGTAAAAGGTGTTTCACCTAATTCGTATAAAAAAATAATTGAAATTGAGCCATATCTTTTTAGAGGTGGTTTTTTAACAGATAATATCGAAACCACAAATTTTCCTGAAATTGCAATTGGAGCTCAAATTGCAGGTTATTTAAATATTGCAATTGGCGATACAATTTCATTAATAAGTCCTTTGGATATTAAAACATATTCTGCTCCAACAATGGAATGTATTGTAAATGATATTTTTCAAGTAGATATTTTTGATTATGATTTTCGTGCATTTATTCATATTGCAGATATGAAATATCTTTTAGATGATCCATTAAATCACTATTTAGAAGTTGCCGGAGATAAAAAATTCAATAAAGAAAAAATTAAAAAAGAAATTGTAGAATTAGGAGTAAAAGGTAAATATATTTCAACTTGGGAAGAGGATCATAAAGAAGTATTTTCTGCAATGCAGATAGAAAAGATAGGAACTTTTATTGTTTTGAATTTGATAATTGTTCTTTCCGGATTTAATTTGATTAGTTCATTATTAATGCTACTATTAGAAAAAAGATGGGAAGTTGGAATATTAAAAAGTATGGGAATGAATGATAAAAAATCCTTTCGATTATACTTTTATCTTGGTTGGTTGACCGGTGGAAGTGGTATGATATTCGGTATAATTTTTTCACTGACCATTTTACTTTTACAACAATATTTTCCATTTATTCATCTGCCGGGCGGAGGCGATATTTATATTATGAAATATTTACCTGTAGATGTGCAATTTCTTGATGTGATTATTACATTTATTACATTGTCATTGGTGATCAGTTTTTCATCTTGGTATCCGGCAAAAAAAGCAAATAGAATAAAACCATTAGAAGCAATAAGGAGTAAGCAATGAGAAGAGGTTTAGAAGTTTAGTGGTTTAGGAGTTTAGGATGTTAAGAAGATTTCTCGCAAAGAATGCAAAGAAAGATATAAAGAGCATAAAGAAAGAATTATTTTAAATTATAATAAGGATAAGATTAAATTAGGAATTAGTAAATGAAACTTTTAAAAATTGAGAAGATAAACAAAAATTATTCATCCGGAAATAAAGAACTAAATGTTTTAAAGAATATCGATTTTTATTTAGAAAAAGGCGATTTTATTTCACTAATGGGACCATCGGGTTCGGGAAAATCAACGCTATTGAATATTATGGGAACTATGGATTCCCCAAGCAGTGGATCAATTCATCTATTGAATACGAATTTAACAAAATTAAAAGAGAATGAATTGGCTGAATATCGCTTAAAGCATTTTGGATTTATTTATCAGTTCCATTATTTACTACCGGAATTCACGATTTTAGAAAATGTGGCAATTCCTGCAATGCTTTTTGGAAAAACAAAAAAGGAGTCATTTAGACTTGCGGAAGAGTTGATGAAATTTCTGAATATCACACAAAGAGGACATCATTATCCATCTGAAATATCCGGCGGTGAGAAGCAGAGAGCAGCAATTGGACGAGCATTAATTAATAAACCGGATATTTTACTTGCAGACGAACCAACAGGAAATCTGGATCATGAAACAGGGCAGATGGTTTTAAAATTATTTCAAAAAATACATCAAGAATTCGGACAGACGCTCTTTCTTGTTACTCATGATAAAGAGGTAAGTAAAATTGCTCAAAAGAGATTTACTTTGATCGATGGGAAGTTGAATTAAGGTTGAATTTGAGATTGAGGTTAAGGTTAAGATTGAGGTAAGGAATTAGAAATTATTTATTTGGGAACAATATAATAATTTGATAAATTAACTTAATATGAAAAAAATAAAAAATAAGAAAATAATCAAAATAGTAATTCCAATTGTAATTTTACTTACGATAATGAACAAACTAATTTTTGCCGTTGAATATAAAAGTTACGGCAATGAAATGAAAGAATTGATCAACGGACCCGGTGGAGAATTGTATTATGGTGTTTTTGGTTTACTTCATAATGGAAGTGAGAATGTAAATTGGAATCCGTTGAAAATGAAAAATGAAAGTGGGAACAATTTTTATTTATATCATTCGATTTGGTTTGACAATAATTTGACAGCAAGTTCTGTGGCAAATACATTCAATTTATCAAAAGATAGAAATTTAGGAATAATGATTTCGAGGATTGCAGTTGAAAGTGTGCCGGATTCAAGAGATGCATTAATGGATTTTGGTGAAGATGGAATTCCGGGAACGAATGATACCGGCGAGGGGAATGGTGAATTTGATTCAGGCGAAAGGATCAATTATGATAATGTTACATTTAAAAGTTTAAGTAATTATATTGTAAATATTGGTATGCCTTTTAGAAAAATTCTATCGTACGAAACCGGAATTACAATGAATTTTTATTATTCAAATTTAATAGCAGAGAATGGAATTGGTATTTTATTTGATTTTTTTGCATACAAAGAAGGAAAATATCTAAATTCATTGTATAAAGTGGAAAATTTACCTTCTGCTACAACTGTTTATACAAATGGAGAAGTTGAATTATATCCTCCAAAAATTTCAGGAAATTGGATTATGCCGATTCATTTGATGAATTTTAATATAAATCCTGGTATTTCAACTGTATTTATCATTTCAGAAAATAGAGATTACGGAATAAATTTAAGTGAAATTGGTAATATTGAAATAATTCCTTCAATTCAGATTGGATATAAAAAACTATTTAATTTAGGAATTGGTTACAGAGAATATTGCGGTGTTATGATTGGAACAGAAATAAATTTTAAATCACTAAATTTACAATATACATTAAAAAATACTGACTTGGGATTAAGTCATTTAATAGCAATAAAATTTTCATTATTGAGTTTGTTAAAAGATAATTAAAAGAAAAAAAAGCCGCTAATGCGCGAATAAGAATTATAATTTATATGTGATAAAAAAGGTGAGATTATTATGAGCAAACTAATCTATAAAAAAGAAAGTTATGATCTAATTGGAATTTGCATGAAGTACATAATAATCTTGGACCTGGTTTTCCTGAAATAGTTTATAAAGATGCATTGGAATTGGAATTTAAGAATTCCGGAATAGTCTATGAGCGAGAAAAGGAATATGTTGTAAATTATAAGGGCACAATATTACCACATAAATTTTATGCCGATTTTGTTGTTTATGATAAAAATATTTTGGAAATAAAAGCTGTTTCTGGAATAGCTGATAAATTTATTGCGCAAGCGATTAATTATTTAAAAGTTTCGAAAAATAAATTGTCATTAATAGTAAATTTTGGAGAATTAAGATTAAATCATAAAAGAATTGCTCTTGAAAAGAAAATTAAAGAATGGGAAAATGCTGCTAAGCGAATAAATAAAGAAGAAGAAAGCCGCTAATGTGCGAATAAATTAGGAAGAAAAAAGAAAACTACTGATAAGTTAATATGAACATTAGCGTATTCGCGGCAAAAAAGTATCTCTACGAACCCAACCTATCCAATAATTCAGGATTAGACAAATATTTTGTAAGTGCTTTTGCTACTTTTCCTCCTTGTCCGCCATCAATAATTCGATGATCTAATGTAGCAGACAAAGGCAATATATTACGAATAACGATCTTTCCATTTCTTACTACCGGACGTGGCTCTAATTTACCGAGAATAAGTACAATAGGAATGTTGGAGGCGGGGAATAATGCGGCAAAACCATATTGTAATCCGTGCGTTCCAATATTTGATATCATAGCACTGCCAAATGAATGTGGTGAAACATTCAAAAATTTTATACTTAATCCCAAATTTACAGTAATAAATTTAATTAAAACAAATACCATTCTTCTAAATGGCCAAGGAATTCTTGAAAGTAGATTTTTATTTTTGACAGCACCTTTATCTTTTTTCTTCTTGGATTTTTCTACTCTTTCTTTCATTTCATTAGAAATATCGGTTACGGTTTTATTTTCCATATTACGGATTACAAATCCGCCCATCTCTTTACCTTCATTGATATTTACAGAGATAAAGATGCTGACATCTTCACGAGGGAATATATTTCCTCGTTTAATGTAACAATTAACTTCCGGGACGTCTATTTCTAATGCCTTACCGAGTGCAGAAGCAAGTAATTGAGTTACGGTTAATTTTACACCTTGATTTTTTTTCTTTTTAATAAATGCAAGTGCATTATCAAAATCAATTTCAAAAGTTCCATAAGTTTTTGAATCACTGGGCTGTTTATAAATTGCTACTGCTGTTTTGCGCCAAGGTGTTTCTACATCTATTTTTTTCATGCTTCCCTCTGTATTAATTAATTTAAATTTAAACAATTATTTTTGATCTTACAATAAAAAAATATTTCTTGTTATTTTTGAATTTTTATTGTAAACTTTAACAAAAGGAGGGGATTGAGAGGCATTAATACTTTAATTATATATTCATTTTGCTATTTTAAATAAATTATGGTAACAATTTGGATATAAAAATAAAAGAAGTTACTAATAATAGAGATTTAAGGAGTTTTATTAAATTTCCTTTTAGATTATATAAAGGAAATGAATTTTGGGTGCCTCCAATTATCTCAGAAGAAATGAAAGTTTTGCGAAAAGATAAAAACCCATTTTTTGAAGTTGGAGAAGCCAAATATTTTTTGGCTTATAAAAATAATAAAGTAGTTGGAAGAATCGCCGGAATAATTTCTAATCCTTATATAGAAAAAGTTGGGAAAAAACATGGAAGATTTGGCTGGATTGATTTTGTCGATGATATTGAAGTTTGTAAAAAATTATTAGTGGAAGTGGAAAAATGGACGAAAAGTAAAGGAATGATTGCTTTACAAGGACCGTTAGGTTTTACAAATTTTGATCCGCAAGGAATGTTGATAGAAGGATTTCAAAAAATAGGCACTTTAGCTGGTATATATAATTATTCTTATTATTCAAAGTATTTAGAATTATGTAATTACAAAAAACAAGTAGATTGGATTGAATTTATAATAAAAAAACCTATTGAAACTCCAGAAAAAATAATAAAAATTGCAAATCATGTTGAAAACAAATACGATTATAAAAAGTTGGAAATCAAAAGTAAAAAAGAGATGAGATATTACGGACGAGAATTATTTAAATTAATTGAAATGACTTATAAAGATAATTTTGGGGTAATGAAATATACAGATAAACAAATAGATATGTATATTGAAAAGTTTTTATCATTTATTAAAAATGATTATATCGCAATAATTGTAGATAAAAATGAAAAAATTGTGGCATTTGGAATTACAATGCCGTTTTTATCAAAAGCATTTCAAAAAGCGAAAGGTCATCTTTTCCCATTTGGTTTATTTCACATTATTAAAGCAATGAAAAAAAATGATAAAGTAGAATTTTTGCTTATTGGTATAAATCCTAAATTGCAAGGAAATGGAATAAATGCGATAATTTTTAAAGAATTCATGTCAATATTTTCTAAAAATAATATTTTGCAATGTGAAACAAATGCAGAGTTAGAATCAAACCATAAGATTCAAAATCAATGGAAATTATTTGAAAAGAAACAACATAAAAGAAGACGATGTTATATAAAAAAATTAGTATAAAATTTAACCGGGAGGAAATATGAGTCCATGGGATTTAAGTGTAAATTTAAAAGATGCAGTACTTGATTTTGCATTTTTGAGTATGTTTTTAGTGATTGGAACTGCTTTGAGAAGATATGTTCCGTTTTTTAGAAGATATCTGATTCCAAATAACATATTAGGTGGTTTTTTTGCATTAATACTCGGACCACAATTACTTGGTGCATTAGTTAGAGCATTAGGATATACTCAAAAAGCATATATTCCACTTAATGGAGATCGACTTGGTGTTTATGTTTATCACTTATTGGCTTTGACATTTATTGTAATGGGATTAAGAAAAGAAAAAACACACTGGGGGAAAGGGCCATTAAGCAAGAGTATTACTTCAATTATGACTTATTTGGTTCAAGCAAGTATTGGCTTATTAGTTGCATTTACTTTGATTTATACTATCAAGCCTGATCTCTTTCCCGGTATTGGAATGTTAGTTCCTATGGGATTTGGAATGGGGCCTGGATTAGCATATTCAATTGGTCATAACTGGGAAAAATTTGGTTTTGAAGGTGGTGGATTGGTTGGATTAACATTTGCTGCAATTGGATATCTAATTGCCTTTTTTGTTGGAATGGGATTAATTAACTATGGAATTAAAAATAGGAAGACAAAATTAATAACCGGTATGGATCAAATTACTCCAGATTTAAGAATGGGTGTTTTAAAAACAACAGAAAAGCCAATTGCAGGAAAACTTCCACTTGCTACAGAGGCGATCGAATCGATGGCATTTCAATTAGGTCTAATTGGAACAATTTATTTAGCAACTTATGGGGTCGTGAAATTTTTAACTGGGTTACTTGTTAATAATGGATTGACGGATTTTGCTTCTACTTTATGGTCATTTCATTTTATAATTGCTATTATTTTGTCGTTGAGTGCAAGGAAAATTTTGGATATTACAAAAAGAAGTTATGTGATTGACACCGGTTTAATGAATAGAATAACAGGAGTGGCAATTGATTACCTTGTTGTAGCTTCAATAGCTGCAATTTCAATTACAATAGTAATTAAATACTGGATGTCAATATTATTTATGTCAGTTTTGGGAGGTGCTGCTACAACCGGATTAATTTATTGGGCAGCGTATCGGGCATTTGACGATTATCCATTTGAAAGATTCGTTGGAATATTCGGAGAGATGACAGGAACAATCAATTCTGCGCTGGTTCTTTATAGAGTTATGGATCCCGAATTTAAAACAAATATTGCTGAAGATGCAGTTTATGGTAGTGCAATAGCAATTTTTATTGGATTGCCATTATTAATAATGATGAATTTCCCAATGATGTTTTGGAATAATGAACTTTATGGTTATTGGTACACAATAGGTCTATTTATTTTATATGCTATTGTATTATTATTGGTTTGGAGATTAATTGGTTTTATAAAATTT
>JAYEOX010000011.1:1253-3614 GCA_034723415.1 Fidelibacterota bacterium | reverse complement strand
AATAATATTTTAGGTGGATTTTTTGCATTGATCCTTGGACCACAAATATTAGGTGCAGTGATAAGATTGTTTGGTTATACGCAAAAAGCATATATTCCTCTGAATTCCGAACGTCTTGGAGTATATGTTTATCATTTATTAGCAATTACTTTCATTGCGATGGGATTAAGAAAAGAGAAAACACATTGGGGAAAAGGACCGTTAAGTCAGGCTATGACAGGAATATCTTGTTTTTTAGTTCAGGGAATTATTGGTATGTTAGTTGCTTTTGCTCTTATTTATACAATTAAACCTGATCTATTTCCCGGAATTGGGCTATTAGTACCTATGGGATTTGGAATGGGACCTGGTTTAGCGTATGCAATAGGTCATAATTGGGAAAAATTCGGTTTTGATGGTGGTGGGCTGGTTGGATTGACTTTTGCTGCTATTGGCTATTTATTCGCTTTCTTCGGAGGTGTAGCTTTAATTAATTGGGGAATAAGGAAAAGAAAAACAAAATTGATCACCGGTATGGAACAAATTACTTCTGATGTAAAAATGGGTGTTTGGAAAAATACAGAAAATCCAAGTGCAGGGAAACTTCCACTTGCTACAGAAGCGATTGAATCTATGGCTTTTCAATTCGCTTTGATCGGATCTGTTTATTTAGCTACTTATGGAGTTGTTTATTTATTTGCCGGTTTGCTTGAATCTTCCGGACTAACTGAATTAGCTTCAACATTATGGTCGTTCCACTTTATTTTTGCTATTTTACTTTCTTTACTGACAAGGAAAATTTTAGATATTACCGGAAGAAGTTATGTAATTGATACAGGTTTAATGAATAGAGCAACCGGAGTAGCAATTGATTATCTTGTTGTAGCTGCGATTGCGGCCATATCAATTACTATTGTAGTAAAATACTGGATGTCATTATTAATAATGTCAGTATTAGGTGGATTAGGAACTATTGGGCTTGTTTATTGGGCAGCATATCGTGCTTTTGATGATTATCCATTCGAACGATTTATCGGAATATTCGGTGAAAAAACCGGTACTGTAAATTCCGGATTGGTTTTAATAAGAGTTCTTGATCCTGAATTTGATACAACAGTTGCTGAAGATAATATTTATGGCGGTGGCATCTCAATCTTTATCGGATTGCCACTATTAATAATCATGAATTTCCCAATGATGTTCTGGAATAATGAACTTTATGGTTATTGGTATGCCGTCGGAATATTCGCTGCTTATGGAATTGCTTTAGTTGCAATTTGGCGATTGATTGGTTTTCTCAAATTTAAAAAAGTATTAGAATAAGCAGAAAATTTATTTGATAGAAGGCTTTGCATAATTAAAAAAAATATAGCAAGAATCAAAATAAAATAACATAAATGTTTAGAAGTTGAGTGGTTTAGAAGGTTAGAAGTGACCATAAATGGTTATAAATGACAATCAATGACGATAAAATAACTCCAATATTTTTTATAAAACCCTGTTGGGTAGATTAATCAAAGGCTTCTAATAGAAAAGTTACTTAATAATTAATTAAATGCTAATATACTAAACCCAAATTATTTATTTTATTAGTTGTTATTTAATTAATTCAAAATCAACAAAATCACAATGATGAAATATTATTGATTCCGGTGAGCGCTTTTCTCCAACACCTTCTTTTGAATGAGTTGCTATAATATGCATAATTTCCTCTGGAATATCGTGTTTAAATGCCAATCCAACACCGCTGAATGGATGACGAATATATTTACCATAATTGGATTTTACAGATTTTCCATCTTTAATTTCATATTCTAATAATTTACCTACATCGGCTAAAAGTGCTCCAGCGATCAAGTAATCTTTGTTGACTTTTGTTCCTCGTTCTCCATGCATTTCTTCAAGTACATCATAATTTGCAATACAGAGTTGGCAGACTGTTCGAACATGTTCTAAAAAACCGATCTTTACATTTTCAGCTAATAATGTAAATGGAATATTCAGCAATAATTCCTCACTCCAACCACGATATTCTATCGCCTCATTCCAAATTGCAATAACTTTTTCTCGTAATTTTTTATCTTCAATTAAATTTATTTCCGGAATGATCTTTTCAACTTTCATTATGATCTCCTCATATTATTATCTGGTTTTTAACATAAATTCTAAAAATTCCATGCCGGTTAAAGTTGCAATAGTTACTAAAATTCCGGCTATAAAAACTCCTATTACAGTAGCAATGAAAAATTTTTTAAAGTCAAGTCCAAGTATAAAAGCAGCCAGTGCTCCTGTATAAACGCCGGAACCGGGCAGTGGAATACCAATGAATAACGCTAAACCAAATTCACCATATTTTTCAACTTTACTTTCGACTTTTCGTCT
>JAYEOX010000011.1:0-1153 GCA_034723415.1 Fidelibacterota bacterium | reverse complement strand
TTTAATGTGTATAAATTATTGATATTATGAAAGTAGAGCGAATAAAGGCAACTAAAAATAATATGGATGTATCATTAATCATTTTTATTAAGGAGTGTAGATCATGAGATTATTTCAAGTAGATGCGTTTACGAAAAACCAATTTTCCGGAAATCCTGCTGCAGTATGTATTCTTGATAAGCATTTGAATGACAATATTTTACAAAATATAGCTGCGGAAATGAATTTATCTGAAACTGCCTTTGTACAAAAAAGTGGAAACAGCTTTAATTTGAGGTGGTTTACACCAAAAGTTGAAGTTGATCTATGCGGACATGCAACATTAGCAACAGCACATATTTTATATGAAGAGAAAATTGTGCCAATTGATAAAGAAATAACATTTAATACAAAAAGTGGTAATTTATTTATTAATAAAGAGGAAACTAAAATTGTAATGAATTTTCCGCAAAAGCATGTTAAAAAAATTATGTGTCCGGAAAACATAAAAAAAGCATTTGATATTAAACCATTGGATTCATATTTTGATAATGAAATATATTTGATCGAAATCGATAGTGATTGTAAATTAAAAAAATTAAAACCTGATTATACAGCGCTGAAAAAGGAAAAATTCGAGTTTATAATAACAGCAAGATCGACTGACAGTAACTATGATTTCATCTCCAGATTTTTTGCTCCTTGCATTGGAATTGATGAAGACCCTGTAACCGGTTCAGCTCATTCATATCTTGCACCGTATTGGGGCAAAAAGCTCAATAAAACAAAATTGATCGGATTTCAAGCTTCTGAAAGAACAGGAATAGTAGAGTGTGAATTATTACAAAATGACAGGTTATTATTAAAAGGTGAGGCAGTAACTATATTTAAAGGTGAATTCGAAGAGAAATAGTAAAAGTAAATAAAAATTCTTAGTTTTACTTCAAGGATTATATATCTACTATTTCTTCCAAAAAAACGACTCAAAAAACAACTTAACAAAATCATAAGTAGCGTAAAAATTATTCATATGACTTTCATTATTTGAATTATAGATCGTAGGTATTTCTACAAATTCAAATTTTACATTTTGAAGTCCAAATTTCAATATCAATTCCGATTCAAAATGAAATCCGGGTCGTTTTGATTTAAAATTATTAAAATACGGTTTTGG
>JAYEOX010000010.1:0-6279 GCA_034723415.1 Fidelibacterota bacterium | reverse complement strand
GGTGCAATTGTTTGGGGAATTTTTAAAGTAGCACGTAAATCCACTACAGTTGATCAATATGATAATTATGCAGCAGGAGCATCTATTCCAAAAGATAAATATCATTATACAGTGGAATATTATGCACCTTTTTATCGCATGGTCAGACCATTTTTGAAAGATATTTTTGATATGTTTTATCAAAAAGTTGCACAAGTAACTGAATTTATTTGTGAAAATATAAGAAAAATCTATACTGGTTATGTAGGTAACTATGTGATGTATATTGTATTCTTTTTAGCATTTCTAATATTAATTCAATTAAAATGGAGTGTATTTTAATGAATATTATAGCACTATTTATTTCACCTTTGATAGCAATTATTATAGGTATGTTTTTCCTTGGGTTATCACGGAAAATATCAGCCAGGATTCATTGGAGATACGGACCACCTATATATCAACCTGTGATAGATGTGATTAGATCTTTTAGCCAAATGAGTATCAGTCATGGAAGATTTTTCGATTTTGGAATAATATTTTCTCTGGTTGGATCTTTAGTTTTAATATTATTTTTGCCAATAGGGAAATTATATGTATTGACATCCGGTGGATTAATTGCTTTTTTATATTTAATGCTGTTAAGTCCTTTTGGAATAGCATTAAGTGGTGGAGCATCAGCTAATCCTAATTCAAGTATTGGAATATCAAGAAAATTTCTTCTATCTCTTGCATATGAAGTCCCTTTGCTTTTGGTCCTTATTGCAGTAATGACTCATTATAATACTATTTCATTGGTTGATATAGTTAAAATACAGGCAAGTTCCGGATGGGCTTTTGGTTCATGGGCTTTAGTATTACCCGGTATTGCTTATTTTTTAATTCTTCCTGCTATTCTTGGTGTAAGACCTTTTGAAGTTGTTAAGGCACCACAAGAAATCTCTTCCGGTCCAATAGCTGAATTTGGAGGTAAACATTTAGCATTTTATACTTTACAAAATGCTTTACATATGTTTGTAGGACTTGGTCTTTTTGTCGATATTTTTCTTGGAGGATGGACTTTATTTGGGTTATTAGATCCTATTTCCGGAACGGTATGGGGTATAATTCTTGGAATAATTATTTTCTTAATAAAGATGTTAATAGTATTAATTATAGGACTTTTTATAAATGCTGTTTATCCTCGTTTTAGAATTGAACAAGCGATGAAATATTTATGGAAATGGCCGACATTAATTGCGTTTATTGGGCTAATAATAGTAATGTTAATTAATTAAAAAATTGTAATAAGGGAAAAAATATATGGATAGAAATCAAATTAGTAAATGGTTGAAAAATCCCGGTAAAATGGCAAATAAATATTCCTTTCATGTTGTGTATTTTTGTACTGGATGTGGAGTTATTGAAATTCCACCTTCAATAACAACTCGGTGGGATGCGGAAAGATTTGGTATAATACCGGTTGCGTCTCCGAGGCAAGCAAATTTATTTTTAATTGCCGGATATGTTTCTACAAAAACATTAAAAGCTATTATAAGAACTTATGAGCAGATGCCGGAGCCCAAATATACAATAGCTTTTGGATCGTGTCCCATAAATGGAGGAATGTATTACGATTCTTATAATACTATTACCAGTTTGGATAAATATATACCGATAGATGGTTATATCGCAGGATGTATGCCAAGACCGGAAGCAGTTTTTGTTGGTGTAACTCATTTATGGAAGTTGATTGACATGGACAAAGCTGATGGTTATAAAAGATATAGGGAAGATTATAAACATTATCGTGCAAATCAGGAACAACTTTTTGGTGACATGGATTGGCCCCCATTATTCTCAAAGGAGAATATAAAATGAATGAATTAAAGAAAAAATTTGAATCAATATTTAATAATATTACAGTTAATGTTGTTGAAGATAATAGAATCGTTGTTAATATTAAAAAAGATGAAGTGCTTACTTTTTTAAGTTATTTGAAAAATTTGGGATATGAGCATCTATCATTAGTATCTTGTGTTGACTGGATTAATAAAAGTGAATTTGAACTTATTTATATTCTTTCTTCTTATATGGCAAAAGATGAAGAATATCAGGAGAAAGAGAAAACTAAAATTATAGTAAAAACGAGGATTCCCAGGAAAGAAGCAAGATTTATTACAGTGATAAATGTTTTTGAAAATGCTGAACCTTATGAGCGGGAATTACATGAAATGTTTGGGATATATTTTGAAGGACATCCACGGTTAACGCCATTATTACTTGAACGAGATTATGAAATTCCTCCTTTTAGGAAAGATTTTGATATGCAAAATTATGTGGATAACACTTATGGAAAAATTCCTTCTATAAAAGAAAGAAAAAAGGAACAAAATGAGAGAACTTAAACTATTTTATGGACCTCAACATCTTGGAATGGTCGGGAATTTTAGCATTACTTTAAAAGTAGAAGGTGATAGGATAGTTAAAGCTGATGCAAATCCGGGCTATTTACATCGTGGTTTTGAGAAACTTATGGAGCAAAGAACTTGGATGCAAAATTTCCCCTTGGTATGTAGAATTAATGTTGTAGAACCTGATCATATGGAATTGATTTATTCAATGGCTGTGGAGAAATTGGCAGGAATTGAAGTGCCCGAAAGAGGAAAATATACAAGAAGTATTTTTTGTGAAATGGCACGAGTTGCTTCACATCTGTTCGGTGCCTGGGCATATGCCAATATGCTTGGATTTGATACTGTAGCGAATTGGGCAATGTATCACAGAGATCTCTTACTGGATATGTTTGAAGAACTTACCGGAGCAAGAGTATATCATGTTTATCTTCGTCCCGGTGGAGTAAGGCGTGATTTCCCAAATGGTTTTACTGATAAGTTAGTAAAGACACTACATAAAATAGGTGGAAAAGTACCGGATTACAATGCAACATTTTTTGAGAATAGTCTATTTAAGAAAAGAGCTGAAGGAATTGGAGTTGTTACTCGTGAAGAAGCACTCAGGATGGGAGCAGTAGGACATACTTTGAAAGCAACCGGCATGAAGTACGATATCAGAAAAATTGAGCCCTATGATGCATATGATCAAGTAGAGTTTAATATTCCAACAAGAAAAAATGGTGATGCTTATTCAAGGCTTTTGGCTATCAGAGATGATATGATAGAGAGTGTTCATATGATATTCAAACTTATTGACAAAATGCCGAAAAAAGGTGCGGTCTATACAAAAACGCCAAATCCTTTTAAATGGAATATTCCGAAAGGTGAAGCATATGTGCGATGTGAATCTGCTCGTGGTGAATTAGGACTTTATTTGGTAAGCAACGGTAAAAATAAACCATATAGGGCACATTTTGATACTCCGTCATATAATCACGGATTGACAGTTTTGGAAAAAGCACTTGAGGGTGAGAGTATTTCTGATGTTGGGAATATAATGATGAGTTTATATGTTGTCGCTCCGGAAATCGATAGATAAAAAATTAATTATAGGAAAAAAATGTCTAAAACAAGTTATCTAAATCCATTCAAAGCAATTAAATATTTATTTAAGAAACCGCAAACATTAAGATATCCTTTTGAAACTTTAGAAATTGGTGATCGATGCAGAGGATTTCACAAAAACGATTGGGAAAAATGTACAGGGTGCGGGAATTGTGCTGATATTTGTCCTAATAAAGCTATTGAAATGGTAAAGATTGACGGGTTGGAAGTAAAACCCGAAGAAGGTAAAAAAGATGAAAGACCACAACTAGATTATGGAAGATGTTGTTTCTGTGGATTATGTGTTGATATTTGTCCTCCGGGGTCTTTATCCCTCACAAAAGATTTTCTCCATATCCATTTTGATACTGATACATTTACATTCATTCCCAAAGATGAAAAACTTGATAAAGAAACCTACAAATCGGAAGAGGATTACTCGATATTTCAAGCAAGTATTGTACATCGCAAGGAGAATTATGACGGATTTTCACCTGATATGCGTTATGCTCTTTTTGAACCCGACAGAGTGGAAATGCCCGAGGTTGAACCTGATGTTCGCAAACTATCTTTTATAGAACAAGTAATTGGTTACAATAAAGATGAAGCTAAAAAAGAAGCAGGACGTTGTCTGGAATGCAAGCTCTGTGAGGAAGCTTGTCCTGCTCATCTTAAAATTTCAGATTATATTGATGCAATTTACAGAGATGATCCTAAGGAATCACTTGAGACAATTTATGAAGATAATCCAATCCCTTCTATTTGCGGAAGAATTTGTATGGCTCATTGTGAAGATGCATGTTCTTTACAAATAAGAGGAGATTCTCTTGCTATTAGATGGCTAAAAAGATATGCTGCCGATCAAATTAAGAATTTTAAAGAAGAACTTGAGATACACCCGGGTGAACATACAGGAAAGAAAGTTGGAATCATTGGTGCAGGACCAAGTGGATTGTCATTGGCATATTTTTTACGGCTTCAAGGTCATGAAGTGGTTGTTTATGATGAACTTCCCGGTGGCGGTGGAATTATTAGAACAGGTCCTCCAATTTACAGAATGCCTCTTGAAGCTATTGATAAAGATGTTAATTATATAGAATCCCTTGGAGTTGAATTCAAATTTAATACTAAAGTGGGGAAAGATATTGATTTTGAAAAGCTATTGAGTGAAAATGATGCTGTTTTTATGGGAATTGGAAACACAATAAGTTTTTCTACAAGAGTTAAAAATTCTGAAAAATGTGCACTTGCTCTTGATTTTCTAAAAGATAATAAAATTGGCGAACAGAGAAAAGTTGGCAAAAAAGTTATAGTAATTGGTGGTGGAAATGTAGCAATGGATGTTGCGAGAGAATCTATACGACTTCAGCATATACAGTACCCTGATGATGAATCAATAAAAACTAAAATAGTTTCGTTGGAGGATTGGGATGAATTACCGGCTACAGATGTGGAAGTAAAAGAAGCAAAAGAAGAATATATACGATTTAATCCTGCCTGGGGTCCAAAAGAAGTTGTGCTGGATGATAATGGAAATATTAAAGGGCTTGAATGCAAAAAGGTGAAATCAGTATTTGATGAGAATGGGAGATTTTCTCCTACTTTTTATGAAGATAAAACAATATTTCTTAAAGGTGATATGATAATAGAAGCAATTGGACAGCGTGCAGATTTTTCATTTCTCCCTGAAAAACTTAACGAAAAACTTGAATTTACCAAAAGACGAAAAGTAAAAGTTGATGAAAACGGTATGACTACAATTCCAAAGGTTTTTGCTGGAGGAGATATAGTTAACATAAATTTAGATGCGGTTACAGCAATCGCAGATGCAAAAATTGCCGCACAAGGTATTGAAAAATATTTATCCGAAAAGCCTGTTTAGCATAAAAAATTAGAAAAAATAAAATCAAGGGAAGTTTTTATGACCAAAACATTAACCGCAAAAGATATAATGACAAAAGATGTGATTACGATCGGACCGGATATTTTTCTGGATAAAGCAATTAAGAAATTAATTGAAAATAAAATCAGCGGTATGCCGGTTGTGGATGAAAATGAGAAAATGATAGGCATTATTTCGGAAAAAGATATTCTAAATTTTGCCTTCTGTGGTTATCTTCGTAGCACAAAAGTTAAAGAAGCTATGTCAACGGATGTTATTCATTTTGGACCTGAAACAAGGATAGAAAAAATTGCTGTTGCTATTTCTAAAAACCATTTTCGTAGAGTACCAATTATTAAAGAAGGTAAAGTAGTAGGAATTGTTTCAAGAAGAGATATCATTAGGAATGTATTTAATATAATATAATCGTATTTTTTTATTATTTTTATTTATAATTCAATATTTATTTTTCATATATACAAGTTAATGACAAATCAAAAAAATAATATCTATATGATAGTCATATAAAGTTTAGACAGATTTATTTTTGGTGATTATTGATTTAATACTATTTTGATACTGTTAAAAAGATAGTATTAAAAAAGTGTGTTTAAAATTTGAAAATTCATTAAAAATGGTTAAATTATATCTATTAAATATTTACAAAAAAAGGTTAAAATATCAAAAATAATAAATTAACAGAAGGGAATATCTTTAAGATTTTAATCAGAATGACCATTCCTATGATATTTGGAATGATGAGTATGGTTATTTTTAATTTAGCCGATACATTTTTTGTTGGAAAATTAGGAGCCGATGAATTAGCTGCTCTTTCATTTACTTTTCCTGTTGTTATGGTCGTTAATAGCATTGCAGTTGGTATTGGTTTAGGAAGTAGTGCAGTCATTTCAAAATTGTATGGACAGGAAAATTATGAAG
>JAYEOX010000009.1:0-6323 GCA_034723415.1 Fidelibacterota bacterium | reverse complement strand
ATACAAATGAGATGAAGTATGGAATTGAGAAGGTAGCTAAGTTTATTTTTTTCAATGGATTTATGTTTATTGGCGGAATGGTTGTTTTTCAGGAAGAAAAGCGAGTTCGTAACTTTATTGAATTTTTGAAGTATTTGATTCTAATTATAGCGATAGTTAATGTAGTACTACTAATTAAATATCTTCTTTCCGGTACTCTGTTGCAACATATGATAGTCAGATTTACAATTACAGAGAGTAATAACCCTATTAATTTAGCCAGGGTAGCAGGACTAGGGGTATTGTTATGGTTTTTATCAATTTTCCAATCTGAAGATCAAAAATATAAAATTATTGCATGGTTTGCTCTAATTCCAATTATCATTTCTCTATTAGCAACAAATACTCGGGGTCCGATATTATTCACACTATTAATTATTTTGGGGTATCTGTTTTTTTATTTAGAGGTTTCTAAAAAAAAGAAAATATTTGTTATAATTTTTTTAGTTGTAATTGGAATTGCATTAATATTTATTTTACCAGAGAATATGCGTGATCGTTTTTCACTATTATTTCAAAAAGGTAATTTAAATATTGAAAAAAATCTTTGGATGTCAAGTAGTAGTGGAAGACGAATAATTTTTGCAAAACGACTATTACAATATTTAACAAATCATCCCCTTACATTATTTATTGGAACTGGGGCTGGTGGCTTTGCGAATTTATTTAAAGACTATGGAGCATATTTTTATCCTCATAATGTTTTTTTAGAAATATTGTTTGAACAAGGGCTTGTTGGTATAAGTATATTTATTTTTAGTATAACTATTTTCACAAAAGAATTAAAATTAATAAATATTAATAATGGAAAGTTTAATGAGTTATTGACACCTATGTTATTTGGCATGATTTATTTTTTCCTTAATGCTCAAGTAAGTGGTGATATTGAGAGGAATAGATTGTTATGGTTATTTTGGGGAGCAACTATTGGAATAATGACATTAGCAAATAGAAATACTAAAAGCATTTCTAATCAATATAATAATTAAAATAAGGAATATATTGTTTGAATATTAATCAAAAATTGAAACATAAAAGTAACACCTCATTTATTAATAATTTGACATTAACATTTATTTCTCAATTTGTTATTCTTGTATTAGGGTTGATTCTTATACGAATGTTCTCTGAGTATCTAACAGAAAACAGTTATGGAATTTATATGGTCATAAAGAGATTTATTGGTATTGCTTTTCCAATATTAACTATCAATATGAGTATTAGCTTGTCAAGATATGTAAGTTTTAATTTAAATAAAAAAATGGAATATTTAATTTTATCAGTATTACCATTAATAATATTGTTTTTAATATTACTCTTAATATCGCTTGTTTTTATGGAAAAAATATCGCTATTCCTTTTTGCAAGTAATAAATATATTTCATTAATAATTCCAATGTTAATATTTTTATTTGCTAATTCTTTTTATGTAATGATAACCGGATATTTAAGAGGCAAACATGATTTTGTTAATATGAATATTCTTCTTATTACTTTTTGGATAATACAATTATTTGTTTTTTTGATAATGAAACCATATTTTAATGATAATTGGATTTTTTTGAAATACTATTATTTAGTAACTTCAATAATAATATTGGTAGTATGTTGCTTGTTTATTTTCTTCACATTAGAGAAAAGGTCTATAATAATAAAAAGAATGACACAATTTAATATTATTAATAGTATTAAAAATAATTTGAATTTTTATAAATATGGTATATCTCGTTTACCGGATGGGTTCTTTATGGCAGGAATATATTTTTTACCGGTTTTTTATACTACTCATAATATTTCAATAAAAAGTGCAGGATATGTAGGCCTTATTGTTACTACAATTAGAATGTTTCAAGTGTTAGGCAATCCCTTTAATAAATTATTTTTACCTAAATTTTCTAAAGTGCTTGCAGATGGGAAGAAAAAACTTATAAAAAACTATTGTGAAATTATAATTGAATTTATTTTTACTTTGCCGATGTTAATTGGTTTAATAGTATATTTTACATCTCAAGAATTAGTATTATTATGGTTAGGTAATGATTTTTTTGTTATAATTAGGTATATTAGTTTATTAGGTCCTTTAATTGGGATTCTTTTAGGATATATATTTATTCGAAGTATCCTCAATGGTCTTTATACTTTCCCATACACTATTTATATTAGCCTGTTAGGTTTTTTATCTGTAATTGTTTTCCTTTTTGTTTCATATATTTTTTCATTGGGAATATTAGGAGTTGTTATTTCTTTTGGATTAGGTATTTCTTTATTGGGAATAGCCTCTATTTGGATTTTAATTAAAAAACAAGATTTGAAACTATTATCTCGGAATAATTTAATTTCTATATTATGGATAATGATAGTTTTTGGGTTATTTTATTTGTTTAAAAATAATATTATTATTAATAATATACTGTTATCATTGTCGTTGAAAATGTTTGTTTCTTTTATTATTGTGATTGTTTCATTATTTATTTACAAAAATTATAAATTCCTGTGGATTAAAGAATTAAATATAAGATTAAATAAAATGAAAAAAGGATAGATAAACTATACAATAAATTATGAATAAAATTATAAGATGAAAATATTTATTTTTACTTCAGTACATCCCTGGAACGATACAAGAATTTTTTATAAAGAAGCAATTTCCATTGCTAAAAGACACGAAGTAGAGTTGCATGCGCCTGCTGAATTTGATTATATTGAAAAAAATGGAGTCAAAATAGTGGGATTACCAAAATGGAACAAAACGATAGATCGAAGTAAAATAAGGAAAATCATTTGGGATAGAATCAAACTGTCAGATGCAGATATTTTTTGGTTTCATGATCCAGAACTTATTTGGATAGGACTAAAAATAAAATTGTTTCATAAAGGTAAGGTGATTTATGATATTCATGAAGATTATTATACACAGATTTTATTAAAGGAGTGGATACCAACAAAAATATTAAGAAGATTAATTGCTAATATTTATCTTTTTATAGAAAAATTTTTTTTACAAAAGTTTGATTTGTTATTATTAGCGGAAAAATATTATAAAAATAGACTTTCTCCGAAATTAAGAGAAATTTCAATTGATATTTTAAATTATCCTATTGTAGAATCATATTTTAATAAAAATGAGGTGGAAAAATATAAATCTAAAAAAAAGTTTCATAAGATAATTTATACAGGTGGGATAACACAAGATAGAGGAGCTTTTAATGTTATTGAAGGATTTAAAATACTGCTCACTAAAGTTGATAATGTAAAATTATATTTTGTTGGTAAATGCAAAGATCAAATAATAATAGATAAAATTAAATCTGATAAAAAGTTAAGATATAAGATTGTTATTATAGGTGAAAATAGATTTGTTGATCGAGGAGAAATTGATCGTGAATATATTGATGCTGATATTGGGTTGGCACTGTTTCCTTATTCTTTGCATTATAATAAAAAGTTATTAACTAAATTTTATGAATATATGATTAATAAATTACCAATTATTGTTTCAGACTTTAATTTGTGGAAAAATTTTATCAAAACCAACGAATGTGGACTGTATGTTGATCCAACAGAACCTCATCAGATTGCTGATAAACTTTTATTTTTAATAAATCATCCAGAAGAAGCAAGAAAAATGGGAAATAATGGATACAAGGCAGTTATGGGAAAATATAAATGGAAAAACGAGGAAGCGAAACTTTTTAAAATTAAAGAGTTATTATCACTTTAAATGATAATGAGTAACCAATTTTTTTAAAAATATTAAATTACACATGATTAAGCAAAAAATAAAAAAAATGGATAATAGTTTTAGAAGAATTAAAAAACTTTTAAAAGAAAATAATTATTTTTTTGATTTGAATATTCTATACTATATTTATAAACGAAATAATTATCTATTTGATCCTAATAGATTTTTTAGATCATATAAAAATGTAAACATTAAACATCCAATTTTTTTGTTAGGCACACAGGGAAATGGAAATACATTCGTTTCCAGGATGTTAAGAAGAAGCCGTAATATTATTAGCGTAACTGGAAATTATAAATACTGGGCTGGGGCGGATGAAATGAATAGTGTACTAGGCCCTATTCTTCCGAAAAAATTTAAATCTATAGAATATCTTAAACCTTATCCTGATAAAATTAAATACCCGGTAGATTGGCTTTGCGGAACAGATAAGTATTTTCCATTATTTAGAAATAATGAATCTGACTTCGGTATAGAGTTAAAAGAACAATTTACTCAAGTTATAAGATGGCTAATTAATAGATATGGGAAAAATCCAAATGTGAGATTTCTTGATAAAAGTCAAACTTTTACAATTAAAATGTTGTTATTAGAAAAAATATTTCAAGATTCATCTCCTAAGTTTATTTTAGTAACGAGAAATCCCTATGCAAGTTGTTATAGGGCAGCAACCGGTAATACTTATACTAAAAAATATTGTGGTGAAGATAATAATTTTTTAGAAAGGCTTGAACTTGCATGTCAGCATTGGAAAAATTATAACAAAACAGCAACCGTAGACGGAGAAAAGGTAAATTATTTTATGACTCTTCGTTTTGAAGATACATTAAAATTCCCCGAGAAAAATTTAAGAAAAATTTGTAATTTTATAGAAATAGAATATTTTCCAGAAATGATTCCTCAAAAAAATGATGTAATTCCTTTTGGATCGAAAAGAAGAGATAGATGGTACCCGCTAAGGCCGGATGTAAATGAAAAATATCTTTCAAAAATTACAAATTCAGAGATTGAATTGATTTATAATTTATGTGGCAAATTAGCTAGTTCATTTGGGTATCTGCCTCCATATAAATAGAATTTTATAAATTTTAATGTTGAATATTTTATTAAAATGCTGTAAATTAAGTACAATAAATCAATTTTTTTGAAAAGGGATATTTTGAAAAAAAACATAAAAAATATTTTAATATTAACTCAGTATTTTCCACCAGAAACTGGAGCTGCAGCTTCACGAATGAGTGATTTTGCGATGGAATTGAAAAAAAACGGGTTTAATATTGAAGTTTTAACTGAGAAACCATCATATTGTTTGCCAACAAAAATAATGGATAAAGATAAATATATTGAAGATATTAAAATTGTTCGTACTAAAGTATGGAAAACATCTAGGGAAAATATCTTTGGTAGATTTTTTTATTATATGTCTTTTATGTTTTCCAGTATATTTAATTATAACAAATTTAAAAATGTAGATATTATTTGGGTTACTTCTCCACCAATTACTGTTGGAATTGCAGGATACATTTTATCAAAATTATTGAAAATTCCTTTTATTTTAGATGTTAGAGATTTGTGGGGCGAATCTATTAATGTTTTTTCAAATGTTAAAATTCCAGGAGCCGTTTTTTGCATTAAAAGGATCGAAAAATTTCTTTTTATTAATTCAATTGCATTGACCGGTGCAGTGCCAGCATTTAAAGATACTTTTTTATCAATTGTAAATAAAGATCATCCTATTTTTACTTTAATTAATGGGGTTCCAAGAAATTTTATTAATAGTAATAAAACGAATGATTTCCCTTTACCAAACAAACTGCAAAATAAATTTATTTGTCTTTTTTTTGGTAATTTTGGTTTAGCTTATGACTATTATTTTTTACCTGAAATGTTAAAATATTTTGAGAAAACTAATAAACATATTCAATTTTTATTTGTTGGTGATGGCGTAAAAAAAGCAGAATTGATTAAATATTCTGATCAAGCAAGTAACTTAACAGTTTTACCCTCGGTATCTCGTGAGCAAATTAAATATTATATGCAAAAAAGCGATTTGTGTATGATTCCAATTTTAACTAATCCTTTTTTTCGCGATACTTTTCCTGCGAAAATGTTTGAATTTTTTGCATATAAAAAACCTGTTATTCTTTCATCAACAGAAAAAGCAGGGGAAATGGTTACAAAGAATAATATGGGAATATATTTAGATAATAATAGATCGGATACTTGGATTAAAGCAATTGAGAAACTTGTAAGTAACCCAGAATTGAAAGAAAAAATGGGTGTAAATGCATATGAGCTTGTTTTTACTCAATATACTAAAGATATTATTATAAAAGATTTTGTAAAATACCTAAAATCATTATAATCACTAAAACTAATATTTGTTTAAAAGTTCAATATTTATTTCTTTCTCCTTTTGCAATATCAAAAATAATTTACTATTTTATAATTATGTTACAAAAGGATAAATTATAGATGCGTTTTAAATTTACAATTTTAATTTCTGATATTATTGCAACATTTGTGGCGTTTTTTGTTACAT
>JAYEOX010000008.1:4333-25677 GCA_034723415.1 Fidelibacterota bacterium | reverse complement strand
ACCACCAAAAGCAATTATTAATAATAATTCTAAACTCATCCTAATACACTCCTTATATATTCTACTTTATCAAGAAGCTCTGAAGCTGCCGGATTTAAAATTTTCATTACAAAATTCGGGAATATTCCTATAAATATTATCAATCCTGCAAAAATGAACATTGGAATTAACCCTGTAACAGGAGATTCTTTTTTGACTATTTCTTTATTCTCGTCTTTAAAATACATTGTCTGAATGACTTTGAAAAAATATGTCCCTTCGATTACTGTCCCCAATAATACAATCGCAACTAATATTGTAAACAGCAGTTCCCCTTTTGCAAGCGCAGCTTTTATTATCAGAAATTTGCTCGAGAAACCGATAAAGGGTGGTAATCCGATAATAGATAAAGTTCCTATCGTGAATAAAAGTGCCGTTAGTGGCATTTTCTTACCGATTCCTTCAAACGACGAAATTTCCATAGAACCGGTTCTATATATCATATATCCTGCTGATAAAAACAATAATGCTTTTCCCAATGTATGACTTATCATTTGAAATAGTCCACCGGTCACTCCAAATTGTGTAGAAATTGAAAAGGCAAAAACTATCAAACCTATTTGTCCGATACTGGAGTAGGCAAGCATTCTTTTTATATTTTTCTGACTAAAAGCACTCATTTCCCCTATTAAAATTGTCAAAACTCCTAAGAATACAAAAAACATAAAAAAGTTTGAAACATCAAATATTGTAAATAGAACACGAATTACAGCATATAGTCCTACCTCAATAGCAATTCCTGAAAGAATTGCACTAATAGATGACGGGGCCGATGAATGAGCATCTGGAAGCCATGCATTTAGAGGAAATATTGCTGCTTCTATTCCCAATCCTGTTATCATTAACACCATAGGTACAAATACTGATGGTTCAGTATAATCGAAGATTTGCCTTGCTAAATCTGCCATATTCAAGGTTCCGAACTGCCCATAAAGCAATCCAATACCTATTAATAATAAACTTGAACCAATTGATCCCTGAATAAGATATTTCACTGCTGATTCAATTCCGGCACGATTACCAAGATATGCTACAAGTGCATAAGAGGAGATACAGAGTATTTCAAAAAAGACAAAAAGATTGAATATATCTCCTGTAAGTACAACACCAGTAGCTCCTGTTAGTAATAACAAAAATAAAATGTGATATTTCTGTTGTGCACCTTCATTTATATATTTCATTGCATATATAGCAACCAATAATCCTGTGAGGGCAATTAATGTAGCAAGTAACATACCTACCGGACCCGCAAAAAGATTAATTCCAAATGGTGGAGCAAATCCTGCTATTTTTACAATAATCGGCTGTTTCAACACATGAGGCAAAATAGATAAAGCTACAATTAAATTAAAAAGAAATCCAACAACGGGTAGCCATTTAGCTATTTTTTTAGAAATAAGTCCTAATAAAGGAGTCAAAAAGGCAAGGCCTAAGGGAACAGCTATTAAAAGAACCGGATTTAAACTAATCATTTCATTCATTTTATAATATCCTATTTTCCATAGTAATTTTTATTCCTATCTAAATAATTTATCACTTACCATCTTTGTTCTTTTATTTCCTGCAAATTGAGTGTTCCATAGTGTTTGTATAGCCGAATTGCAAGAGATAAAGCAAGACCAAGAACAGCCAGTCCAATTACAATAGCAGTAAGTACAAGTGCTTGAGGAACCGGATCTACCATCTTTCCAGCTTCTATACCTGCTTTTGAAAATATCGGAGCAGTTCCATTGCTAATATATCCAACAGAAATTAAAAATAAATTGACGCCTGTCTCAAGAATACTCAATCCTATTATTACCTTTATATAATTTCGCTTGGTTATCATAATAAAAAGACCGATAAATATTAGCCCAAAAGCCCCAATGTAATAAATATAATTGTGTAAAAAATTCATCAACTTTCCTCCATTAACAAGTCAATAATCTTACTCAATTCCGCCCCAACTTTAAATCCGATAGCAATATAAATTATCGGAATAATACCAGCACTCAACAATGTATTAAATTCCCCTTTTGGCAGAAAATTATTGAGGAAATAATGTGCCCCAACTGCTAAACCAATTAATCCAATAACGACAAATACCAACCCGCCAAGGGATTCAGAGATTATACTACCGGTTTCATTTATTTTCTTTTTATCATGACAACCCAAGTACATAAGAACGAATGCTGAAGCGATTATAGCTCCTCCTTGAAATCCTCCACCGGGAGTTAAATGTCCATGTATAAAAATATAAGCACCAAATAATAAAATAGGCGGAAATAAAAATCTGCAACCTGTAAAAAGAATTAAACTGGCTTTTTCTGTCTTTCTTTCTTCTTTTCTTTTAATAGTTGCCAAAACAGCACCTAATCCAATAGCAGCAAGAAATAGAATTGTTACTTCACCAAGTGTATCAAAACTTCGATAACTAACTACTATAGAAGTAACAATATTTGCCGCACCCGTCTCTTCTTTTCCATTATTAATATAATAATCGGCAACTTTTGCTCTTGATGTACCAAATGGAATTTTCTGAAGCGAAATAATGATACCCCATGCAATTATTATTAATAAAATTATACCGATAATTTTTCTCATTCTTCATACCTCTTTGTTCGCCTGATTGCTATAACAAAAACAGCAGTCACAAGAGCGGCACCTATAGAAGCTTCAGCCATTGCAACATCCGGAGCATGGAGAAAAAGAAACAGAGCTGATGCAATTAAACTAACCATACATGAAGCAATTACAGCACTTAGTAAATCATGGAAAAAATATGCGGAAACTGCTGCTACAAGCATAGCTATTACTAAAAAAGTAACTATTAATATCATGCTTCCTCCTTTTCATTAAATTCTTTTGTCTGATCCACTACACTTCTGTTACATAATTTAACACCACTTTTCTTTGATGCTCTCGCAATAGCATGGCTGGAAATTGGATTTGTAACCATAACAAAAACAGCAATAAGTAAACATTTCCAAAACCATCCTGGCTGAATTATTCCTATTCCAATAATAGTGAAAAATGTTCCAAAAGTAGTGCACTTTGTTCCCGCCTGTATTCGATTATAAACATCAGGTAATCTTAATATTCCAAAATTCCCAAGAAGTAAAAATAATACACCTATTCCTGTAATGATCATTCCAGCTAATTCCATATTAAAGCCCCCTTTCCATAAATCTTGCAATGGCACATAACCCTACAAAAGCGAGAAGTGAATATACCAGAGAGACATCGAGATAAACATACCTTTTAAAAACAAATGCCAAAATAACTAGCAAGGCAACAAGAGTAGTCGTAATTGTATCTACAGCTACAGCCCGATCTGAGGCGGTCGGTCCAATTATCATTCGAATCAAACTTAGCAAAATGCCTACAGCAATTATACCCAAAAATACAATAATTATTGTTTCACTCATGCGAACACCACCTTTAAGTATTTTTCAAATCTTTCTCCAATTTCTCTTGTGGATTCCTCTTTTTTTTTCGTTCTGACATAAATCCAATGAATAAGAAGTTCATCATCTTTAATATCAAGTGTAAATGTCCCCGGTGTTAAAGTAATAGAATTTGCAAGTATCATTTTTGCGATATCCTGCTTCAATTCTGTTTTTATTACTACAATTCCCGGTTTAATTGGCATTTTCGGATGAAGCACTCTATACGCCACATCAAAATTGGCTTTTATGATTTCCTTTAATAATACAAAAATAAAAATAATAAAATATATAATTCGTTTTATTCCAATTGGAGGAAGACCAAGTTTTTGATAATTCTTACTCAAAATTAGTGCAAGTATTACACTTACTAAAATCCCTGTAAGTAATTCTTCAATTCTACAAGTATTAGTCAAAATAACCCAAATCACTAACAAAAAAATAAAAAGATAAAGAAAATTTTTAACTTTTGTTATAAAGGGGAAATTTTTTTTAGACATTCTGGATTACTCCTAATCTGTTATTAAAAACCTTTTCAATTAAATATTGTCAAAAACATAGCGTTATCATTGTGAATGAATATATGAATAATATGTTAATCTGGCAAGTTCAGTACTTAAATCTATACAAGTAACTTCAATATTTTTTGGCATATTTATTCGACACGGCGAAAAAGATAAAATAGCATTTATTCCCATATTCGCCAACTTGTTGGCAACTTTACTTGTTTCAGAAACGGGCGTAGCAAGTATACATATTCTAATATTTTCAGTTTTTATTGTTTTTTCTGCATCTTTTATATCTTCTACAATTATACCATTTATTTTTATACCGATTTTTTTTTCATCATTATCAAAAGCTGCAACAATATTATATCCTTCAGAATAGAAATTAGAATAAGATAACAATGCTTTTCCTATATTACCAACACCAATAAGCACTACTTTTTTTATCTCTTGCATTTTTAAAATATTTCGAATTGTTTCGAGAAGATTATCTACATTATATCCAATACCTCTTTTACCAAATTCGCCAAAAAAAGAGAAATCTTTTCTAATCATGGAAGCATTTGTATTACACATTTCTGATAAATGGTTAGATGAAACAATATCAATTTTCTTTTCAGAGAGACAAATAAGCGCCCTCAAGTATGGGAAAAGGCGACTTATTGTTTCATCTGGTATTGGTTTTATTCTCATTTTGTCCCTTATTTGCGTTTGTGTTCACAATCTCTACCTATAGTTTAAAAATAAAAAATTGATTTGTCAAGCTTTTATTTATTTTTCCTAATATATAGATATTTAACTATATGAATATTGCGATATTTAAGACCAAAAAATTTTATTTTTCAATAATTTTAATTAATTCAATTACAAATTTATTTACTACTTTATAGCATACCGTTGTTCCTTCTCTTCTTCTTTCAGTAATTCCGGCTTCCATAATCGTCTTTAAATGCTGAGAAATGGTAGATTGCGGAAGCTTCATTCTTTTTTGACATTTCGAAACACTACATTCATTATGATACAAATTAATTACGATATCCAATCTATCGGGATGAGATAATGCTTTTAGTATTTTACTGATATTTTCTTTTTTATTCATAAAATTATATCATTTATAATTAAAAATCTAATAAAACTTACTTTTTCAACAATTCATTGTTCTAAATATAAAATATTTTATTATCATTGTCAATTATAAATTTATTCCGTAAGGATTCTTAACATATTCTCTCAATAATTTCACTTCTGTTTCCGATTGATCTAAAACTTCTTTCAATATATCGCCAATTGAAAGCAATCCAATTACATTTTCGTTATCAACAATTGGTAAATGGCGAACTTTTTTACTTACCATCACTCTCATTGCATAAGAAAGTTTATCATCAGCAGTTCCAATAATTAATTTTTCTTTTGAAGTCATAACTTCTGCAATTTTCGTTTTGTAATTATCCCTTTCGTTTTCCAAACATTTAAATAAAATATCTCGCTCTGTTATAATACCTTCTAATTTTTTATTCTCATTCATTACAAGAAGTGAACCAATTTTATGTTTATTTAGTAATTGAATTGCTTCAAATACTGATTTATTTGAATCAATTTTGATAATTTCATTTGTTTTATTTTCTAATAATTTGCTTAATTTCATACTATCATCTCCTTGAGTTTTTTTATTATTTCAATTTGTTGATACGAGATTGGATTTTTTTCACATGACTGTTTTCTTGTAATTTTAAATTGCTAAAAATGTCAATAATATCTTCATCAATATTTGATAAAGTACTTAACATTGCATAAATATTCTCAGTATTTTTTTCTCTTTCTAATGCGATTGTGAGAATTTCTAACAAATCCGCATTAGAAGAAATTTCAGATGTTCCTACTATTTTTTTTAATAGTGTGTTATCCAAATCCATTTTTTTATTTAATTCATCTTTTGTAACTCTATTTTCATCAATTAAAACCTTTAAGTTGTTTTGATGATTAATCTCTTCATTAGCGAGTAATATCAATAATTTTTTTACTTCATTATCATTTACTTTTTTCTCTGCATTATTATAAAAAGCATAACTTTCTTTTTCAATTTTTATTGCATATTCTATTATTTCTCTAACATTGTAATACATTATTTCCTCCTTTATTCTAAATATTTATCTATCGCTCTGGCAGCAATATGTCCGTTTGCAACTGCAGTAATCACATCAGGACCTTGAATAATATCTCCACCTACAAATAACCATTTCAAATCAGTTTGGAATTTGTCGTTTACTTGAATTCTTCCGCGAGGACCGAATTTCAATCCTTTTTTAATATCTTCTGAAATATAAGACAGGTCCATTCCTTGTCCAATTGATTCAACTATCATTTCACCTTCGAAAAATTTCTTTTGTTTTTCATCGAATTTCGGATTAAATCTTCCTTCCTCATCAAACACAGAAGTACATTTAATAGCATGCAGACCTTTGATTTTTCCATTTTCAATTTCAATTTCCTTTGGTCCCCAGCCCGGATCAATAGTTGCTTTTTCTTCACGAGCTTCAACAACCTCCTCTCTATCTGCCGGCATAATATCCTCAGATTCCAACGAAGTTGTTAATATTTGCACTTTCCCATATTTCTTATTTTGCAATCTCGCCAAAGTTCTGGTAATATCCATCGCAACATTTCCACCACCAATAATAACGATTTTTTCTGCTACATCAATTTCATTTCCAAGTGTTACTTCTCGTAAAATATCCGTTGCAAAATAAACTCTTTCATTATCTGAACCTGGAACTCTTGTACTTCTACCAAGATGTAATCCTGTTCCAGCGAATACTGCATCATAATCATTATGTAATTTATCAAGGGAAATATCTTTACCAATTTTTGTATTAAATTGAATTTTAACACCAAGAGATTTTATATAATCTATATCTTTATCAATCTGATCATAAGGTAAACGATATTCTGGAATTCCATATCTTGCCATACCACCAGAATCCGGCAACACTTCAAAAATCTTTACTTCATATCCTAAAATCGCAAGATAATATGCAGCAGATAAACCAGATGGACCTGCTCCAATTATTGCAACTTTTTTATTTAAATTCGGATCTGCAAGATGCTCAGTCCCAAGAACTTCTTTATATTTTTCCGGTGGAATTTGATCTGCTATATATCTTTTTAGCCACCTAATAGCCAAAGGTTCTCCATTGTTCTGCAATGCACAAGCTGTTTCACAATTGTGAGTACAAATACGACCGCAAATTTCCGGTAGAGGATTTGTTTCATATAAAATTCTAAAAGCTTCTTCAATGTTATCTTCTCGGATTGCAGCGATATAGCCGGGAATATCCATGTGAGCCGGACAAGTTGCAGTACAAATCCCACATCCAAGACATCTATCTGCCTCTTTCATTGCCTGTTCTTTGTTATAACCTTTCACAATTTCAATAAATGATTTATCACGATTTTCAGGCTCGAGTTCCGACATTTCTACTCTATCATAATCGATCAATTGAATATTTTCTGACCGTTTATAGCCTTTTTCTTCATCTTGCCATTTCGTTTTATCAGCTCCGGGAATAAATCTGTAATCTTCCGGATTATCTGATATCCAAGTATAATCATTTGACATTGTAAGTGAGCCGCTTGGACAAACATCAACACAAAGCCCACACCAGCAGCAACGACCATAATCAATTCTCGGTCGCAATCCACTATCTCCATCAGTTGTTTCTTGCCCCTCAACCGGAACCAAATCGATGGCAGCATTTTGGCAAATTTCTTCACAACTTCCACAACCAATACACTTTTCAAAATCATTTTTATGGAATCCACGATAATTCTCAGCTCCCGGTCTTTCAGTAATTGGATTTTTTACTGTCCAAGGCTTTTGAGTTGCTCTTTTCCATACACTAAATGGAGATAATATATCTTTAAGTATCATATCTATTTCCTTTTACTAATTCATATTTCATAATTTATTTTTTTCGTTTATTATTATTTTCTATTTTCTAACCCTCTAACCTTCTAACCCTCTTAAACCTCTTTAACTACCTCTCTATTTCCGGTGGACATGTATGTAATGAAACCATCAGTCCGGCCAGATCAGAAATACTGATATTTACTGCTAATTTTTCTAAAACTGAAATTGCATGAGTATAACTTGCCCCTCTTGCGAATACTCGTCTTGGATATTTACTTCCATCTGATACCATATAAAATCCATGTTCACCACGAGTTGATTCTGCTTTGACATAAGTTTGGCCTGCAGGAATTTTCCAATGTAATACATTAGGGAGTTTCGCTTGAATTTCTCCTTTTTCAGGAATTTTATCCAATATTTGACTAATTAAATCCAAACTCTGATGTAGTTCCTTATATCGAACTTCTGCTCTCGCATAAGCATCTCCAACTGTTCCGGTAATCATTTTAACATCTAATTCAGCATATTTCACATAAGGATTATTAATTCTGACATCATATTCTTTTCCACTTCCGCGAGCATTCGGTCCGACAATTCCATATTCATCTACCATTTCCGATGTAATAATTCCAAGTCCTTTTAATCGAGATTTTATTATTGCATTGTTGAAAAAACTTTTCTCAACATCATATAATAATTCACGAGTTTCAACAATTAAATCTTTTGCTTTTGCTTTAAATCCTGCTGGAAGATTTTTCCTAACTCCACCCGGAATCATATACATATGGTAAACTCGTCCACCTGTCATTTCTTCAAAAAGGTCTAACCAAAAATCCCTCATTCCAATAGTCCATTGAGAAATAGTTCCCATTCCAAGTGAACCCGCCTGTCCACCAATCCACAACAAAAAACTACCAAGACGAGACATTTCAAGATTAAGAGTTCTAATCCATTTTGCCTTTTCAGGAATTTCTATTCCCGCCAAATCTTCCACAGCTGTCGAGTAACAATATTCATTTGTATCCGGTTCTGGAACACAAATTCTATTTACAATTGTAAATCCTTGTATATATTTCCTTCTCTCAAGAAGTTTTTCGAAACCACGATGTAAATATCCCATATGAGTTTTTGCATCAACTATTTCGTCACCATTTATAGTAAGTTCAATAGCCATATTTCCCGTTACTCCGGGATGTTGAGGACCTTGCCAAATTTTTGTAAATTTATGAGATTCAAGATCTATAATTGGTTTCCCATTTTTCATTTCAGGATATTTTGATCTATCTGCTTTAAAATTTTTGTATTTACTCTCTGAAATATTAATCATTATTCCCCCATATTTCAATTCCATAATTGCATTCTGATATGTTAACAAAATACATATTAATATTTTTGCGACTTTGCGACTTTGCCTATCCGCTGCAGGCGGACGAGAAATCTTAAATCTCTAATCATTTTCTTTCCTTATTTTCGGAGGTTCAACAAAATTTTTATATAATTTCTCTTTCATATATTCTTTTGGATCAGTCGTCGATCTTCCCGGTCGTTGATAGAATGTTTTATTTGAATATTCCAATGTATCAAAATCCCGTCTCATCGGTGGTATCTCCTCCCAACCTTCCAATACAAACGACTCATCAACATGTGGTGAATTCGGAAAATTTATTCCAAATAATTCATGTAATTCTCGTTGATATTGCCAAGCATGTTTCCATAATTTATGAATTGAAGTCATTTCTGATTTTTCTCTATCTATTATAACTTTTATTCCAAGATTAACTTTCATATCATAATTATATAGCATATAAGTTAATTGAAACATGTTATATTCATTAAAATCAACTGCTTGCAAAAATGCTAAATGAGTAAATCCTTTCTGCTCTTTTAAATATGAAAGAAGAAAAATTATATGCTCTTCTTTCACATTGATAAAATAAAGATCATCTCGTTGTTTTATAGATTTAATCTCAATTTTTTCTTTTATACTATTTAATATTTGCTCCATAAGTTTTCCTTTTTTATGCAAAGTTAGAATTTGTATTCCTCAACCTTAATCTCAATCTTAACCTTCATCTAAACCTCTTACCAATTATAATCAGGCATATTCCAATCTTTAATTATTTTTTTCTGATTCTTTTTGTACCAATCAAAATTGTCAGTATATTTATTCATTCCATCACATTCACCGGCTTTAATTTTTTCTTTTAATTTGTTAAATCCGGCTATTATTGCTTCCGGTCTCGGCATACAACCTGCAATATAGACATCTACAGGAATATAATAGTCCAATCTATTAATAGTATTATAACTATCATAATACATCCCACCGTTTATCGTGCAACTTCCCAAAGCAATTACAAATTTCGGACCTTGCATCTGTTCATAACTTCGCACAATTCTCTTTACAGTTTTCATTGATGCATAGCCACTAATAATAAAAACAGATGATTGTCTTGGTGTTGGTTTCCCCGCAATTCCATATCGAAAAATATCAAATCTTGATGTCGTTAGCGGTCTTAATTCAATAGCTCCACAACCTGTTCCAAAACCAATAAACCATAACGACTGAGATCTTGCCCAGTTTAAGAATTTCTCAAGATACTTATTTAATGGAGATACAGAAGTAGGTCGAGCATCACTAAAGAGTTCTCTCTCTTTTTCAGGCAAACCTTTATTTGCCAATTTCATTTGTTTTTCAATTTCTTTTATATCTTTTTTTTCCAAAACCCCTCCTTAAAAATATGCAATAAAAATTATTGAGATAATTCCAATAATAGTTGGCCACTTTAAGAAAAATCTAAAAGATTGTTCCGGCCTAAATCTTGGAAATGCCGCTCCAACAAAAACTGAAACCATATATATTAAAAATGTCTTAACAATCATTATTAATAAATTAGTTGCTCCACCAAAAAATAGATTCATAAAAAGAACTAATTTTGCAGCTGCAAATAAACCTTTATTAGTTTGTAATATTCCCAAAAAGCTACTATTCATTTCTATTGGTGGACCAATTGGTATTTCTTGTGGTGCCATTACTATACTAAATGGTGAGTGCATATTCATTCCCAAAAGCGAAATCATTGCAGCAATCACCGCAAAAGGATTTGTAAATAGTGTCCAGTTTAGAAAACTTCCCTGCTGTGCTGAAACGATAGTAGTAATATTCAATGTGTTATATTGAATCGCAACAGCAATTACTGCGAGTGAAAAAGGCACCTCAAATGTTGACATCTGAGATAAACCACGAGCAATTCCAAGTGGAGAATATGGATGACCACCTTCGCCTGCTCCAAGTGCCATTCCCAATTGTCCAAAGAATATAAAATACATAACGAGAAGTAAATCTCCCGCTACGGAAAAATTTCCAAATACGGTTGAACCATAAATCACCGGAATAAAGAGATAGGTTCCTAATCCACCTGCAAAACGAAAAACAGGTCCAAGATAATACATTATTCCATGAGATATGGAAACTCGCTTTCCATATGTTTTAATAATATCAAGAAATGGTTGCCAAACAGGTGGGCCATATCTTCCATGTACCCTTGCATAAATTTTTCTGACTATTCCTCCCAGTGTTAATCCATAAACTGTTGCAACAATAACTGATATAATTGCATAAATTATTTTAATAAAAATATCCATCTTACACTCCCATTATGAAATATATTACAACAACATACATAATTATATGCAATAAATATGTCTGACCATTTCCTGTATAAATCTGCCTAAATGTTCCGGCAATTGAATGAGACCATTCGTCAACCGAATTCCAAAAGTTTTGAATTCTCGGCTTTGTAAAACTTCCCAATGCTTTAAAATAATGTGAAAACATATTGTGTGCAAAATGTGTTGTCTGTGGCGATTCCGGTCTTTCTGCTGCATAAACAATATTGAATTGTTTAACAGTTTGAGTTTTACCATTAAGTAATAATAAAATTATCAATGGAACAACAAAAACTCCCATTGTTACGAACATAACCATATTTCCATTCCAATATCCTAAATTGCTAGTTATATTGTATCCATCTATAATTATTGATGAATTGAAATAGGTACTCACAATTGAATTCAATGGTTGAATAATCAAATTAGGATACATTGAGATTGCCATAATTCCAATGATGAAAATATACTGCGGAATGATAAACCAAATTGGTGCTTCTTTAATATTCTGATGTTCATATTTCATTTGTCCCAAAAATATTGTATGAATTATACGATATAAATATAGAAAACTTACTGCACTTGCAAAAAACAAAACACCTGCTTGTAGATACCATCCATGTTCAATGAATGACGAATATATTAACCATTTCGCTCCAAATCCTGATAATGGTGGAACTCCGGAAACTGCAATTATACCAATTAATACACTTATATAAGTCCATGGCATTTTCTTTATTAATCCACCCATTTCATACATCGTTCTTGTATGAGTTCTATAATATACTCCGGCAATCGCGATAAATAGTAGTGATTTAAACATCATGTGATTGAAAGAAAGATACAAAGCAGAAATCCAACCGAGATGACTTAAAATCGCAATGGAAGCGACAACATAACCAACTTGGCTCATACTGGAATATGCTAATAATCTCTTTGCATCCTCTTGAAAACTTGCTAAAAATGCACCAACTATTGCAGTTAATACACCAATCCAACCAATCCAGTAGAATATATTAAATGAAGGAGTATTATTGACATATGAAATTCCAACCATAATTAATCCAAAAACACCTGCCTTCAATAAAATTGCAGAGATAAATGGCGAAACATCTGATTCCGCTTCGGCATGAGCTTCCGGTAACCAAATATGAACACCGAGTGAACCTGATTTTATCATAAATCCTATTGCAAGTAAAATAATTGCCACCATTGGTAATTTAATATCTGCGATAGAAATTATTAATGCTGAATTTGATATTAAATTTGGCAATAAACTAAATCCAACCATCATTAAATATGCTCCGGCAGTTGAAAAAATCATATACATCAATGAAGCTTTTTGAGCTTTTTTTCCTCTCAAAATCAAAACAAATGATGAAACTGTCATAAATTCCCAAGCCAAGAAAAATTCCAAATATGTTTTTGAAATCAATAAATTCCCAAATGAAAGGATCATCATCAGCAAAAATCCATAAAATCCTCTACTAAGTTTTTTTCTATTTAAAGTTGCGATAATATTAATTGCACTTCCAACTATAAAAATTATTCCAAAAAATAATTGCAAATTACTTTCAAACGGGTAGATATAATATCCATAAAATCCTACTATAATCAGAGATAAAATCCCCTTTGCTTTTGATGGAATAAAATCCAACAAATAAAAACCAACCACAGCAACAATCGGCAAGAAATGAATCCAATGAAATTTATAGAAATATTGCATAATTGCTAATGAAACCAAAATCATAATTCCTGCAAAAACTGTTGTAGAAAAATATTTTGCAAATTGAAATGGGATTTTTTCCTTTGTTTCCGATTCACTTTTTACTGCAGTTGTAAACCATCTAAATAAATAAACAATTTCAAAAAGTGATGCTAATAAAACGGATCCAACAACAAAAAACATTTTTCCGTGAACAAGTAATTTTACAAATTCCCATTTAGCCCAGAAACCCGGAAATGGAGGTAAACCTGATAAAGCAAATAATAAAATTCCAAAAAGAATTAACAAAAATTTATTTTCTTTTAAAATCCCCCAATCACTTATTTTTTCTTTATTTACAATTCCGGTTATCCAAAATAATCCTGCTTTTGCGATCAAATGATTAACAAAAAATCCACCAACTATTAAATACATTAATTTATTTGGTGCATTCATTGTAAAAACCAATGCTGAAATTAACAAACCTATTTGTCCAATTGATGAATATCCGAGTAGTCGTTTCGCATTCTTTTGTTTTAATCCCATCAAATTTGAAAATAAAAAGGTTACAACTCCGGCAATCCCAAAAATATTCAAAAGATTTTGTGGAAGTAATGGCATTATTTTATAAAACACAAAAATTATTCCGGCAGAATTTACAACTGCAATTATTGAAGCAATTCCAGAGTTAACAGATTCATAAACATCAAGTGCCCAGCCATTTGCGGGAAATGGTTTTAATTCAATAAAAATTCCCATTGCCAAAAGAAAAACTGCTATCACTCCATAATCCATAAAGCTATTTGGACTAATAAATTCTAAATTTAAATTTCCTGAAAAATAATAGACGAAAATTACACCTAGCAAAAAGAATGTTGATGCAACCCCACCGGCAATCATATATTTAAATCCGGCAGAAAGTGATTTTTGATTTTTGTTGAGAATTGTCAAAGCATAAGTTGAGATTGAAAGAATTTCTAAAAACACAAACATATTAAAAAGATCTCTTGTCATCACCAATCCGTTTGCTCCCATTATTAAAATGAGATATAAAATTAATGAAGAGACATGACTTGTTTTAAATTTCTTAATTAGAAAAATTGCTGCTAATAATCCGGCCAAATTTGCAAATAACAATACGAATGCTTCTTGAATTCCCAACTGTAAATTAATTGATAATGGAGCAGAAAAACCCGCCGTTTGAATATTTAAAGTAGGTACACCGAGAAATGCAAAACGATAAAACCAGTCAGCAATTACATAGACATTAAAAGTTAAAACACTATAGAAAATAGTTAGAGATAATTTCCTTCCACCTTTATCAAAAATTGATAAAAGAAAACCCGCTGCTAGTGATAAAATTATTATATAAATTGGATTTACCATTTTAACTCCTGATAATCATCAATTGAAAGTGATTGTTTCTTTTTATAAAGTTCAACTACAAAACTCAACATCAAAGCAGTAACTGCCAATCCAATAACAATCGCAGTTAAAACTAAAACAGAAGGAATTGGATCAACAACTTCATTAACTGCATTTTTCAAATTTACAGCACTGTTAAGAATTGGTGCAGTTCTATTTCGTAAATAACCAATTGAAACAATTATGATGTGAATACCGGTATCAGCAATTGAAAAACCAATTACGATTTTGATTAAATTTCGTTGAGAAAGCATTCCATAAATACCAATAACTAATAAAGCAAATCCTAAAATTAATGCAAAAATCATTATTCACCCCTCATTGTATCAATTATATTTGTTAATTCCGAACCAACCTTTAAACCAATCAATGAATAGATAATTGGAATTGCGCCGGCACTTATTAATCTACCGAATTCACCAAGTGGAATTATTTTTGCATTTAGAAATCCAATAGTTAAAACTAAACCAATAATACCAACAATCACATAAAATGCTCCTGATAATGATTCAACTAATTGTAGAATTGTGTGATTGAACTTTATACTCGCATCTGATAGAATCAATAACAGAAAGGCATTAGCTATTACCACACCACCTTGGAAACCGCCACCCGGAGTAAGATGTCCGTGTGAAAAAATATAAACTCCAAGTAAAATTATTAAAGCAACAAGAAATGATGAACTTGTCTGCAAAAGCTCTGAAGCAACTCGTTTTTTCCCTTTTCGTTTACCTAATAAAAATCCAATTCCGGCAGTTGCAAGAAACAGAACTGTAACTTCACCAAGTGTATCCAAACCACGATATGTGACAATCACAGAAGTTACGACATTTTGCGATTTTAAATCTTCAATTGAACCTGTCACATAATCAGCAGACAAATCATTCAATTGTTCTACAAATTCAAAATTTAAGACAAGTGATGACAACATCATTATCAAACCAATCATTGTGAGAATAACAAATATTTTTTTAATCATTTTTATCCTCCTTTTTCACTTTATTCAATGCATAAAGGAAAATAATTGTTGTAAGTCCTGAACCAATAGATGCTTCTGTCATAGCAACATCAGGAGAACCTAAAATTAGATAAATCACACTTGCCAATAAACTAATAGCTCCTGCTGTAATAATTGCTGCAAGTAAATTTTTCAAATGTAAAGCGACTACTCCAGCCACCATCATTATAATCCCTAAAATTACTACTATTATTACGGAGATCATATTTTTTCTCCTTCATTTTCAATATTATCTTTTTTTAAATCATCTTTTACAGTTTTATCTGTGAGTTTTATACCGGAAAAATGAGCTGCTCTCGCTAATGCATTTGATGAAACCGGATTAGTAAAAACAACAAACAAAATTAAAATTACGATTTTTCCGAAACACCCACATTCTAAATGACCAATAGAAATTCCAAATAAAAAAAGTATTGTTCCTAAAGTAGTTGCTTTTGTTCCAGCTTGCATTTTGTTATAAACATCAGGCATTCTAAAAATTCCGAGCGCTCCAAGAAATAGGAAAATTGATCCTATTAGTGTAATAATTGCTCCAAATAATTCCATCATATCCCCCTTTCTAAATAGCGAGCTATCGCAACTATACCAATAAAACTGATTAGTGCATATACAATTGCCACATCAAGATAAATAATTCTATTGGAATAATAAGCAATAAAAGCAATTAACGAAATTGCAATAATTGTCATCCCATCTAAAGCAACAGCTCTATCCGCAACAGTTGGACCTAACACCATCCTTGTAAAAGTCAAAACAATACTAATCAGTACTATTATTACAGAAATATTATTAATTATATTAGCCAAAGATTACCTCCAAATATTTTTCAAAATTTGATACAATTGATTTTGTTGCTCCATCAATATTTTTACTCGTTACATCAATCCAATGAATATAAAAATATTCATCTTTCATTTCTACAGTTAAAGTTCCGGGAGTTAGAGTTATTGAATTTGCTAAAACTGTTCTCCCAATTTGACTTTTTAATTTTGTTTTCACCTTTACAATTCCCGGATTTATTGGCAATTTTGGTGAAATCACTCTTTTAGCAACATCAAAATTTGCCTTGATAAGTGCAACTATAAAAACAAATACATAAATGATGCTGTAAACAATTGACTTCGGATTTAATTTTACATCAGATAAAACCGGTTTTAAATTTAATGTCATTAGCATAATTATAAATGATGCAATTGCACCAAGAATAAGTTCTTGTTGATCAAGCGAGGTAAATAAAACCCAAAAAAACATCATTATTAAAAATAAAAGTATCGAATGTTTTAGTTTTTTCATTAGCAAACCTTTTTTTATTTTTTTTATTTTTATATTATCCATTATGATAAACAATTTTTCATACAATATGAAACGACTTCAAGTTCTTTTGCAAGATCAATATTGTGAATAAAAATATTATTCTTTTTTGGTGGCAAAATTATGGAAGTAAAATTTAGAATACCTTTTACAAACTTCGAATCCAAACTATCTACAATTTTCATTGTCTCTGAAGCTGGAACTGTAAGTAAAACTATTTCAATTTTATTTTCTTTTATAAAATTATTCAACTTTTCGCTAGATAATATTTTTGTTTTGTCAATCATCTTTCCAATTTTGTCAGAATTATTATCGAAAACAGCGACAAAATCAAAATTTGCATTTTTTATTCCTTGATATTTAATTATTGCAGTTCCTAAATTTCCGGCACCAACAAGCACAACATTTTTTGTCTTATCTAAACCGAGAATTTTTTCAATCGCTTTGATCAACTCATCAACATCGTATCCTCTTCCCTTCATACCTATAATACCAAAGCGAGAAAGGTCTTTTCTTATAATAGATGATTTTAATCCACATTCTATAGAAATATCACTTGACTTTATTAATGTTTGCCCCTCACCTTTAACATAATTGAGACATCGCAGATAATCTGTTAATCTTCTTATTACAACTTCGGATATTTTTTCTTGAAAATTTTTCATTATTTCCATTTTATTTTAATCGTCAACTTGTGAAAGTTATAATATTCACAAGTGATTTGCAAGCATTTTTTTTGAAAAATTTTGTGGATTGTAATTATTGTTGTATGTTATCTTATCACGATAAGCAATTGATAAACATGGTAACTTTCCCTATTTACCATTAATCAATTCTTCTTCTAAAAATATCTTCACTAGAGATTGACATAGAATATATTTTTGAAAATTTTTTATTTAATACTTGACATTCATTATATATTTAGGTATTTTAATACCGAATTGATAATATAATAAATTGGAGAGTAAAAAATATGTCAATGTTAATAAATATCTCAGAAGGATCATCACTTGCTATGCACGGACTCGCTTTAATCGCTATTAATAATCCAAAAAGATTAAATATAAAATATTTAGCAAAAAAACTCAAAGCTTCTGAAGCACATCTTGCAAAAGTATTCCAACAACTTTCAAAATCAGGAATTGTAAAATCATTGAGAGGTCCCAGCGGAGGATTTGTTTTAAACAAACCGGCAAATAAAATAAATTTACTCGAAATACATGAAATAATAGATGGTAAAGTAGATATTAATACTTGTCCATTAGGTAAAAATAATTGTCCATTTTCTGATTGCAATTTATATAATGATCTTTTTTCGATTTCAAAAAATACTCGTGAAGTTTTTAAAAATATGAAATTATCTAAATTTATAAATAAAAATAAACAATAAAATTAAAGACAAATAATAATACATTTAAAACTTAACTTGGAGGAAAAATGTTAAACTTTAGATTAAATAAAATAATAATTGTCATCACTGCAATTTCGATTTTACTTTCATTTTCATTTGCTGAGGAATTCACAAAACAAGATTACAAATTATATGATTCGGCCACAGGGAAATCACTCTCTTTGCAACAAATGACAAATAAACTTACAGATTATGATGTCGTATTTTTTGGTGAATTTCATGATGATATTTTAATTCATTCATTGGAAAGTAAAATTCTACCATTTCTATATGCAAAGAAAAAAAATATGGCGATTTCAATGGAAATGTTCGAGCGAGATGTACAAAATGTTGTAGATAGCTTTCTAACAGATGATGTTGAAGAAAAAAAATTCCTGAAGAATTCAAGAGCTTGGCCAAATTATAAAAGTGATTATAAAGAGATAGTTGAATTCGCTAAAATGAACAATTTAGATATCATTGCATCAAATGTCCCAAGAAGATATGCTGCGATGATAAGTAAAAAAGGAGTAAATGCATTAGATTCTATTTCGAAAACTGAAAAGCAATTTGTTGCAAAAAAATTAACAGTTTTGGATAATAAATATAAAAAGAATTTCATTGAAACGATGAAGACAAATATGAAAGGAGATAATTCTAAAAGAATGCCAATGATGATGAATTTTGATAATATTTATGCCGCCCAATGTTTGAAAGACGACACAATGGCTGAAAGTATTTTGGAATATTTACAAAATCATCCGGAAGCATTCGTAATTCATTTCAATGGAAACTTCCATAGTGAATATCATCTCGGAACTGCAAATAAACTTAAACTATTAAATAATAATCTAAAAATTGCAGTAATTTCACCTGTTTATCTTAATGATAATGAGGAAATTCATTTCATTCCGGAAGCAAAAGATAAAGGTGATTTTTTATTGATCTCACATAGAAAAGCACATAAATAATTTAAAAAATAAATAAAAATAGAGAGGAGAAAAAATGGTAATATTAGGCAAAACAAAAATTAAAAATGCTTTGGATAAATATCCGGAGTTAAAAGAAGTATTAATTGGATACTCGTCAAAATTTAAGAAATTAAACAATAAATTAATTTTTAATACTATTGCAAAATGGGCGACTTTTAATGATGTCGCCAAAATTGGAAATATCTCAATTTGTGATTTGTTACATACATTGAATAGTACAATTGGTGAAGAAAAAAATCTTACAAAAAAATTTCCCGATTGTGTCAAAGAAAGCGAAATGAAAACAGAAAAAGAGAGACCCGATTGGTATAAAAATGTTAAACAATTTGTTTTGTTTGATGTTCGTAATATAGATGGATACTTTTTCCCGGAAATTATCAGCAAATTAAATAAGCTTGAAGATGGACAGGCACTAACAGTGATAAATGATTTTGAACCAATTCCACTGATGAGAATGTTCGAAGAAAAGGGTAATAAATTTTATGGCGAAACTGTCAATGGAGATGAATATCATCTAACAATTCTCTACCAACAATCAAAATCAGGAATTGATTCAAAAATAGATTGGAAAAAACAATTGGATTTATTTCCGGAATTAAATGTTATTGGAATGTTAAAAGATCCATTTGAATTAATTATTAAAAAAGCACAATCAATAGAAGCTGGCCAGGGTTTTGTATTGATCCAAGCATTTCAACCGGATCCATTGATTAATCTGCTAAAACAAATGGGCTTTGAAACATACATAAAAAAAGAAGAAGAGATGAAATACAAAATGTATTTTTATAAACCAATCTCAAAAAAAACATCTAAAGTAAAAGGGAAAAAAGTTCCAGTTGTAATTCAATCGGCCACACCTACTACCTATCCTATTATTATGAAAATGTTACAATCTGAAGAATTAATGTCAAGAATAGAGATTCAAGAATTAAAAGTTTGGGAAGAAACAGAAAAACATATGGCATGGATTGTAAATGGGAAAGCAGATATTTCATTTTCTGCAGTTGCTGCTGCTTCAAAACTATTTCTTGTTGGATCTGACATTAAAATGATGTCGGTTGATATTTGGGATAATTTTTCAATATTAACAAGAGGCTATAAAGCAAATAATTTTGGCGATTTAAAAGGACATAAAATTCATATGCCACTTTTTAAAGAAGCTCCTCCTGCAGCCGTTACTAATTATTTGATGAAAGAAACCGGATATGATCCTGAAGATTTTGACTTCTACTATGGAAGACCTTTTGGTCGTCCAAAAACAATCATGAACGATTTTATTTCAGGTAAAGCTGATACTGTTTTACTTCGCGAGCCTGAATCTAGTTTCGCTCTCTTTCATGCAGATCAAGATGCTTTTCATTCTATTTCTTATACTGATATTTGGAAAAAAATAAATAATAAAGATATAAAATTACCTAATGCAGGATTAATCTTAAAAGGTGAATTTCTGAAAAATTATCCTGATATTGCAAAATTATTTATCAAAGTAATGAAAGAAGCAATTGATTGGATAAATAATAATAAAAAAGAATCGGCCAAAATGGCTTTTGATATTATGGGACAATCACCTGAAGCAATTGAATTTTTCTTAAATCGTGCTCACTTTGAACATATTCCTACTTCTGAAACAAAAGACGAACTTTTTGAATATATAAAAGTAGTTGATAAAAAAGCAGCAAAAAATCTCGATCAAATTAAAGGATTATTTTTATAAAAGATCTTTTACATATAAGTAATTTGGATACTACTTTAAATATTTAGAATTTGAATCTATATATTATTAAAAATAAATTGTATTACTTTTAACTTATTCGTTACATAAATATTTTTTTTACAATAATTCACATAAATTGTTGTAAATTTTGAAAAATAAAAAGGGAGGTTTTATGTCCTTAATATCCTGTAAAGGAATTTCAAAAATATATAAAATGGGTGAAGTGGAAATTAAAGCTTTGAA
>JAYEOX010000008.1:0-4233 GCA_034723415.1 Fidelibacterota bacterium | reverse complement strand
GGACAAAAACAACGAGTAGCTATTGCCAGAGCACTTACGACAGATCCGAAAATAGTTTTAGCAGATGAACCAACTGCCAATCTTGATCACAAATCCGCATTCAAAGTAATGAGTTTGATGAGAAAATTAAGTAAAGAAATCGGTACAACTTTTATATTCTCAACTCACGACCCAAAAATCATAAAAGAGGTTGATATTATTTATACTATTGAAGATGGTGTCCTTGTGAATCGTGAAAAAAGGAGTACGAAATGAAAAATATAATCAAGATAGCTTTTAGAAACTTGTACCGTCAAAAAAGACGAAGTTTTCTCACGATGGGAATTGTAGCTTTTGGAGTTTTAGCAGTTTTACTTTTTTCTGCAACTGCCGGATCTTTCAAAAATATCATTATCGGAGAAATTACCGATTCAATGTTGGGACATATCCAGATTCATAAAAAAGGGTTTGTAGGTGCTTTGGATAATTTACCTCTCGATAAGTCGTTAAATGTAAAACAGTTAAAACTAATTGAGAAAACCTTAAACGAAATCCCTGAAATTGAAGGATATTCTTACCGAATTTTATTTGGTGGAATGGTTAGTAACTACTTAGAATCAACAAGTGCAAAATTTTCTGCAATTGTTCCTGCAAAAGAAGATATCGTTGTACCTTTACTCAAAGACAGATTAAAAAAAGGTAAATTTTTGAAGAAAGGTGAAGTCCTGCTCCCTGAATTAATTACCAAAGGTTTTGATGCAAAGATTGGAGACGATATTGTTTTGGTAGCAACTAATAACGATGGCTCGGTTAATGGCCAACCTTTCAAAATTTCAGGTATTATGGAATCTGTGATGGGACCAACCGGAAAATATGGATATGTCCATTTTGAAGATGCAAAATCATTATTACGGATGAATCAAATTCAAGTTAGTGAAATCGCAATTCGATTAAAAGATTTTGATGATTTAAAAAAAGTTTATTCTACTCTTAACAATAAATTGGGAATGATAAAAAATGAAAAAGGGAATCCTGTTTTTGAAGTACATACTTGGGAAGATCTTTCTCCTTTTTTCAATATTGCCAAAATGATAGATCTAATGGCTCTTTTCATACAAGTTATTCTCATTGGAATTGTCTTAGTCAGCATTATGAATGTAATGATTATGGCAGTTTATGAACGCACAAAGGAGATTGGTGCAATTTCAGCAATGGGAACACTGCCATCTAAGATCAGATCAATGTTCCTTTTTGAAGGTTTGTTCCTTGGTATTTTTGGCTCTGTTATTGGAGCGGCTGCAAGTTTGGTCGCAATTTTCATAGTAAACATTTCCAATATTACTGTAGCTTTCGGAAGAAACAGCAACATTCTTTTGCAACCGGAGATTTCAATTTCACAAATTGGAATAACGGCATTAATTGTAATTTTAGTAGCAATCATTGCAGTTTTAGAACCTGCCTTTAAGGCTTCTAAACTCGAACCGATTGAAGCATTAAGGCATAATTAGGAGAAATAATGAGAAAAATATATACATTAATAATAACTATTTTAATAATGAGTAATATCAATTTATTATTTTCACAAGAATCAATTGAAGCAGGTAACAAACTTCTCAAAGAAATTGACAGAAACCTTTCACCGGAATCATTTGAATCCTTAAAAAAAATTATTAATATAGAACCAAACGGAACAGAAAAAGAATTTGTTTTGTATGCTCTTAAAAAAGGAAATGATAAAATGGTTACGACTTTTCTTTCTCCAAAATCTGAGGTTGGGCGTTCTACTTTGAGATTGGATGAAAATATGTGGCTGTATATTCCAAATGTAGGTAAACCGATGAGGATCACCAGTTTACAATCTGTCATTGGTGGGATTTTCAATAATTCTGATATTATGCAACTGGATTACACTGCAGAATATAATGTAATTGAAATGAGTGATATTGACAAAGGAAAATTGCTTATCCTAAAAGCTAAATCTTCTAATGTTGCATACGATCAGCTTAAAATGTGGGTTAGTAAAGTGCATACAACTCCAACAAAAATCGAATGTTACACTGCCAGCGGAATGTTGATAAAAACTCTCCATTTCAAACAGATAAAAAATTACGGAAATGACATTGTGCGACCTTCAATTTTGGAAACAGATAGCCCTCTTCACAAAGGCTATAAAGCAGTAATGATCTATGCAAATATTTCACCACGCAAAATCGATGATGAAGTTTTTACACTTAATTATATGGATAAAATCAAGGATTTGAGGAAGTGAGATTAGAAACTGGAAATTTGAAATTTGGAGATTGGGATGAAAAGAGTTTATGAATTGGATGTTTACAGGTTGGCAGAGACACTGTCGGATGAAATTTGGAATGATTTTGATAATTGGGACAGAAAAGTTAAAAATACAATCGGTTATCAAATAATTCGTTCTTCAGATAGTATTGCAGCTAATATTGCGGAAGGTTACGGCAGATTCACTCCTCTTGATAGAAGAAAATTCTATCTTTATTCTCGAGGATCCTTTGAAGAAACAAAATGCTGGTTACGAAAGCTTATTAGAAGAGAGGTAATCTCGGAACTAAAATCAGAAGAATATAAAAAGATTATTGATGAACTTGGTCCAAAGCTGAACGCTTTTATAAACAAAACAAGGAAAGATAATTGAAGTTAAGCATTCGAAATTTAAAACAGCTCCCAATAACTTCCCAAATTTCAAATTTCAAGTTTCTGCTAATCTTCCTGCTTTTCTTCAATTTCGCTTTCGCCCAAGATTATTCTTTTGATTTGGAAGAATTTGAAAAGAAACCGTATGAATATATTGGGAACCTTAAGATCCAATCAGATTTTTCGCAGTTCAATAACTCTTCAAGTTTGTATAAATTATCTTTTTTGAATAAAGAGGATAAAGATTATTTTGATTCATATTTTGCATCTGTTCAATTGAAAGGGAGTTATGAAATCTCTAAATTTAAATTTTCTGCCGATTTAAAAAACAAAACCCTCTACAATATGAATAACGAATTTGAAAATAACTTTAGCATTTTTGAATCTTTTGTGAATACTGACATCTCGACTAATTTCGATTTTCAAATCGGAAAGAAATCCGTTAAATGGGGGAAGGGATATATTTGGAATCCGGTCTCTTTTGTTGGTAGGCAGAAAGATATCAATGATATTGATGCCGGTCTGGAAGGATTTTGGATGTTGAAAATGAATTATGTGAAAAGTCTTTCCGGCATTTTACAGAATTTCTCTATCACTCCGGTAATTATTCCGGTTAATAAAGACATAAATAAAGATTTTTCCAATACTAAAAGCATCAATTTCGTTTTGAATAACTATTTCTTGATAGCAGATACCGATTTTGATAGTTACATATTTTATGAAGACACAAAATTCAAAAAGCTGGGAATCGATTTTGCTCGTAATATATTAGCAAATTGGGAAATACACACTGAATATGTTTTTAAGAAAAATGTTCTACAAAACAGTTTAAATTCCAATTTTGTGATAGATTCAAAAACTAAAAATTCCAATAATTATCTATTGGGAACCAGAATTTTATTTGAAACAAACACAACCGTTATTTTGGAATATCTTCATAATGATTCAGGCTTGGATAAAGAACAGATGAAAAATTTTTACAATGCAATCAATTCAGCTTTATCTGAAAATCCTACATTACTACCAATTATAAAAAATTATCAATTAGAAAATTTAGCAAATCAATATCTGATGAAAGATTATGTTTATGCAAAAATTTCACATCCCGAACCATTTGATATTTTGTATTTTACTCCTTCTATTTTTATGTTGTATAACTTAAATGATAACAGTAATATGATAGGTGGAGAATTAAATTATTCCCGTTATGACAATCTAAATTTGAAATTAAAATACAATTTGTTGCTTGGAAAACTAAATTCAGAATTCGGAGGAAAAATAAGTTCTAATAAATTATCTTTTCGCCTAGATTACACATTCTGATAAAATTAAATTTTATATATCACTTGGTTTTGGTAACTCAATTGATGCTTTTTTACATAATTTCTGCAATTTTGAAATAGACCATTGTTGATTAAAATCATAAAAATTACTGAAAGGTTTCATAAGTAAATCAGTTAAAGTAATAGTTCCTTTGTCAAATTTATTTTATTTAATACAATAGAACTTCCTATAAATGTATTAATATTTTAGATTAACTTTATAATACATAAAATTCCATCAACAGATCAAAATGTGAATTAACCAATA
>JAYEOX010000007.1:0-6374 GCA_034723415.1 Fidelibacterota bacterium | reverse complement strand
AATAAACTTGGTGATTTATTGTAAATTAATTAAATTATAAATCATAAGTGAAAAAATAGTTACTAAAATAAAAAAGGAGCAAAAAAAATGGTTAAAAAAATTGGAATTGTTATCATAATGACAATATTGGTTTTTAATATTGTCCAAGCACAAGAAAATGGATTGGGAGTTGGATTAATTATTGGTGAACCAACCGGAATAAGCGGTAAAATATGGACTGGAAATAATACTGCTATTGATGGTGCACTTGCTTGGTCGTTTGGTGATAATGCCCAATTACATATTCATGCAGATTATATTATTCACAAATTTAATATGATCCAAGTAGATGAAGGGAAACTGCCAATATATTTTGGTATTGGCGGAAGAATTAAACTTAACGATAGTACAAAATTAGGTGTTCGTATCCCTGTAGGAATTAATTATCTTTTAAAAGATGCGCCTATTGATATGTTTTTTGAAATCGTTCCTATACTTGATTTATTACCAAGCACAAATTTTAATTTTAATGGTGGCGTCGGAATTAGATATTTCTTTTAATGAAATGTTTTTTATAAATAAATTAAATATATAATAGTAAATACAAATGAAAAAGAAACTTATTAGAAATTATTATTTTACAATATTAGTAATTTTTATATTAGTACAAGGTTTATTTGGTAAAGATCTGCCGGAAGGATTTGTCTATGTTAATGAATTTATTCCCAATGCCGTCATTGAATTGAGATATTCTACTGATCACAATTTCATTGGTAAACCGATTGATGGTTATAACAGTCAAAAATGTATATTGACTAAAAAAGCCGCATCTGCATTGAAAGAGGTACAAATGGAATTAGCCGAATACGGATTTGGAATAAAAATTTTTGACTCATATCGTCCACAAAGAGCTGTAGATCACTTTGTACGATGGGCTAAAGTATTAGATGATACATTAACCAAATCTGAATTTTATCCAACTGTTGATAAAAAAAATTTATTTAAAAAAGGATTTATCGCATCAAGATCAAGCCACAGCAGAGGCAGTACCGTTGATCTGACAATTATCAATTTAAAAGATAAAACAAAATTGGATATGGGAAGTAATTTTGATTATTTTGGAAAATTATCGTGGATCGTTAGCGCTGACATTACAAATACACAACAAGCACATCGTGCACTTTTACAAATCGTTATGAAAAAATATGGATTTAAAAACTATTCGAAAGAGTGGTGGCATTTTACATTTAGAAACGAACCTTTTCCTGAGACATATTTTGATTTTCCTGTAGAATAAAATGTAATTAAACTACAGAAGCATTAAAAATTTCAGAATTATTTCAATAATAATTTACATTGCAATTTTCAGAAAATAATTCTAATTTATAATAAGAATTTAAAAAGGGATCACGAATATGAAATATTGTTATTATAATCACCAAAAAGACAAAAGAGCAATAAACCAAATTTTTAAGGAAGTGGGAAAATTAGATGAATTGTTTATTATACCAAAACCTGATGTTAACTGGGAATTTTAAATTATTTTAATTGGAGAAAATATGGGAAATATTGTTTATATAATTATTGGATTAGTTGCCGGAGCTTTGTTCGGCTGGCTAATTGGAAAATTGGGAAATAGAAAAATTTCTACTCAAAATCAAATGTTGAGATCGGATAACGACAATTTTAAAAGTGACCTCAAGGAGGAAAGAAATACCAATATAGACCTGAATAGTAAAATTGCTACATTTCAAAATGAAAATAAAAATTTAGAAGAAAAACTAATTAATCAAGAACAAGATATTGAGAAATTGCAAAAGAAATTTACATTAGAATTTGAGAATTTAGCAAATAAAATATTTGAAGAGAAAAGTGAAAAGTTTACAGAGAAAAACAAATCAAATTTGGACAATATTTTAAATCCATTAAAAGAAAATATTGAGAAATTCCAAAAGAGGATTGAGAATACAAATGAAAGCTCGATTGATAGAAATCGGAAACTATTTGAACAGATAAAAAATTTGCAGACAGAAAATAGTGAAATGAGAGAAGTAACCGCAAACCTTACAAAAGCATTAAAAGGCGAGCAAAAGACACAGGGAAATTGGGGTGAAATAATCTTGGAAAAAATTCTGGAAAATAGTGGATTGCGAAAAGGAAAAGAATATACATCTCAAGCAAAAGGAATGGGATTAAAGAACGAAAACGGCGAAAGGATCGCTCCCGATGTTATAATAAATTTGCCTGATAAAAAACATCTTATAATTGATTCGAAAGTATCTTTAGTTTCATATACAAAATATGTAAATTCCGAAGATGAAAATAAAAAAGAGCAATATTTATCTGAACTTATGACCTCTATAAAAAATCATATTAAAAATTTAAACAGTAAACATTACAGTGTAGCAAAAGGAATCAATTCACCAGATTTTGTATTTTTATTTATGCCAATTGAAGGAAGTTTTGCACTGGCGATTCAATCAGATGATACACTTTTCAATTATGCATTTGACAAACAAATAGTAATTGTCAGCCCAACAACCTTAATGGCAATATTAAACACTATTGCATTTATATGGCGACAGGATAACCAAACGAAAAATGCAAAAGAAATAGCGAAACAAAGTGGAAATTTATATGACAAATTCGTTGGATTCCTTGAAGATCTAAATGATATAGGGAAACATTTAGACAATACAAAAAAATCATGGGAAAATGCAAAGAATAAACTTCAAACCGGTAAAGGTAATCTAATCGGCAGAGTAAATAAAATTAAACAATTGGGTATAAAAACAAAAAAAGAAATTCCCGATGAATTTCAGAATAGTGAAAGCAATTTATTGGAAGAATAGAAAAATTATTAAATTTTCCGAAGTTTCAAAAACAAAGAATGAGAAATAATTAATATTATTATGATGTAATAATTAAAAAACTTTGGAAGTTTGGAGATTAAAGCTTATCAGCAATTGCATTTGCTACATCAAGTGAAGTGTTATTTCCACCCATATCATAAGTTTTGACTTTTCTTTCTGAAATCACTTCAGTTATAGCTTTTTCTAATCGTTTACCTAATTCTAGTTCACCAAGCCAATCAAGCATCATTTTTGTAGTGCGAATCATTGCCATTGGATTTACCTTATATTTACCTTCATATTTTGGTGCCGAACCGTGCGTTGGTTCGAAAACAGCAAAATCATCGCCAATATTTCCACTGGCGGCGAATCCAAGTCCACCGACTAATTGGGCGGAAAGATCGCTTAAAATATCACCAAACATATTTTCTGCAACAAGAATTTCATAATTTTCAGGATTTTTTACAAGCCACATACATTGTGCATCAATATTCGTTTCTTCTAATGAGATTCCCGGGTATTTTTTTGCAATTTTGCGAGCTGTTCGGATCATTAATCCACCGGTTTCTCGCAATACATTTGGTTTATCAACTACAGTTACCTTTTCCTTCCCGAATTTTTTTGCAAATTCAAATGCATCTGTTACAATTCTTTCACAACCTTTTGTTGTCATTATTCTTGTTGACATAGCAATATTTTCCACACCCGCATCTTTAAATTTTTTCATTTTCGGATGATTTTTATCCAACACATCAAAAACATCTTGTGGTAATGGGAAAAATTCTATTCCACCATACATTCCTTCAGTATTTTCACGGAAAATAGTTATGTCAATATCTTCTCTATAATTTAATGGATTACCCGAATATGCTTTACAAGGACGCATATTTGTATGTAAATCAAACATCTGACGCAAACGAACTATCGGGCTAAAATATACAAATCCCTTTCCTTTCAATTTTGGATCTAGTGCTTTATCTGCTTCTTCTTTTGGCTTTGAAGTTATTGCACCAAACAATGCACAGTCTGTTTTTTTCAACATCTCTACAGTTCTTTCCGGTAATGCTTCTCCTTCGCTTTTCCAGAATTCCCATCCGATGTCTCCATGAATATACTCAGCATCCAACTGCAATTTATCCAAAATTATCTTTGCTGCTTCCATAACATCATTTCCGACTCCATCACCGGGTAACCATCCAATTCGATACTTTGCCATAAATTTTCTCCTTATTATTTTTTCTAATTTTCAATTATGAATAATTTAATAAGTTATAATACAAATTACATCAATATTTTATAAAAAATTTATACATAAAAAAATCCATCAGCAATAAACCGATGGATTTTTTATCTATTATAATAAGTAATTTTGGAATATTACATTCCCATACCACCCGGCATTCCACCTGGCATTCCACCCGGCATTCCACCACCTGGCATTCCACCGCCACCGGCAGATTTATCATCCTCTTCCGGTTTATCACTTATTACTGCTTCTGTAGTTAATAATAATCCTGCAATTGAAGCTGCATTTTCAACAGCTGTTCTGGTTACCTTTGTAGGATCTACAATTCCAAAATCGCTCATTGAACCATATTTTTCTTCACGAGCATCAAATCCATAATCATCTTTTCCTTCAAGGACTTTTTGAATAATTATTGCAGGTTCCAAACCAGCATTTTCAACGATCTGACGAATCGGATATTCTAAAGCACGACGAATAATATCTACACCAATACCTTCATCTTTCAATAAGCCAAGATTATCTAAATCGTTGCCAATTCTTAATAGAGCGACTCCACCACCGGGAACAATTCCTTCTTCTGCTGCAGCTCTTGTAGCGTGCAATGCATCTTCAACTAATGCTTTTTTCTCTTTCATTTCAATTTCTGTAGCAGCACCAATATTCAATACAGCTACTCCACCTGATAATTTAGCTAATCTTTCTTGTAACTTTTCTTTATCATAATCAGATGTAGTATTTTCAACTTGATTCTTTATTTCATTAATACGTGCGTTAATTGCTTTAGTAGCACCACCACCTTCAACTATCGTTGTATTATCTTTATCAATTGTTACTCTCTTTGCAGTTCCTAAGAATTCTAAAGTTGCATTTTCCAATTTATAGCCCTGTTCTTCGGAAATAACTTTTCCTTTTGTAAGCACTGCAATATCTTCTAACATTGCTTTACGACGATCACCGAAACCAGGTGCTTTAATTGCAGCTACTTTTAAAGTTCCTCGTAATTTATTAACAACTAAAGTAGCTAACGCTTCGCCTTCAATATCTTCAGCAATAATCAATAGAGGTTTACCCTGTTTGGAAGCTTTTTCAAGAATAGGTAAAAGATCTTTCATCGCAGATATTTTTTTATCATAAATAAGAATATATGCATCTTCTAAAACTGCTTCCATTGATTCTGAATCAGTTACAAAATAAGGTGAAAGATAGCCACGATCAAATTGCATACCTTCAACTAAATCTAAAGAAGTTAATGCACTTTTAGCTTCTTCAACTGTAATTACTCCATCAGTTCCAACTTTCTCCATTGCATCAGCAATAATTTTTCCAATTGGTACTTCAATGATCTCTTCTTTTTTATCACCAATTTTCTGCATTCTTACTTTTTGATTATTAGCAGATATTGTACCAACCTGAGCTATTTTCGTTTTATCATCATTAACTTGTTGGCTCATTTTTCCCAATTCTTTTACAATCTTTGCAGCGGCAACATCAATACCTCTTTTAATCTCCATTGGATTAGAACCGGCAGTTACATTTTTTAGCCCTTCTTTAATTATCGCTTGAGCCAATACGGTTGCAGTAGTCGTTCCATCACCTGCAATGTCTGAAGTGTTGGATGCAACTTCTTTTATCATCTGTGCACCCATATTTTCTAATTTATCTTCTAACTCAATTTCTTTTGCAACTGTAACACCGTCTTTTGTTATTGTAGGAGCACCAAAGCTTTTTTCAATTACAACATTCCTTCCTTTTGGACCAAGTGTAACTTTCACAGCATCAGCCAATTGGTCAACACCGCTTTTTAATTTAGCTCTAGCATCTACATTATACTTAATAATTTTTGCCATATTTTTTTCCTCCGTTTATTTAAATTTCAATTTAGTTTTCTCTTATATGATAAGATGTTTTTTCTCCTTCTATCATAGCTAATTAATATAATAAAAAATATTCTATTTTCAAAATAATTTGTTTACTTTTTCTGTTTCCTAATTTTTAATTACAGCCATATTCTTTAATTCATAATCTATTCTTTCGCTTAGAAAAACTTTCATCAACGATTGATATGGGACATCTTTTTTATTTGCTATTGTTTTTATTTCATCTAACATAGATTCAGGTAATCTAATTGATATACTTTTGGTTGATGGTTTCAAATTTGGTAAAATAAATTCTTTTGATTTTTTCCAATCTACATATTTTGTAGAATCGGAATCTGACCAAAATTTTCTCTCCACATCTTCGTTTTTGAATTTAGGTATTTTCTTTAATTTTTTCATTATATATTTTCCTTTCTTTTT
>JAYEOX010000006.1:0-6419 GCA_034723415.1 Fidelibacterota bacterium | reverse complement strand
GCACCCAAGTATGAAATGGAAATCCACCTGCTTTAGAAAATGAAGCAATTAAAAATAAGAAAAATGCCGTATAAGATAATCCATTAACAAGTGGAATATTTGTGGATAATAATGACCAAGAATTTCCGGAATTTAAAAACCAAACAAGAGCTAACCCCATAATTAGAAAAGCATCACTACCACCGATAATTAAAAATGTTTTTTTTGCGGTTTTAGGAGTATCTTTTGTCTTTCCAAGCAAACTAAATAGATATAAAGTTAATCCGGACATACCCCAGAAAATTAAAAAACTAAAAGAATTTTCACTTAAAACTACACCGTTACTAAAAGCTAATGTTAAAGGATACAATGTGAAAAACTGTTTCTCAATGTTTTTTTCTACACCTTTTAATGAAAATATCAAAATGATGAATGAGAGTAATTGTATTCCAGCTAAAGCGAAGTAAGACATTTTATCAAGAGAGAAGATAGTATTTGAAAAAAGTGTAAATGTTTCGTTATTTGTATTGAAGAGATTTATAGTGATTATAGAAGTCGCAACTAGAGTCGCAAAAACAAGAATTTTTCTAAAAATTGTAGGTAAGAAGATATTCAGAAATGAAATAGCAAGTGGAATTAAAATTAATAAAAGCAGATTGTTATTTAGCATTAGAGATTCCTCCTGATGTTAGCAGTTTTATCACGAGATAATTTTAATAGGTCTATATTATTCTTTTTATTAACAACTCTGATCGCTCTTTCGGTGCAACAATAACAAGGATCAACTCCGGCTAAAGTTATAAGTGCATCAGCAATAGGAATTCCTTTACAGCTTGCTTGAAAAGTTGGAATATTATTGAAACTCGGAGCACGAACTTTATGCCTGACAGGACGATTTGTTCCATCTGTTCTGACATAATGGAAAACTTCACCACGAGGTGCTTCATATCTTCCAATACCTTCACCGGCAGATATCTCTTTTACATTATTTAAAACCGGTCCGTCAATTATTTTCAATTTATTCAAGCATTGGCGGCATATTTTCACCGATTCTATTATTTCTAAAACACGAACGACAGTTTTATCATAAACATCACCGTTTTCAGTAGTAATTTCATTGAAATCTACAAGATCATAAGCATCTATCGGCTCATCTTTTCTTACATCGCCTCTAACTCCGGAAGCTCTTCCAGTGGGTCCCATTGCACAATAGTCAATTGCATCTTCTTTAGAAAGAACCCCGACACCAATTAATCGTGATCTTAATACAGGATCATCGTTAACAATTTTAGCTATCATATCCATTTTTTTATCTAATGTATCAAGGATTTTATTCAATTCAGGAATTGAAGCAGTATCAACATCTTTTCCAACGCCGCCAACTCTCATAATTCCATAATGGTTTCTATTGCCGGAAATGATCTCAAACATTTGTAAAACAGGTTCACGATATTTCCAAGCCCACATCCAAACGGTATCATATCCGATAAAATGTCCGGCTAATCCGGCCCAAAGAAGATGACTGTGAATTCGTTCCAATTCTCCTACTAACGTTCTTATATATCTTGCTCGCATCGGAATTTCAATATTATCTACATCTTCAATTGCATGAACGAAAGCGAGTGGGTGAGAAGTAGAACAGATTCCACAAATTCTTTCTACGAGATAAATTGATTGTGTAAATGTTTTCTGCTCAGAGATGAATTCGTGCCCACGATGCATCCAACCGGTATCCATATCAATATCAACAACTGTTTCACCATCGACTGTTATATTGAAATATTCCGCTTCTTCTAATAACGGATGAAATGGTCCAACAGGAATTTGATTTTTATTTACAATATTTTTTAGATTGCTTTTCGTTTTCATAAAATTTTATCTCCCACATCGCATTGGTTTATTAGGGGCTTTTGGATGATTTCTTGATAATAATGGAATTGGTCTCGGATGTCCAATAAATTTTATTCCCCACCATTCTGCCATTTCTCTTTCAATCCATTCGGCACCCTTTATCATTGGTGTTATTGAATTCATCTCAGGGTTCTCTTTATCTTTCATGATAACTCGTGGACAGTAATAATTCCCTGTTTTATCATCAGAAAAATGATAAAGTGCTTCAACGCCATGATAGGTCTCTGTCGCAGTTGCAGTTGATAATCTGCATTTCATTTTATTAAAAAGATAATCAACAACTTCAAGAATATCGTCATTTTTTACCTGAAAGTATAAACGCCTTTTCTTTTTGATCTCAACTTTAATTTTAGAACCCATTTTCTCTATAAATTCTTGATAATCAGCCATTTAAAATCTCCATTAATTTTGCGATACCTTCTATCATTGCTTCTGGTTTTGGAGGGCAACCTGGAATATACATATCTATTGGAATAACATCTTCTCTATTTTTAACTATATTGTAACTATCTTTAAAAACTGTTCCGGATGATGGACAACTTCCTATTGCAACTACAAAAATCGGTTTTGGTGCTTGTTCATAAATCTTTTTTATCTTCGGTGCTACTTTTTCATTGAATACTCCGGTTACAAGTAAAACATCTGCATGTCTTATTGAACCAACTAGTTTTATTCCCAACCTTTCAACATCATATTTTGGAGTAATCAAATTCAATATCTCAATATCGCAATTATTACAAGGTGAACCACTTATATGAAAAACCCATAATGATTTTGCCAGCCTTTTATTATACCATCCCATTTTACACTCCTAATATTGCTAAAATAATTGCTAATAAACCAATTGGTGAAGCATATTTCCAGAAAAAATTTAAAGCGGTATCTGTTCTGATTCTTGGGTTTGTATTTTTAATAATTATCATTACAACAATAATTCCCAAATATTTCAATAAAAACCATAAAATTCCCAATCCTGATAAATTAAAACCACCGAGAAATATTAAAATTAAAAAGAATGGAAAAATTACATACATCATAAAGTGATTTAATTTCCAGAAGGCTAGTGGTGGACCACTGTATTCCATTAAAGGACCTTCTACTATTTCCGTTTCTGCTTCCGGAATATCAAATGGTTGTAATGTCATTTTTGCTTGAATACAAATTATACCGAGTAAAAATGCAAGAATTCCCGAAGCAGAGCCAATAAAAGCTCCATTAATCGTCTGGTAAATCATAATATTTTCTAAATTAAGCTGGTAACCGGATTTGATAATCGGAACTAAACATACGAAAATAAAAACCAATTCATCACTGATAAGAAGTTTAATTTCTCTACCTGCTCCGATGCTGGAATAAATATTTCCTGTCGATGCACCACCTAAAAATATCATAACCGAATAAACCATCATCAAATACATAATCACGAAAATATCTCCACCAAAACCAATACCATAAAATAATGTTACACCGATTATTGTTGACAAAAGTGATAATACACCGAATGCGATAAAGGGTGCAGCTACAAATAATGAATGAATGCTGTTTTTTATTAGAGTCGTTTCCTTGCCAAGTAATTTGAAAAAATCGTTAAAATTTTGTAGAAATGGAGGTCCGACACGAAATTGAACACGAGCGGAAACTTTTCTATCTACCCAACCAATGATCAAGCCAAGAATGGATGTAAATAGTATTCCGGGAAAAATAAATATAAAAAATAAATATTCTAATTTCATCTTTTCCCCTCTTTTTGTAACCAATTAGGATTTATCACTGCGAGATGTTCACCAACGAAGAATAATTGTTCATCCGGATCTTCTTCTTTGATCTCTTTCATTTCAAAAGTTCCTTCCGGAGCTGTTTTTACACAAAGTGGAATGTAATCGGGATTTTCATTGAGCTGGTTTAAGCAATTGTCACACTTTGTTGTTACATAATTTATTGTTTCTGGTAGAATAGTTCCAAAAGGGCAGGCGAGAATACAACTTTTGCATCCGACACATCTCATATTGAATCTTTTAATTGTTCCATTATCTTGTCGTTCAAGAGCTTCTTTAGGACATGCATCAACACAAAAAGCTTCTTTACATTGACGACAATATGATGCGAATTGAGCGATTTCTAAAAGAGAAAAAATACCGGCATTTTTACGATGGAATAAATATTCACACTCTATTTTTTCTGCAGAAACACCGGATTCCATTAATTTAGGAATATTTATTAATAGTTTTTTCATTCCCAAATCGCCTCCTCGTTTTTTATCATTTCATAAGTGAAAACAGGACCGTCTTTACAGGCATAATATTTCCCAATTACACAATGACGACATTCTCCAAACCCACAGTACATTTTCTTTTCCATTGATAAATAGATGTTCTTATCAGTAAAACCGTAATCTTTCAAAGCAAATGTTCCAAATTTCATCATTATTGGAGGACCGCAAACAACAGATGGAGAATCTTTTGGATCAATTTTTACTTTTTCAAGTAATGTTGTAACAACACCTGTATTTTCATCCCACTTTTGATCTTCTGGAACTGAATCGACTGTTCTTAAAAAATTCACCTTATCCATCTTTTGCCATTTACTAATTGCATCTTTGTAAATAAAATCATTCGGCGTTTTTGCACCTGCAAGAAAAGTAATGCTTTCATAATTATCAATTTCATCTAACAATGTAAGAAATAACGATCTTGTAGGAGCTAATCCAACTCCACCACCCATTATTAGCACATCTCTATTTTTAAATTTATCAATTGGATAGCCATGACCATAAGGACCTCTAATCCCAACTCTGTCACCAACTTTCAATTCATGAACATGATCAGTAACAAAACCGGTTTTCATTATTGTAATGTCCATCGTATCAGAAACAAAATGTGAAGAAGATGGAGTGAATGGACCTTCACCAATTCCCGGAACAGATAATTCTACAAATTGTCCTGTTTTGAATTTGATTGGTTTTTTAGGACGAATTCGTAGAGTTTTAATTAATGGAGATTCCTGAATTATTTCAAATATTTTTCCCGGAATGACTTCAAAGGGGTTTTTCATATATTGATTCTCCTTGAATCGGTTAATATTTTTTTAACTTAATTCATTTACAACTTTTCGAAAATCAATCTCAGCAACGCAGGCATCTATGCATCTTCCACAACCAGTGCAACCAATTTCATCAAAATTACTATTAAAATAGGAAAATTTACATAAATATCTATTTCTAAATCTTTGATGCATTTTTGGTCTTGGTGAACCGTTACCGGCAACGCGTGCATATCCATGATATTGACATGAATCATAACTACGAACTTTAACAAATTTCTCCGCTTCCGTTTCATCATTCAAAATGAAACAGTAACAAGTTGGACAAATATTTGTACAAGCACCACAACCAACACAAGCATCAGAATTTTCTATCCAAAGCTTTTCATCTTTATCTTTTAATTCTTCAAAATTATCTGTATGATAAAATTCTTTGTTTTGTTTTTCTAATTTATTAAGAATATTTTTTCTGTTTTCTTCTACTAATGAAACAACATCAACAGGAGCTTCGTTAACAGCAACATGATCTTTCATAGTTTCAATAAAATTTTTACCTTTTTTTGAACCTGCTACTATATAATAATAGTCATTGTTATTAACTTTTGACAAATTAATATCATAATTTGATTCGGCATAAGGTTTGCCACCAACTAAATTACAATGGCAACTATCGGTAATTTGATTACAATCAGTACTGATAATAAGAGTATTATCACGTAAATTTTTGTAAGCAGGATCAACAAAATCTTCATTAATTAATGCTTTGTCAAGAATTGTTAAGGCCTTGATGTCGCATGCTTTTATTCCGGCGACTATTCGCTTTTTCGAATGAGTAGATATTGAACTAACATTTTCCCGTGATAAATAGAATAATATTTTTATTGGATCGATCGTTCTAAATGATTCTAAATTATATTCAATCTTCTCATCGCTATTATATTTTGTAAAAGAAAACTGTGCTTCATCTCTTTTATTATTTTTTTTCGGAAGTAATATTTCTTCATAGTTATCAATTTTTTCAGAAATACATCTATTAAAAAATAAAAATAAATCTTCTTTCCTTATTATCATTAATATGCCTCCAAAGAGTGATTATTAAAAAAGTAATTTGAATTTAAAAATTTAGTAAAAGTATTAATTTTGATATTGGGATGTATTCTTTTATTTAAGAAATTTCTTTTCATCTACCTTAAACTTATTATTTTTATTTAATTTTGTCAAGAAAAATTTTCAGATTCAGTGAATTTTTTCATAATTGACCGTGATATTTTCCAAATTGCTATATGAATTTATACAATTGACATCAATAATATTAATATCGACGAAGAAATTTTTAGAATCGTCAAGTGTGGAAAACGGAAACTGGAAATTGGGGAACGGAGACAGGAGACTGGAAACCAGAAGTCAATTTCGAATTTCCAATTTCAAGTGTCCAGCACCAAGTATCCAATTTCTAAACCTCTAAACTCCTAAACCTCTTAACCCATTCC
>JAYEOX010000005.1:0-6431 GCA_034723415.1 Fidelibacterota bacterium | reverse complement strand
TATGTCAATTCAACAAGATTTCTGAGAAGATTATCCGGAAGAACTGGGTTATTTTTGGATCAAGATTTTATTACAACAAAGAGTAAATGTGATACTGCCGAATTAAAAATTATTAGTGGTGAAATTGGAAAAGTAAAATTGAATGTTGATGAATCATATTCATTAGAAATATCCCAAAATGAAATTCTACTCAAAGCAAATAAAGAAAATGGAATAATTTATGGGCTTGAAACATTGTTACAATTATTGAAAAGTGATCAAAATGGTTATTATTTTCAAACTTGTAAAATAAAGGATGAACCAAGATTTCCGTGGCGTGGATTGATGATCGATGTTTGCCGTCATTTTTATCCGGTAAATGTAATTAAGAGAAATATCGATGCAATGTCGGCCATGAAAATGAATGTATTGCATTTACATTTAAGTGAAGATCAAGGATTTAGAATTGAATCAAAAGTATTTCCCAAATTGCATCAAAAAGGTTCTGACGGGTTATATTTTACTCAAAATCAGATAAAGGAAATTATTGAATATGCAAGATTGAGAGGAATAAGAGTAATTCCGGAATTTGATATGCCGAGTCATACTACATCCTGGTTTGTTGGATATCCAAAATTATCAAGTAAGGATACAACTTATTCTGTAGAACGGACTTGGGGAGTTCAAGATCCTGCAATGAATCCCGCCAGTGAATATACATATCAATTTTTAGATAAGTTTATTGGTGAAATGGCAAAACTTTTTCCTGATGAATATTTTCATATTGGTGGAGATGAAAATAATGGGATACATTGGAAAAATAACGAAAATATTCAAAAGTATATGAAAGAAAATGATATAAAAGATAAACACGAATTACAGACAAAATTCAACCAGAGGATTTTGAAAATATTAACAAAATATGATAAAAAGATGATTGGCTGGGACGAAATTTTACAACCAAAAATGCCAAATAATATTGTAATTCAGTCATGGCGTGGGAAAAAGGCAATGATCGAAGCAGCAGAAAAAGGTTATAATACAATTTTATCTAACGGATATTATATCGATCTATTTTGGAATACAGAGAGACATTATTTGAATGATCCTGTAATGGAAAATGCAGATCTTAGTTCCAAAGTTGAAAAGAATATTCTAGGTGGTGAGGTTACAAGTTGGGCTGAATTAACAACAGCAGAGAATGTTGATACAAGAATATGGCCGAGAACTGCAGCGATTGCAGAGAGATTCTGGTCGCCAAGATATGTGAAAGATATTGATGATATGTATCGTCGTCTTGAAGTCGTAAGTTTCCATTTTGAAGAATTAGGTCTTACTCATATTAAAAATAGAGAAATGGGAATGAGGAGATTAACAGATAATCAAGATGTGAATTCGTTAAGAAATTTAATTAATGTTGTTGAACCGATAGAAAATTATGTTCGACATCACAGTCGAGTCAAAAAGAAAAAATATTTACAACAATCGCCTTTAACTCGTGTAGTTGATTTTTCATATTCTGATGCTCCTGCTGCAAGAAAGATAAGAAGAGCCGCAGAAGAATACATTAAAAATTATTCTTCAACAAATGTAAAAAAATCTTCATTATATTTTACAAATAATCCAAAAGAATATTTAGTAAATGAGTTAAGTAAATTAAGTAAAAATCACAAAGATTTAGAACCAATAATTAATAATTCACCAATATTAAAAGAGATAATGCCATTATCTAAAAGCATTTCAAAAGTTGCCGAAATTGGCTTGGAAGCAATAGATAAATTGGAATCGAATAAAACTATTTCTAAAATGAAAGTAGAAAAATATTTAAAAATATTAAATGACTTAAAAGAACCGATAGCTGAGTTGGAAAATAGGATTATACCGGCAGTTGAGAAGTTGGTGAAGATTGCTTTGAGTGAGGAAAAAAAATGAAATAATCTCTCGCCAAGACGCAAAGGAAAATAATAAATATTTTTCACAAACTTTTGTTATGAATAATGAAAAACGGAAGATGAAGAATAATAAAATACTGATTTGAAATTAACTATTAGAAAAAATAAATGGAAATAGGAATGAAATTAAAAATTAAAATATTAGTCATTGGAATAGTTACTTTTTTTATTGCAACAACATCTTTTGCAAATGAAATTCAAAATAAAGTTGAACAATTAGCAAATTCTGAAATTTTAGATCATAGTCAATGGAGTGTTTATGCAGAATACGCGGAAAATGAGAAAATAATTTTAGATCACAATTCAGAATTTTCACTTGCTCCTGCGTCTTGTCAAAAAGTGATTCCAACAGCAATGGCATTGTATTATCTCGGTGAGGATTTCAAATATAAAACGAAAATATATTACGATGGCAAGATTTTAAATAATGGCGTGTTGAATGGAAATGTTTATATTGTCGGTTCAGGTGATCCTACTTTGGGTTCAGATAAAGTTGATGGATCTTTGTCTTTAGAAAATTTGATGAACGAATGGGTAAAAGCGATTAAAAAAGTTGGAATAAAAAAAATATTCGGTAGTATAATTTCAGATAACTTGCTTTTTGAGGAACAAGCGATTCCTGATGATTGGGTTTGGACGGATATTGGAAATTATTATGGAACAGGGACAAGTTCATTATGCATAAATGATAATTTATATTATTTATATTTTAAGCCGAATGAATCTGTTGGGAAAAAAGCAGAAGTCATTAGAATCGAACCGAAGATTGAGAATTTAAAATTTACAAATTACATGAAGACAGGTAAAGAAGGTTCCGGCGATAATGGCTATATTTTTTGCGCTCCAAAGCAATATAATGCAATTTTACGAGGAACTATTCCACAAGGTGAATCGGAATTTTCCATTAAAGGTTCAATGCCGGATCCGGCTCTGTTTACTGCTCAATATTTCACTAAATTTTTAGAAAATAATGGTATCAAAGTTGCAAAATCAGGGAAAAAATTAAAAAGTTCTATAAAATATGATGAAAGAAAAATAATTCATATTACATATTCACCACCAATGGGAAAAATTATTGAAATTACAAATAAATTGAGTGTAAATTTATATACAGAACAATTGTTAAAAACTGTCGGATATTTTCAAAAAGGCAAAGGCAGTTGGGACGCAGGAATAGAAATAATTAATGATTTTTTTCGAGAGCATGAAGTAGATATTTCCGGATTATCTTTAAAAGATGGAAGTGGTTTATCTCGTACGAATCAAGTAACTACAAAAATATTATCTAAATTACTATCCATAATGAGCAGACAAAAGAACTTTGATATTTACTATAATTCATTTTCAACAGCCGGAGATAAAAATGACTTAGGATATTTAAAAAAATTCGGTCTTGAGTCAAAAGTTCAAAATAATGCAAAGATAAAGACAGGTTTAATAAATGGAGTTAGGAGTCATTCCGGATATGTTCATTCTAAATCGGGAAAATTAATCACTTTTTCATTGATCGTGAATAATTATAATTGTTCTGTTTCTGATATTAATAAACTTCATGAGAAAGTTGTGGAGATGTTGGCTGATTTGGAATAAGAAAAGAATTTCACGCAAAGGCGCAAAGTCGCAAAAAAAGTTTATGATTAATGTGTGTAGATGTTTTGGAAAACGAGGGAATATTTAATTAAAAAGTTAAAAATATTTAAATATGAAACACTTTAAAATATTAATAATCTTATTTTTTACATCAATTGTATTTGGGCAATTTCCCGCAGAATACAAAAAAGAAATGAAAATTGGTTTGAATTACTATACAAATTTTGAATTTGATTCGGCAGAAAAAGTATATTCTCAAATCACAGAAAAATATCCTGATGATCCATTGGGTTGGTTTTATTTGATGAATACAAAATATGAATCTTTAAAATTTAATGGAAAATTTAAAAATGCAGATATATTTTTATTAAATGAGATACAAAGAATTTCACCTATATTTGAAAATAAAATAGATGGGTATCCGGATGAAGTCGTTTATTTAGTTTATTATGGTACGTTAAAAGGAATGAGTGCGAGAATTAATCTTGCCGAAAGTAATTATATGAAAGCATTTAGCGAAAGTTGGCGGGCAATTAATTTGATAGAGAAAGCTTATGAAATTAATCCGAAATATTGGGATGTTTTTTTGCCATTAGGAAGTTATAATTTTTATGGCGGTGTAATGGCAGATCATTATTCTGTGGTTGATTTGATCTACAATTCCGAAAAGAAAAGAAAATTGGGAATTGAACAGTTGACAATTGCTTATGAAAATGGTGTTGGAGCGAAATGGGAAGCCGGCAGAATTTTATTGTTGATATATTTACACGAAACAAAGGAGTATGAAAAAGCTAATAAAATTGGGAAAAAATTAGTCACACAATTTCCGAATAATTTAGAATTCAAATCTTTATATATTGAATTACTTGTCTATTTGGATAAGATTAATGAAGCTGAAAAATTATTAAAAAATTATTCTAAATCGTATGTAAATATTTCTCAAAAAGGTAAAAAAGTTTGGAAAGTCAGAGAGAAATATTTAAATGCGGCTTTAAACATGCAAAAAGGAAATTACAAAGATGCAAAAGAATCATTTTTATTTGTGATAGAAAATTATAATTTGGAGTTCCAATGGTTTAAGGTACTATCATATTTAAAAATCGGACAGATTTACGATATTCAAAAGCAGAGAGAAAATGCAAAAAAATATTATCAATTAGCTATCGATACAAAAGAGACAACTCAAGCAGTGAAAGAGGCAAAAGAATATTTGATAAATTCTTTTACAATTAGAAAATAAATGTGAAAAAAAATGGAAGAGAAAGTAAATTTATATAAAATATTAAGTGATAGATCAATAGAGCAATATCCGGAATTATCTGTTGTCGGTTGGATAGATAATGGTGAAAAATATTTAAAAATAAACGGTATTATTGACCTGTTATATAGATATCAAGAAGAATGGTTTATTTTGGATTATAAAACAGATTCTGACACGACGTATTTAGAAAAATATAAGATTCAAATACAGACATATCAATGGATAGTAAAACAATTATTCAATATTGAAGCGAAAGGACAGATTTATTTTTCTGCTTTCAATAAACTTGTTTCTGTAGAGTGGAATGATGAATATTTTTCTAAAATATTTCCTGATGAAAAAAAATCATTCTCGTTGACAAATTTTTCATCAATTATGGATTTGTCAACAATTAAAAAAATAATTTTGAAAGAAAAAGCGAAAGATATACTCATAATAAACTATACACAATATCAGTCAGAAAATATGAAGCGACAATTGTCAAATGAAAATTTACTTTCTCCAAATATTAAAATAAAAAATCTGAATGAAATTATTCGTGAGTTAGTTGTAAATGAAAAAAGATTTTCTCCATCATTGCTGCGTCTTGCCGTTTCATCGATAGTTGGGAAAGACGAAAAACGAGGGACTATTCGTTTATTGTCTGATGCAATAAATGAAAATGAAAAATATGAAGATACTGTAATTAATTTTCCGGATAAGAAAATTGTTGAAAAATTTAATAAATTGAAATCCGAAAAAAAATTGGTTACAAGTTCTGATATTTTAAGATCATTTTCGCAAAATTATGATTTTTCTAAAAGTGTGGTGATCATAAATGGTGTTTTTGAGATTTCCGATGAGAAGTTTAATTTATTCAAAAATATAAGTAAGAAAGCAAAGGAATTTTATTTTATTGATAATTTTAATGACAATTTAATTGAAAATAATTTTAATTATGATTTGTTAGTTTGGAATAAAAAAGTGCAATTACCAAAAGAGAGATCAGAACAAGTTTGTAAAATTTGTTATTCTGTATATGAAGAGGTTGATCAATTGGCAAATGACATTTTAGCAATTCCTAATTGGAAAAATAAAATTGATGAGATGAAAATTACCGTTTCAAGTATGAATAGATATTTACCTATTTTAAAAAATATTTTTTCGGGATATGGAATTCCTTTAAGATTTGTTGCGGGAAATTCATTAATGGAATTTCCAATTTCACAATTCATTTTGAATATCATAAATTTGATGAGATCACAAGAGAATTGGCAGGATGTAAGAGATGTAATTTTAGATCCGTTTATGAATCCCGAAGAAAAATATTTCAATTTTGATAAATGGGTGAGAGGAACAGGTATTGAAAAATTTTATCAAATTAATGATAAAATATCATCTGATGAGAAAACAATATTTGATGAAATAAAACAATTTATTGAAAACAATATTAAAGTAAAAAATAGTTTATTTAGTATTGGTAAAAAATTAAATGAATTTGTTGAAAAATTTAAATTAACTGAAGTTTTGAAAGATGATAACCAGAGTTTGAATGTATTAAAAAGAATTTTGAAAATCGTAAAGACAATTTCAGAAAATTATTCTATTTTGGGATTGAAAGGAAATATTAATGATTTTGCAATCGAGTTTAAAGAGCGATTAAAAGAAGA
>JAYEOX010000004.1:13041-26805 GCA_034723415.1 Fidelibacterota bacterium | reverse complement strand
TAGCCGGAGTTGATCCTTGTTATTGTTGCACCGAAAGAGCGATCAGAGTTGTTAATAAAAAGAATAATATAGACCTATTAAAATTATCTCGTGATAAAACTGCTAACATCAGGAGGAATCTCTAATGTTAAATAACAATCTGCTTTTATTAATTTTAATTCCACTTGCTATTTCATTTCTGAATATCTTCTTACCTACAATTATCAGAAAAATTCTTGTTTTTGCGACTTTAGTTGCGACTTCTATAATTACTATAAACCTCTTCAATGCAAATAATGAAACATTTACACTTTTTTAAAACACTATCTTCTCTCTTGATAAAATGTCTTACTTCGCTTTAGCTGGAATACAATTACTCTCATTCATCATTCTGATCTTTTCATTAAAAGGTGTAGAAAAAAACATTGAGAAACAGTTTTTCACATTGTATCCTTTAACATTAGCTTTTAGTAACGGAGTGGTCTTAAGTGAAAATTCTTTTAGTTTTTTAATTTTCTGGGGTATGTCTGGATTAACTTTATACCTATTTAGTCTGCTTGGAAAGACAAAAGATACTCCTAAAACCGCAAAAAAAACATTTTTAATTATCGGTGGTAGTGATGCTTTTCTAATTATGGGATTAGCTCTTGTTTGGTTTTTAAATTCAGGAAATTCTTGGTCATTATTATCCACAAATATTCCACTTGTTAATGGATTATCTTATACGGCATTTTTCTTATTTTTAATTGCTTCATTTTCTAAAGCAGGTGGATTTCCATTTCATACTTGGGTGCCGGATTATAGCAAAGATTCCCCTGTGGAAAGTGTAGCATTTCTACCGGCTTCACTTGACAAATTACTCGGAATTTATCTATTAGCAAGAATGTTTACAACTATTTTTGAAGTAGATATTTTAATAAATTTGATTATAGTAACTTTAGGTGCAATTACTGTAATTATTGCTGTAATGATGGCAATGATACAACATAACGGAAGAAAATTGCTTGGATATCATGCAGTCAGTCAAGTTGGATATATGATAATGGGAATTGGAAGTGGAAGTGTTCTTGCTTTCGCAGGCGGATTATTTCACATGATAAACCATACAATTTATAAATCAAATCTATTTCTTACACTGGGATCGGTAGAAAAACACACAGGAACAAATGAATTAGATGAACTTGGTGGATTGGGTAAAATGATGCCATTTACTTTCATTATGGCTCTAATTGGTGCATTATCCATTTCAGGTATTCCGCCTTTTAATGGGTTTTTCTCCAAATGGATGATCTATCAAGGAATAATTGAAAAAACAGCAACATTGTCAGCAGGGTATCAAATTTGGATGTTAATTTGTTTGATTCTTGCTATCTTTGGTTCTGCTTTAACTCTTGCAAGTTTTATGAAATTCATTCACGCTATATATCTTGGGAAATATCAGAAAAAATTCTCCACAATTAAAAAAGCACCTGTCAATCAAATTATTGCAACCGGATTGCTCTCTTCACTTTGTATTATCTTTGGAATTTGGGCGGTAAAAATTCCGCTAAATAATTTCATTTTACCTGCATTACAAGATTCTGGACTTAGTAATCCACAGTTTATCGGAACTTATGATCCACAATTAATGATCATTTTATTCGGATTAGCTTTCATTACCGGAATTATCATCTATTTATTCACAAGAAAAATAAAATTAGACGAAAATTATCTCGGTGGAATGGATGCAGAAGAAAGATTTAGAATACTTGGAACAGAATTTTATAATGAAGTAAAGGATATGAAACCATTAAATACATTGTATAATTGGGCAGAAAAAAAATATTTCGATATTTATAATATTAGTACAAAATTTACAATTTCTACAGCAAAATTATTACAAAAAGCACATCCCGGACAATTGCAACTCTATTTATTATATATTGTTGTCGGTTTACTTATATTTTTATTGTTAATTTAAAATAATGGAGGAATAAATGCCTATAGAGACATGGCTTACTTTTATATTGGGTTTTATGATAATCGGATCAATAGTTGCGTTGGAAATTAAAGATATTCTCTCAGCAGTAATTGCTGTTGGCGTAGTTGGACTTGGTGTCTCCATTTCATTTGTCTTTTTGCAAGCACCGGATTTGGCAATTGTTCAATTCTTATTTGAAATATTTGCTTTAATCATTATGGTTAGAGCATTTGTAAAAAAGGATTATCATCAAGAAGAACCGTCAAAAGTAAATAAAATACTAATTGGAATTACAATAATCACTCTACTTGCGATTTTATATTTAACTGCTCCAATATTAAACTTGCTTCCTCAATTTGGTAAGCCACTTATGAATACAGCACAATATTATTTAAATAACGGAGCTTCAGATACAGGAGCCGCAAATTTAGTTACATCAATTATTTTGGACTATAGAGCTTATGATACGCTTGGTGAAATAACTGTATTGTTTACAGCAATTCTTGGTGCCTTGACAATTTTAAGAATTAAATCAAAATCACATAGATAGGAGATCTTCAATGGACAATAAATCTGGAATGACTATTATTGTGAAAACCATTACGCGGATCACAGTTCCAACAATAATTCTATACGGATGTTATATCATTTTTCATGGTCATTTGACTCCGGGTGGTGGATTTGCCGGTGGAGTTATTATCGCTTTAGCATTATTAAATGTAATGATCGCTTTTGGTAGAGAATTCACAAATAATTGGTTAAATATTAATTTTTTAGAAAAATTAGAATCAATAAGTGCAACTTTATTTCTTGTATTGGGGATTCTTGGATTTTTAATTGGGACTGCATTTTTATTCAATTTTATTTCTCATGGAGAATTATTCAGGTTATTTAGCGCAGGAACTATACCGATATTAAATATAATAATTGGAATAAAAGTTGCAATGTCATTGTTTCTTGTTGTTTGGGTATTAGCCGGTTTAAAATTAGATGAAGGAGAATCATTATGATTCTATATTTACTATGTTTTATACTACTTTTGGTGGGATTATATGGAATTTTAACTAAACGGGACTTGATCAAAATAATCCTTTCTGCCTCAATTATGGGATATGCTGCGAATTTATTACTAATTTTATTTGCCTATAGGAATGGAAGTATCTTTCCAATATTGAGAAAAGGCGTAGAAGCAATGCCAATGGTTGATCCACTTCCGCAAGCATTAGTTCTTACCTCAATCGTAATTGAATTAGGAACCACTGCCCTACTTGTTGCATTAGCATTAAAATTATTTCAAAAATATAAAACTTATGACATAACAAAAATAAGGAAGCTATCAGGATGATCTTACCATTTTTTATTATTATTCCTTTATTGACTGCCTTTTTGATTGCAATTGTAGCCGGCAAAAAAGATAATTTTGCTAACGGATTATCAATATTTTCGGCACTATTACTCCTATTGGGAGCAATTTATAATTTCTTTACACAAAATCAAGAAGTAATTGTTTATAAAATTGGAAATTGGGATGCGCCAATTGGAATAAATTTAGTACAAGATTCACTTACTATTTTTATGTTAATAATCGTTGGGTTGATCTCGCTTACTTCGATTATTTACTCGAGACAATATATTCGTAATATTTCTACAAATTGGAAATATTATGCTTTATTTATGTTCATGGTAACTGGAATGAATGGCGTTATTATCACAGGTGATCTTTTTAATCTATTCGTTTTTATGGAAATAGCATTACTATCCACTTATGCTCTTGTTGCTTACGGAGGAAAAGCAGAAGAATTTGAAGCATCTTTTAAATATGCTATCATGGGAATTGTTTCTTCCACTTTTATATTAGTAGGAATTGCCATTACCTATTCTGCAACTTCTACACTTACATTAGCAAAAATCGCCGAACAAATTCCACATATCAATACTAAAATCGTCTATTTAGTAAGCGGAATATTTCTCATGGGATTTGGTTTAAAAGCTGCTATCATTCCATTTCATACTTGGTTACCGGATGCTCATTCATCGGCTCCAGCGCCAATTTCGGCAATGCTCTCCGGTGTGTTGATTAAAGCGCTCGGAATTTATGTTTTGATTAGAATCGTTTATAACATACTCGGTGCTCCGGAATTATTTTTAAAAATATTGTTAATCCTTGGAGCGGTTTCTATAATCATCGGTGTTTTGCTTGCTCTGGCACAATGGGATATGAAAAGGCTCCTAGCATATCACAGTATCAGTCAGATTGGATATATCGTTTTGGCAATGGGAATAGCTACACCACTGGGTATTATTGGTGCTGTATATCACCTTTTAAACCATGCCCTTTTTAAGAGCTTGTTGTTTTACAATGCCGGTGCAGTTGAAATGGGGCTGGGTACACGCAACCTAAAAAGAATGGGAAACCTTACGAAAATTATGCCGGTAGCATCTCAAACATCGATGGTAGCATCTCTTTCCATAGCAGGCATTCCTCCGTTTAACGGCTTTTTTAGCAAAATTGTTATTATAATAGCGGCCGTACAAGCGGATAAACCTATTTTTGCTTTTGTAGCGGTTTTAGGCAGCATTTTGACGTTGGCGTCGTTTATGAAAGTACAACGATATGGTTTCAGGGCAGAGCGCATGATCAATAAACTACGTCATCGAATCGGTTGGGGAATGAACGTGGCGATGATCACTATAGCTTTTCTGTGTTTGGCCACTAGTCTATTAATCATTCCTGGAATACGAGAATTCACACTAGATCCGATTATGTCGGTCATTATGAATAAAACCAATTATATACAAATGGTTTTGGGGAGGTAGAGATGTCTTTAAAAAATAGAAGTAGAATAGCTGTCTTTTTCTTATCATTACTTATTTGGTTTATGCTTACTGATATTACAGATTTACAAGAGGTAATACTTGGTACTATTGTCGCTATTTTTGTATCCTTAGTAGCCGGACATTTTTTGATAACAACAGAAAAAAGAAAACATATTTTTAAAAGGATTGGATATTCGCTTTTGTATATTGTTAAATTCACTTGGGAAATTATTAAAGCAAATGTTCATGTTGCCTATTTAGTTGTGCATCCCAAAGTACCGATCAATCCCGGTATTGTTAAAATAAAAACTAAGCTTACAAAAGAATCAGCAATGACCATTCTTGCAAATTCAATAACACTTACTCCCGGAACATTAACTGTAGATATCAATCCAGAAAAACAAGAATTGTATATTCATTGTATTGATGTACATTCAAAAAAAATAGAAGACAATACAAAAGACATTGGTAATCGATTTGAAAAAATCTTAATGGAGGTATTCGAATGAAAATATTTCGTTGGATACTTGGAATAATTATTTTAGGCATATTAGCATATCTTAATTTCTCTGTATACGAAGGTGAAATCATATTTAAATTAATTAATGTAATCCTATTTGCTTCTCTGTTTGTTTTATATCGAGTGATTTTTGGTCCTTCCTCTGCAGACAGAATTGTAGCTATTGACATTTTCGGTATATTGATCGTCGGATTACTTGCAATTATTGGATTATTCTATGATGAATCATTTTATATGGATATCGCACTTATTTGGGGATTATTAAGTTTTATTGCTTCACTTGCATTCGCAAAAATATTAGAAAGGAGGCATCTTGATGATTAGAGAAATAATTGGATATGGCTTGATATATATTGGTATTGCATTTGACTTTTTTGGTGTATTAGGATTAATTCGACTTCCGGATGTTTATAATCGTTTACAAGCAGCTACAAAAAGTGTTACTTTTGGTACAGGTGGAATTTTACTTGGAATATTTATTCTTCAAGGATTCAATAATTTTGGATTTAAGGCAATTTTAGGAATAATATTCATTTTCCTCGCTTCTCCTACTGCAGCTCACGCCATTTCACATGCGGCTCACCGTAGCAATATCAAATTAGACGAAAAAACAGTTGTTGATCAATATGCAGAAGATAACGAAAATAAAGATTAATACTTTTTATAAATGGAGTAAAGAATGTATTTACCAAAATTACGAGAGATAAAAGAAGCTTTAACCTCTTTTTTTACAGCACCTTATACTACTAAATTCCCAAAAGAGCCATTTAAAATATCAAAACATTATCGTGGTTTTCCAAGATTTGATGAAACAGAATGTATCGGTTGCGGTGCCTGTGTTCAAATTTGTCCGGCAACTGCTATCGAAATGACTGACGATAAGGAAAATTTAAAACGTGTTTTAAGAGTAAACTACACATCTTGTATTCAATGTGGACAATGTGAAGAACATTGTACTACAGAAAAAGGTATTACATGCACAACAGAATATTCACACTTCACAACCGACCTCAATGATCCTGACACTGTAGATACAGTTGAAAAAGAAATCGTTCTCTGCGAAATATGCGGTGAAGTTATTGGATGTCGTGATCATCTTAAATGGATAAAGGATAAATTAGGAGCAAAAGCTTATGCACATCCTAATTTCTTATTGGAAACGCAAGCTCAATTTTTTGATGTTGATCCATCAAAACCAAAAGATAAGATACGAAGAGAAGATCAAATAAAAGAAGTGTGCCCTAAATGCCGTTATAAAATCGTAGTTTCGGATGAATTTTAGTACTCTTGATAAATTACTTTTAAAATATAATAAAAAAGAAATTGTTTTTGTTGGATTGGGAAATCCTGATCGTGGTGATGATGCCGCCGGTCTGATATTGCTTGAAGAATTAGAGAAAATTACGGGTTATTCTGATTCCACTTTTATAAATGCCGGTAAAAACCCCGAAAATCATTTACAACAAATACTTGATCATGATCCAAAAATAGTTATTTTTATTGACAGTACCGAATCTAACAAAGAGCCGGGAACAATATCATTAATTGAATCTGAAAAAATTGACAATTTTGATTTTAGTACACACACTTTTTCCATTAGTTTGATTGAAAAATACTTACTTAACTATAAAAAATTGGAAATAATTTATATTGGAATTCAACCAAAGTTAATGAAATATGGCAATGAAATTTCAACTGCTGTAAAAAATGGAATTCAAGAATTTTTTTGTAAATAAATAATGATCTAAATTAAAATTATAACAAAGTTTACGAACTTAGCTTCGTTTCCCAATCACCATTTTAGACTACTCATCTGAGGATTATGTGATTTCTAATGATGATATTAATAATGTTAATATCGACAACTTAAATTAACATAACGATTTGCAAAATACTACGGTCAATTATGAAAATTAACTATTTTTATTTATCATTTTTCCTTGACTAAATAATAAATAAATGATAAATTTACACTCTAGAATGGGGATATATTTTTTTAATAGAACAGGTTACAAATATATAATACAGAGTAAACTAATATCAAAATTCTATTATTTAGGAGGATGAAATAACATGCAAGAAAAAGAAATCAAAGTAATGAAAAAGATTTTGGCCACTAACGACAAAATGGCTATGGAATTAAGAAATATTTTAAAAGAAAAGGGCGTTCTATTTATTAATCTAATGAGTTCGCCGGGATCAGGGAAAACCACATTATTAGAAAATACTGCAAAAAATTATGATGGAAAATTAGCTGTAATCGAAGGTGATATAGAGACCACTTTAGATGCTCAAAGAATTGCTAATGCAGGGATGATATCATATCAAATTAATACAGGTCCTTTTGGCGGTGACTGTCATCTTGAATCCGGTTGGATCAAATCAGCTTTAGAAGAAATTGATTTAAATGATATAGATATTCTCTTTGTAGAAAATATTGGAAATCTTGTTTGTCCTGCAGAATTTGATGTTGGTGCTCATTTCAATGTAGTTGTTTTAAGTACTACCGAAGGTGAAGATAAGCCATTAAAATATCCTCTCGCTTTTCAAAATTCTTCTGTTTGTATTATTAGCAAAACAGATCTAATACCTTATTTAGATATAGATATAAAACAATTAAAAGAAAACATAAAAAAAGTCAATCCTAAAATGAAAATTCTTGAATTATCTTCAAAAACCGGTGACGGAATGAAAAACTGGTTTAATTTTTTAAATGAAAATAAATTATCTTAAGTAGGAGATAAATAATATGGAAAAAACTATAAATAATATTATTATACAACACACATCTGATAAAAAACGCCTCTTGGATATGTTACTTAATATTCAAGAAAAATTCAATTGTATACCCGATGAAGCGGTTGATATTTTAGTTGATAAATTGGACTTACCCAAAGTGCATATATTGGAAATAATCTCTTTTTATCATTTTCTCACACTAAAATCCACCGGTAAATATACTATTTATTTGAACGATAGTGTTTCGGCATATATGTCCGGTCGAAAAGAAGTAGCAGAAGCTTTTGAAAAAGAAATTGGAATAAAATTTAATTCGGTAACAAATGATGGGATTATTGGACTTTTCGACACTTCTTGCATTGGAATGAGTGACCAAGAACCTGCAGCTCTCATCAATAATAAATATTTTACAAATCTTACACCTGGAAAAGTAAAAGAGATCGTTAAAAATATTAAAGATGGTAAAAATACTAATGATCTAATGAAAGCAAATCTTGGCGATGGAAAAAACAGTTCTAAACTTATTCAATCAATGGTTAATAACAATATTCATATAAAAAAAGCAATTTTATCTGACGATTATATACCCGGGTCGGCATTGATGAAAATAATTGAACAAGAGAGAGATGAAGTAATTAATGAAATAGAAAATTCTGAACTTCGTGGGAGTGGTGGAGCGGGATTCCCAACAGATCTAAAATGGAAATTTACAGCAAAAACACCGGAAGGTAAAAGATACATATTTTGTAATGCAGACGAAGGAGAACCCGGAACTTTTAAAGATCGAGTAATACTAACTGAAAAACCTGAATTAATGTTTGAAGGAATGGCTACTTGTGGATATGCAATTAATTCTGATGAAGGGATACTTTATCTCCGTCATGAATATAAGTACTTAAAAAAATATTTAGAAGATGTGCTTGATAAAATGCGTAGAAGAAATTTACTTGGTAAAAATATTCTAGGACAAGAGGGGTTTAACTTTGATATAAGAATTCAATTAGGTGGAGGTGCTTATGTATGTGGTGAAGAAACAGCATTACTTGAGTCAACTGAAGGTAATAGAGGTGAACCTCGATACAAACCCCCATTCCCTGCTGTAAAGGGATATTTAGATAAACCTACCGTAATAAATAATGTAGAAACACTTTGCTCTGTTGTAAAAATATTAAATAAAGGTAATTATTGGTTTAAAAAAATGGGGACAGAAGAATCCCGTGGAACCAAATTATTAAGTATTTCAGGTGACTGTGAAAAACCCGGTATATATGAAGTAGAATGGGGAATTACAGTTAATAAAATGCTTCACTTGGTTGGAGCAAACGATGTTCAAGCAGTGCAAGTAGGCGGACCTTCTGGAAATTGTATTCCACCTGATGAATTTGAAAAACAAATTCGTTATTCAGATCTTGGTACCGGTGGCTCAATAGTTATAATCGGAAATAAACGCGATTTGTTAAAAGACATTGTTTTAAATTATACAAATTTTTTCATTGGGGAATCTTGCGGATCTTGTGTACCGTGTAGAAATTTAATTGTAATATATAGAAATACCTTACAAAAAGTTATTGATGGCAAAGGTGTTCAAGCTGATTTAGATAATATGTTAGAATGGGAGAAAGTGATGAAAATGAATCGATGTGGTTTAGGCCAAACTTCTTTTAATCCAATTGTAACAACATTGAAAAATTTTCCAGAACTCTATGAAAGCAAAATTCTTGAAGATTCAGATATAATCCCAACTTTTGACATTAAATCTGCAATTAAAGAATATTGTAATGCAACCGGCAGAAAACCAAATATTGAGGTATAAATATGAAAAATAAATTTAAAATTATAATTGATGGTAAAGAATTAGATGCAAAACATGGTCAAACAATACTTGAAGTAGCAAATAATAATGGAATTTTCATTCCGACACTATGTAATTATGAAGGTTTAAAACCACAAGCATCTTGTAGAATTTGCAGTGTTAAAGTTAATGGTCGTCCAATGACTGCTTGCACCACAACAGTCAGACCTGAAATGAAAATTGAAAATGATACAAAAGAAATGAATGAATTAAGAAAGATCATTATTGAAACAATGTTTGTAACAGGAAATCACTTCTGTCCGGCTTGCGAAAAAAGCGGCAATTGTGAACTTCAGGCACTTGCATACAGATTTAAAATGGATGTTCCACGATTTCCATATTCATTTTCAAAAAGGGATATTGATGCTTCAAATCCGAAATTAATGATAGATCATAATAGATGTATAAAATGTAAAAGATGTGCTCGTGGTATAAAAACTGAAGACGGAAAAGACCTTTTTGCATTTAAAAATAGAGGTAAAGAAATTATGATCAGTATCGATAATGAATTGGCAAAAAATATTTCAGATGAAAAAGCTCAAGAAGCAATGGACATCTGTCCTGTAGGTGCTATTCTGAAAAAAGAACGCGGTTTTATCGATCCTATCGGATCTCGCAAATATGATAACAAGCCAATCGGTAGTGATATAGAGAAACTTAAGGAGATTCAATCATGAGTAAACCAATCATAGCAACTACATCACTTGCCGGATGTTTTGGATGTCATATGTCTTTATTAGATATTGATGATAGAATATTGCAATTAGTTGATTTGGTTGATTTTAATAAATCTCCAATTGACGATATAAAGACATTTACAAAAAAATGTGACATCGGAATAATTGAAGGTGGAGTAGCAAATTCTGAAAATTATCATATTTTAAAAGAATTCCGTAAAAATTGTAAAATTCTAATTTCACTTGGTGAATGTGCAATTATGGGTGGCTTACCGGCAATGAGAAATAATAAAGACAGTATCGAAAGCTGTTTAAAAGAAGCTTACCAAGATTCACCATCAACGATTAATAAAGATAACATTATTCCAAATGATGAAGAATTGCCAATGATTTTAGATAAAGTTTATCCTTGTCATGAAGTAGTTAAAATAGATTACTTTCTTCCGGGGTGTGCACCAAGAGCTGATTTAATCTGGGACACACTTGTTGCCCTTTTGAATGGAAAAGAAATTGATCCTGAATATAAAACATATAAATTTGATTAATAAGAGGTGAGCATGGGTAAAAAAATTACAATTGAGCCGGTAACACGAGTTGAAGGTCATGGAAAAGTAACAATACATTTAGATGATAATAATAATTTCAAACGGAGTAGATTACATATTGTAGAATTCCGTGGATTTGAGAAATTCATTCAGGGGAGACCTTATTGGGAAGCACCAGTTACTGTGCAAAGATTATGTGGAATATGTCCGGTCAGCCATCACTTAGCAGCAGCAAAAGCAATGGATGTTATAGTCGGAGCCGGAACTGGCGATGGATTGACACCAACCGGTGAAAAGATGAGACGCTTAATGCATTTTGGACAGGTTTTCCAATCTCATGTTTTACATTTTTTCCATCTTGCTTCACCGGATTTGTTATTTGGAATTGATGGTGATCCTGCCATTAGAAATGTAATTGGTATTGCAAAAATGCACAAAGAATTAGCAGTACAGGCGGTAATGATGCGTAAATTTGGGCAAGAAATTATCAAAGTTACAGCCGGTAAAAAAATTCACGGAACAGGTGCAATTCCCGGTGGAATAAACAGACATCTTGAAGTTCATGAAAAAATATCACTGATCAACGGTCATGATCCGATGAATATTGAAAAGATGATCGAATGGTCGCTTGGTGGACTTGAATTTTTCAAAAACTATCACAAAGACCATAAAGATATCATTGATAACTTTGCAGCATATCCTTCTAAACATCTCAGTATGGTACGAAAAGACGGTGCATTAGATCTCTATCACGGTGTTTTAAGAGCTATTGATTCTAAAGGTAATAAAATCTTAAATGATGTTGACACACAAAATTATTTAGAACATATTGCAGAAGAAGTTCGAAGTTGGAGCTACATGAAATTTCCTTATTTGAAAAAATACGGACCTAAAAACGGTTGGTACAGAGTTGGTCCTTTAGCTCGATTGAATACTGCTGATTTTATTCCATCCCCATTGGCGCAAAAAGAATTTGAAATATTTCAAGCATATACTGATGGTAAACCTAACAACATGTCAATGCATTATCATTGGGCTCGTTTGATTGAAATTCTTCACTGTGCAGAAATGATGAAAGAACTACTAAATGATCCTGATTTAATGAAAGGTGAATTAGTTACAAAAGGTAAAAAAGGAAATGAAGGTGTCGGAGTATTGGAAGCACCCAGAGGAACACTATTTCATCATTATAAAATCAACAAAGATGACCAAATTACAATGGCTAATTTGATTGTTTCAACTACAAATAACAATATTCCCATGAATCTCGCTGTAGAAAGTGCAGTCAAACAATTCATTTCAGGTAAAAAAGAAATTACCGAAGGAATGTTGAATGCAGTTGAAGTTGGTATTCGTGCTTATGATCCATGTTTGAGTTGTGCAACTCACGCGATCGGTAAATTACCATTGCAAATCAAACTTTATGATTCAAACAATAATTTGTTAGATATAAAAACAAAAAATGATGAATAATTTACCTAAAATACTTTTTTACGGTTATGGCAATCCGGGACGCCAAGATGATGGAGTTGGAATTGCATTTACAGAACAATTAAATGATTGGGTAAAAATGAAAGATTGGCACAATATTAATTTTGATTCAAATTATCAACTTAATATTGAAGATGCAGATAATATTTCATCTTTTGATTTAGTTATCTTTGCTGATGCTACGCAAGAAAAAAGTATTTCTGATTTTGATATTGATTTAGTGAAACCAAATTCTGAAGTAAACTTTACAATGCATGCAGTTTCTCCCGGATTTATTCTTAATTTATGCTCTGAAATTAAAAAACAACCACCGATCACTTATCTGCTACAAATCAAAGGATATAAATGGGAATTTCAAAAAGAATTAAGTGAAAAAGCAAAAATAAATGTTCAAAAAGCTTTTAAATTTATTCAGACAAATTTATTAAATTTTTATAATAATAAATATAATACCAAAGATTTAAGTAACATTTTTAAATATTAAAAATAAATTAAATTAGGAGGATAAAGATGGAAGTTAAAGATATTCTAAAGAAAAAAGGTGCCAAAGTATTTACAATCGAACCTGATGATGAAATTTGTAACGCAATAGAAATTATGAACAGATATAATATTGGTTCTATTATGGTCTTAAAAAATGAAGAAGTATATGGAATTATTACTGAAAGAGATATTCTTCGTATATTACATTACAAAAATTGTAGTAAAACTAAAAATGAAGTAAGTATGAAAGTTTCAGATCATATGACAAAAAAGAAAGATCTCATTACAACAAAATTAAATTGTAAAATAGATACAGTAATGGATCAAATGAATAAACATAAAATTCGTCATATTCCAGTAGTGGAAAACGGTAAATTATTTGGTATTGTTTCAATTGGCGATCTGTTAAAAGCAATATTATATTTAATAATTAAAAGAAAAAATATTTTAGAAGATTATATCACTTCATCATACTAAATCACTAATTCTACACTTTATTACAAAATTATTATTCTTTGTTTAATAATGATTATACAATTTATATAAAGTATATTATTTATTATCCGATTATTTATTTAAAATCTAAGTGACAAACAAGTTAAGCCGCCATCCATTTTCATAAATTCACTCATTTCCAATTCTATAATTTCGAAATTCATACTTAGTAATTTATTTTTTGTGTTATGATATCCTTTTGGAAT
>JAYEOX010000004.1:0-12941 GCA_034723415.1 Fidelibacterota bacterium | reverse complement strand
TTTAAAATCTAAGTGACAAACAAGTTAAGCCGCCATCCATTTTCATAAATTCACTCATTTCCAATTCTATAATTTCGAAATTCATACTTAGTAATTTATTTTTTGTGTTATGATATCCTTTTGGAATCAGTATTTTCCCATTAATATTTAGACAATTAGCCGAATAATTCTCGTTTTCAGATACAATTACTTTTTTATAAGAATTGAAAATGGGCAAATCAACCAACTTTTCTTGGATAATTATGACTCCGTTACCTAAATAATTTACACCTGACTTCAAATGTAAAATTTTATCAACTTGGACAACTGATGAAGTATAACCATATTTGGAAAACGATGATCTTAATTGGTCAATTCCATCTAAATTTGTTCTATCAGAGTGACCGATATAAAAGTGATCTTCTACTTGTAAAATATCACCACCATCAACTGTACCGGGATAAATAATTTGCTCAATTTTTTTATAATTCGATAAAATTGATTTTATTTCTTTTGTTTCATTTCTTCGTTTCATATCTCCCGGCCGAGTTATTATTGCCATTTTTTCGGCTATAATTGCTGTATCTTCAACAAATTCTCCATCAGGGTATCTCAAATCAGGTTTAAGAATAATTAATTTTAATCCACACTTTTCTAAAATTTTACAATAATTGTCATGTTGGAATAATGCTTTTTTATAATCGGGTTTTTGCAATTGGGTAGTAATTCCATCAGCAAAATTTATTCCGGATTGCCTTACTATTGCATTTGAAAAGTTCATAAATTTTATCTGTATATAACTAATTTTTAATAATCTGCAAGTTTATTTAGAAATCATGTCCGTTTTACACAAACATCACAATAATCTAATCAATTCCTAAATTATACATTTGCTCAGCTTTTTTTCTTCGTTCTCTGTTTCATACCAAAAAATTTCTTAAGTGTTTTTTCGGTGTATTCGGTGACAAATATTTTTTCTATCTTTTTCCACAACAATTTTTATATTTTTTCCCACTTCCGCATGGACAAGGATCATTTCTACCAATTTTCTTTGTTTTTCTTACATAAGGTTGTTTTTTCTTTTTATCAGAGCTGTTTGAATCATTTTGACCGGCATTTTGAAAACCCATATTTGTTGAAGCTGCATGTTGAGTTGACATTCTTTTACTTTGACTGGTTTTCGGTTTTTCCTCAGTTCTTATCTCAGTTCTAAACATTAGTTGTAAAGAGTCGTGATTAATCCTATCTAATAATTCTTTAAACAATCGAAATGCTTCAGATTTATATGCAATTAATGGATCCTTTTGCCCATAAGCTTGTAAACCAATACCCTCTTTTACTTGATCTAATTCAAAAAGATGTTCTTTCCATAATTTATCAATGGTTCTTAAATATGCCCATTTCTCCAACTGCCTCATTATTTCAGATGGAATAATTTCATTTTTCCTTTCATATGTATTTTTTGTCTTTTCAATTAATTTTTTCTTTAATAATTCTCTATTAATTTCATTATCAAACTCGTCAGGATGAATATCTGTCATTAACACATTTATCGTTTCTTGCCTCAACGCTTCCCAATTCCAATATTCTATTTCAGGATTATCTGTAAATTGCATAACAATATCATCAATATATTCATTGATCATTGTATCTATTTCTTCCTGTAAATTACCTCCGTGTAATGCATAATTCCGCCTGTCATATATAACTTCTCTTTGTTGATTCATCACATCATCATATTCCAACAAATGTTTTCTAATTCCAAAATTTCGCTCTTCAACTTTTTTTTGTGCTTTTTCAATTGATCTTGAAATCATTGAATGAGTAATAACTTCACCAGTACCAATTCCTATTCTATCCATAATATTACTTACTCTTTCACTACCAAATAGACGCATTAAATTATCTTCAAGTGATAAGAAAAATTCTGATTCGCCAGGATCTCCTTGTCTTCCTGCACGCCCTTTTAGTTGAAGATCAATTCTTCTTGATTCATGTCGTTCAGTTCCAATTATTTTTAAACCACCAACATTTTTTACTTCATCTGTTATTTTTATATCTGTTCCTCTTCCTGCCATATTCGTAGCAATTGTTACTGCTCCGGGATTCCCTGCCCGTAAAACTATTTCTGCTTCTCGTTGATGTTGTTTTGCATTCAATACATTATGTGGTATTTTTGTTCTCTTGAGAATTCTACTTATTGTTTCCGAAACATCAACTGTGATTGTTCCTACTAATACTGGCTGTCCATTCTTATGACATTTAGAAATTTCATCAATTATTGCTGCATATTTTTCTCTTTTTGTTTTGTAGATAAGATCTTCCTTATCATCTCTTATACATGGTTTATTTGTTGGAACAGTTACAACTTCTAATTTGTAAATATCCTGAAATTCATCTGCTTCTGTTATAGCTGTTCCAGTCATTCCCGCAAGTTTATCATACATACGAAAATAATTTTGTAATGTAATTGTAGCTAATGTTTGATTTCGACCTGCAATTTTTACATTTTCTTTTGCTTCAATTGCTTGGTGCAAACCTTCACTATAACGCCTTCCAGGAAGTATCCTGCCTGTAAATTCATCAACAATTAAAACCTTTCCTTCTTTTACTACATAATCTACATCTTTTTCATGAAGCGAATATGCTCTTAATAATTGTTGTAAATTATGAATTGTTTCACTTCTTTTACTGTGAAGGCGTTGAATTTCATTCTTTTTCTCTTCCTTTTCCTTATGTGAAAGATCATTTTGTTCATCTATTTGTGCAAATTCATCTCCGATATCAGGAATAATAAATTGGTTGGGATCATTCGGTGAAAGCAAATTCCGCCCCTTATCGGAAATATCTATTATATTATTTTTTTCGTCAATTGAATAATAGAGTTCCTCTTCAATCTGTTCTATTTTTTTCTCTTGTATGTAAAAAGATTCAGTATCAAATAAAAGTTTCTGCATTCCCGGTTCTTGTAATTTTTTCATTAATCTTTTATTTTTGGGCAACCCTTTATGAGCAACTAATAATTTTGTTCCACGTTCGATCGCATCTGAACTCTCATCCATATCTTCAAACTCGGTAAGAATTTTAGATACTAATCTTTGCTGTGCTCTAACTAAACCTTTTATTGTCGGATTAAGTTTTTTAAACAATTCATTTGTATTTGATTTAACCGGACCGGAAATAATTAATGGTGTTCTCGCTTCGTCAATAAGCACAGAATCGACTTCATCAACAATAGCATAAGAATAATCACGTTGAACTGTATCCTCTAAATCAACAGACATATTATCACGCAAATAATCAAAACCGAATTCGTTATTTGTTCCATATATAATATCACAATTATAATTTTCTTTTCTTAATTCATTTGGCATAGTGTTAAGAATTTTCCCAACCGTTAAACCTAAATATTTATAAATTAATCCCATCCATTCTGCATCTCGTTCTGCGAGATAATCATTTACAGTTACTAAATGTACTCCCCTTTTAGTTAAAGCATTGAGAAATATTGGCATCGTTGCAACCAGTGTTTTACCTTCGCCGGTTTTCATTTCTGCAATATCTCCTCTGTGCAAAACCACTGCTCCCAATAATTGAACATCAAATGGAACCATTTCCCATTTCATCTTGTTTCCAACAACCATAAATTCTTTACCAAGTAATTGTTTACAAGTTGTTTTTACCATTGCAAATGCTTCAACCATTAACTCATCTAAAGCAGATTGTTCAGCTTTATATATCTCACTATCTATCTTTTCCGGTTCTAAATTTTCTGTCTCAGCTTTATTCCTTGCTTTTTCCCTTTTATTATCAATATATTCTATCATTTCTTCCGTACGATTTTTTAGATCGTCTTGAGTCCAATCAACAATTTTTTCATAATTACTATTTATTTCATCAACATAATGTTCAATATTCTTTAAATATCTCTCAGAACTTGTGCCAAACATTTTTTTTAATAAATTACTAAACATAAACTATCCTTATCAAATATTTTTCAATTATTTTATTCTTTTTCTTCTTTTTTTTCTTCTGAATCAATTCTTGGCAACAATTTACCTTCTTCAATAAAATCATGATAAATTCTGTCAAGCATCCCATTGATAAATATATGACTATCATCTGTAGAATAATTTTTCCCTAATTCAATTGCTTCAGAGATCGTAACTCTTGGTGGAACATCATCACAAAATAATAATTCCGCAATTGACTGCCTTAATATTAATTTATCTATCAATGCTATTCTATCAAAATTCCAGTTTTTTGCTCTCTGTTTAATTTTATCATCAATCATTTCCATATTTTTAATCGTTTTAATAACCAACATTTCTAATAAATCTTCATCATATTCAGTTGCTGCCTCTAAATCAATATTCTTAATATTAGTAATAATTTGGTTAATCGGATCCGAAGTCATTATATATGAATATAATACTTGCAAACATAATTCTCTTGAGTGTCGTCTATTACTTTTCATTGATCATTCCTAAAATATATTTTAAAGTTATGTAACATTTAATATCTCTTCCATAGTTATAATTTTACAAAAATTCATTCAATAAAACAATATACATTTTATTTTTTTATTTATGAATAAGTATTCCGTAAAACTGTAAATAATAATTAGAACTTTGAAAATTAAAATAATTATCTTGATTTGTTAATTTCACCTGCTTTCGTCAGAGCGTATTTTGTTAAAATTGGGCCAATGATCTCAAAAAATATACAAGTTGCAGTAACAGTTGTAATTACTATAGCTCCTAAATTATCACCGGTTGTAATTCCTTGAGTATTGATCACATTTCCTAATCCTTTGAATTCTTGTTTTACCATAATAGCTAAACCAATTGCAACACCGGCTTGTGATAATATTCCCAAACCAACATATTTCCTAATATTTTCATTTGCTTTTCCAATTATAGCACCAAGTTTAGAACCAAAAAACTTACCACTCGCTCTCGCGAAAACATATATAATTCCTAACAAACCTAATGATGGAAGTGCCTTTATGTATAAATTAGCTCCTGCTAAAGTAAAAAATAAAATAAAAAGTAATGGCATAAAAATAGGTAATCTTTCACTAATTTTACGCACAATTGAAAAACCCTGCGTATTTACAATTATCATTCCCACCACCATATTAGTTAATATTATTGAAATATGAAAAATGTGACTAATTCCAACAGATATAAAAATAAAAGTAATCAATATTATCAGAATATCACTAGAATTTTCTAGTTTTCTAACTAATAAACTTATGATAATCGAAAATCCGCCACCAATAGCCAAACTAATTAATATCTCCTTAAATGGAAGCCAGATCAGTTCAAAAAAACTAACAGTATCTACTCCTGTCTGATGTATTAAAATCGAACGGGCGATTGCTGCTGCAAAACCAAAAATTATTATTCCAAGTCCATCATCAAATCCGACAATTGCATAAAGTGATTTTGTCAATAATCCCCTTGCTTTGTATTCTTGAATAACTGCGACCGTTCCGGCCGGAGCACTGGCAGGAGCTATTCCTCCAAAGATCAAAGCCAATGGTAAATTTCCTGTATATAAAAAAACAGCTGTAAAAACCAAAATAAATGCTCCGAATGATTCAACAAAAATTATCCAAACAATTCCACTTCCTAATTTTTTTAATGAAGATAATTTTAATTCAAATCCGATACTTAATGCAACTAATGCTAAAGCAATTTCCGTAATAAATGATAATGATACTTGCACTGATTCATTTAATAAATTGAATAATGAAGGGCCAAAGATCACACCTAAGATCATATAGCCAATTAGAGAAGGTAGTCTTATATATTTCATACTTTTGCCAATATAGAAACTTATCAAGACAACTATTCCAACTATCAATAATATTGGTAATGACAAATTTAAATTAGCAAAAAATGACTGCATTATTTCCCTTTCATAATTTTATAAATTTATTGAACCATTGATATAAGAAATTTCTTGCGATAAAACCAATACACCTGTATTTTTATCAAGAGAATCTATTATTAAATTCAATTTTCTTAATGTGTCATTCGCAAAAGTATTATTAACAATTGCTAAAATAATTCTATTGAATCCTTTTTTTTCTTCATTCCAAAAATGAGAAAACAGTGGCATTGAATACAAATATTTACTTGCATTCTCAGCATTTATAATTGATAAAAAGCAATCATTTATTTCAGTAAAAATTTCTAAAATATCATAGAAAGAATTTTCATCCTGAATAATTATTGTAAATTTTGTGTATTTTTTCTCTTTTTGTTTATCTTTACCTTTATCTAACACTTTAGAAAAAATATTAATTATTTGTTCAGATGAACTTGATTCTAATATTTTTTTTATATTTTCAGATTGTTGTAAAATTTTTGAAATATTTGATAAAATTCTAATATGTTCATTTTTCTTTTCTTTAGGAGCTATTATATATGATAATATTTTCGTTTCTTTTCCATCAATAGAATCATAATCAACTCCATCCGGAATTACTAATACGCCGACAACAAAATCGGAAATATTTTCAATCGTACAATGTGGAATAGCAATTCCATTCCCGAAACCGGTTGAACCAACATCTTCCCTATCTGCCAATGCTTTATAAATTGTTTTTTCTTTTACATTTTTTAATATTGGATCATTTTTTGCCAAACGAGCAATTTCTTTTAATACTTCATCTTTTTTGTCCGCTTTAAAATCTAATTCAATACACGAATTTTTTATAGCACTCGAAAAATTCATAATTATTCCTTTTTTTATTTTACCCAATTTTTGATATATCTTATTTCGATAAACTGATGAAGAGGATAGAATACAAATAAAATTAAAATAAACGGAATTGGTTTCACAACATCAAAATGAATTAATAAATATGTAGTTAATATTATAAATGTTATTCTCACTATTATACTTTTAAAAATCCATTTCATCATTTTATGGAATTCTTTTTTCGATAACTTTATAAAAACAAAATATCCCGAAATAGCATTAATTAAGCTAACAATTCCGGCCAAAGTTACATCTATAAAATATTTACTGCCAAAAATCACAGTTACAAGAATAATAATTATTATTGTAACTGCAAAATTAATTATATTCAGTTTCATCTATTCAGGTAATGCAGTCATTGCAAAAACCATAACAAATAGAGCAACGGTTTCAATTACACCTAAAACCATAATATAGTTTCCGAAACCTTTGCCTGTTTCACCTAATGCATCAGATGCTCTTGCTCCAGCTTTTCCTTGAAAAAATGCACTTAATCCCATCGCAATTCCACTAAATATTCCAATCAAAATACCGTAAATCACAGTATCTGCTGTCCAATGCACCTTTTGAATTGCATTTCTTAAAATCATGCCATAAATAGTTTGAGATAATGGTGCCCCCACGAACGCGATCAAAATAAAAGGAGCTGCTTTATTATTGATAAATGCTTTCTTCCAAGCTCCTATTGCTGCCATTCCTGCCACACCCGTTCCTAACGCAGATCCCATTGCTGCCAATGTTAACGATGTGTTCAAATCTCCGATTTTCTGAAAAAATAAATCCATTACTACTCCTTAATTAATAATTATTCTTTTACTCTGAAAATGGTCTATATTTTATTCCTGACCATTCCATATTTAAATGTCCTGAAAATTCTAACATATTTAATCTAACTCCATGAACTATTATTGCCATTGCCCCTAATAAAATATTTAATGAATGCCCTAAAAGAAGAATTATTGCTGCAATAACACCTGAAATTACACTATTGATACCGCTGCCAATCGCCATTTGATTGAAACTATATGCAACTACAACAGATGCATATCCTACTGCGAATAATCTTAAATATGATACTACATCGGAAAATCCACTAATAATATCAAGTGGCAAACTACCTAATGTAACACCCAATCCTTTCAATATTCCCTTTTCAGCATTACTAAATAATAAGGTTAAAACAAAACTTATTGTAAATAAATAAATTCCAATTTGAGGAAATTCTTTTCCTAATACAAGATTACCTGCAATTAAATATAAACTCCAAATTATTCCAATCCATCCAATTTGAGAGATCATTTTTAGTGATTTTATATTTTTAATTGCTCTAAGTAAATGAGCAATTGACAAGTGTGTCGCTCCTATTATAAAACATAAACTTATCATAAACATCTGATTATCATTAAACCCGGAAGACGATAGAGCAAAACTTGAAATGTTTGGATTCACCAGTGCTTTTAATATAGGAAGGTGAGCAATTGCTTCAGAACCAAAATATGTACCACTTAACACTCCCCAAATGATAGTTGCACCACTCAACACATACATCAATACAAATGGTTCAAAAGGTGCTTTTTTAAATTTTCTCCGAGCAAAATATGTAATTGCTAAAAAAGTCAACCCATATCCTGCATCACCAATTAGCATTCCGAAAAACAAACTGAAGAACAATAAAAACCAAATACTGATATCATATTCATGATAGCCGGGTGTAGTACCCATAAAATTAAATACCGGTTCTATTATTCTTATCCATTTTGGATTTTTTATCAATACCGGTGGATTGTCTTCTTCAGTTGGTTTCTCAAACACATATCCCCAACTATTTTTTTCCGCTTCTTTTTTTACTTTATCTTTTTTAATTGTTGGAAAATATCCATTTAAATAATAAATCGATTCCGAATCACCTACTCCATATTTAACTTGCGCAAATTCTAATTTCTTCTCTAATTTCTTTTTGATATCTCTTATGCTGTCTAAATATGAAGAATATTCATTAACAGTCGATTCAATTTTCCCTAATCTATTTGTTATTTCATTGATTTCAGTTTGAGTTTGTTTATATTCCAAATCAGGAAGATGAATTTGTTTTAAATTTAATTCCTCTTTATTTTCAAATCCAATTTGAGCCAATTTCACACTATTTTTATCTTTACTGATAATAAATATATTTTTCATTTTATCAATATCGATTGTTTTTAAATACGAAACAGGTTGTGAAAATAATTTGATATTATAACCTGATTTTTTAATTTCTTCAATATCTTTTAATGAAATTACTCCCCAATCCTCATACCAATTCTCGATCTTTTCCAATTCATTTTGTTTTGTAACTAATTCTTTTTTCTCTTTTTCTAAATTAATAATATCTTCAATAATTGATTGGGACTTTTTGTTATCTTTCTGTTTTTTCTCTTCCCTACTTGTAAGAATATTAATTACAGATTCTGTATTATCTAAATCGGATTTTAATTTATCAATATCTTCAGATACAGGTTTTTTTATCTCCTTAATATGGATCACACCGAGTTTGCGTAATTTTTTAATGGTATCATCAATATTTGATTTCATCACCAATAACGTAAGTTTTGACATTTCAGAAATCATTATCTTCTTTCCATCCAATTTTTATTTTTATTATCCAACATTATTTGCCTCAGCAATTCTCTTCTTCTCTAATTTTGACTTTGATATTTTACCCCTAACTACCGCAGCTGTCTGTTGATCTCCTAAAAATATACGAATTCTTCTTATATTTTCACGCGATTCAGGAATTTTTATTTTATCAAATAAATTTATTCTTTGAATAGTTATTCTCAATTCCTTTTCCAAAATATCTTGCTGTTCATGTAAAATTTCAATTTCTGTTTTTAATTTAATAATTTTTTTTATGGCTTCCAGACCAAAATCAACCCATAACGGATACTTCATAAGATCATATTCTTCTATATCGATCTTAATATCATTAAATATCGGAACATCTATTCCGGCAACATTATCGGTAGCAGTATCTATTCCTTTTACTTCAAATAAATCCTGAATTCCCACATCTTCACCAAATACATCAACCCACTTATCAACATCACTTTCCAATTTCTTGATTTCGTTTTCAATTTTACGAACTTTTCTCTGAATATTTCTAACTTCAATCAACAACTGCTGCTTTTTTAATTCTAATGTAGGTAAATATCTCGTAAATCGCTTTAACGATTCTTTCTGCTTTTTTAATTCGTTTTTTGTTAATTTAATTTTTGACATAATATTTTTATTTAGCCACGAAAACCACGAAATTATTTTTCAGCCACGAAAAACACGAAATTTGCACAAAAATATTTTTTATTATTGTTTGCAGCTTGGTTTTTTTCCTTTTTCATTTTAAATTTTCTTTGTTGCCTTTTTCTATACTACTTCGTGTTTTTTTTCGTGTCTTTCGTGGCTACATTTTTACTCCATTCAATCTTAACCTTAATCTAAATTCCCCTTTGCGTCTTTGCGACTTCTTGCACTGAGCAATGTCGAAGTGTGCGAGCCACCTTCTTCAGGCCAAAACTTCTCGATCAATTCACTTCTAAAATTCGTCTCATCTTTATCAAAACATTCTGATAAAATTTTCCAACCATTATCTAAAGCATCTTCTAAAGAAATATTTACTTTAAGATCCATCATTTCGGATTCAAACATTCCGCCGTATTTTAATAATTTCTCATCCAAATCGCTCATTCTGAATCCCATAGAACGCTTCTCTTCTGTCTCTTTATAATTTGCGTAGAGTTGGATCATTCCATCCATAATTGCTCTATGATCTTCTCTCGTATCTTTATTTACTTGTTGTTTCAATCTACTTAATGAACCAAATGGTTCAATTCTACCATTGCGAAGATAAAATTGTCCCTCTGTAATATAACCGGTATTATCAGGAACCGGATGAGTAACATCATCTCCGGGCATTGTGGTTGCGGCTAAAGTTGTAATCGAACCGGCATCATCAAAATCAACTGCTTTTTCATAACGAGAAGCAAGCTGACTATACAGATCTCCCGGATATCCTCTATTCGATGGAACTTGTTCCATTGTGATTGCAATTTCTTTCAAAGCATCAGCAAAATTTGTCATATCGGTTAAAAGTACTAAGACATCTTTACCTTGTAATGCAAATTTTTCAGCAACTGCGAGACACAGATCCGGAACCATTAATCCTTCAACAATTGGATCGGCAGCTGTATGCATAAAAAATATCGAACGATTTAAAGCACCGCCTTTTTCCAATTCATTCCTGAAATACATATATTCATCATATTTTAAACCAATTCCGCCGAGAATTATCATATCAACTTCTGCCTGCAATGCAATTCTTGCCAATAATTCATTATACGGCTCACCTGATACGGAAAATATCGGCAACTTTTGTGATACGACCAATGAATTAAATACATCGATCATAGGAATATTTGTTCTGATCATTCTATTTGGAATTATTCGCTTTGCAGGATTTACTGAAGGAGTACCGATTTCTATAAGATTTTCCTGTAAAGAAGGACCATTATCTCTCGGCTCGCCACTTCCATCAAAAATCCTACCTAACATATTTTCTGAGAATGAAACCTTCATCGGATGACCTAAAAATCTCACCTCATCATTTGTAGCAACTCCTTTACTACCGGAGAAAACCTGTAACGATACCAATTCATCTTCCAATTTTATTACCTGTGCTAATGTCTTGCCGCGATCCGTTGAAACTTCCGCTAATTCTTCGTTTGCAACATCCGTTGCTTTAACTGTAATTACATTCCCTACAACGCTTAATATTTTATTATATACTTTCTTCATTTATGAATTCCTTTTTATTTTTTTCATAGTTGATAAGATAACAATTATATTGTTCAATTTCAAAATAATTTTTTATAATTTTAAAATAATTTAAAAAAATCCTTTTTTGTTTCGTAAAAATTGTTTAAAATAGAATAATGTTAGAAAAGATTATAAAAGAAAAATACATCGCACTTCGGCGGGCTCACTTCGACAGGCTCAGTGCCCCGCAGCACATTGCAATGGTGCTTATCCCTCCAATTTGGTAGTGTAAGAACAATAACTATACACAACCGTTACCTGCAAGCGGAAGAAACGAAGTCCGTATAAAAAGTGAATAAAATGAAACCTGACAAAGAATTAAGAAAAAAATACGAAACTGATTATTACGACAAGACTGATTTTGCTTCAAACGCACGAATACTTCAAAGTATTTGGAGAACGGAAAACGGTTTTGAATTTGAGAAATACGGAAACTTCTTGAAACTGGATTTCGCAAAAGAAACGGGAGCGAATTTTTTAACTAACGGAATTTCTGAAATTGTAAAATTTGAAGTCAAAAATAAACATATTGACGGAAAAGTAATTCAAGAGCCAAGAATTTGGAATAATTTACTTTCCAGTCAACCATTGGCATTTAATCTTTTCGGAGAATTGAAAATAAATAATGAATTGGCAACAATAATCTTCAAAAAACTATATCCCGAAAGAAACCTAAAAAGAGTAACGGCTATTGAATTTGAATATTCGCCTGGAAGAAAAAATCCGAAATACACTGGTGATAGTTCTGCATTTGATGTATTTATTGAATATGAAACGGAAAAAGACAAAAATGGAATTTTTGGAATTGAAGTAAAATATGCCGAAGATTTGAATGATGAACCTTCTACTCATAAAAATACTTATGAAACAATTTCATCTGCATCAGGAATTTTTGAAATGACGAATATCAATAGATTAAAAGAAAAACCAATCCAACAAATTTGGAGAGACCATCTTTTGACTTTAAGTCTTTTCGTTACAAATAATGACTATGAAATAGGAGACTTCATTTATTTATTTCCATCGGGAAATTTGAATTGTAAAACTGGAATTGAAGAATATAAAAAGACTTTTAAAAAAGACGTTGAAAGCCATTTTAAACCATTGACAATTGAAAGATTAGTTGAAACAATAAAAAATCATTGTACTGACAAATGGATTATTGATTTTGAAAACAGATATTTAAAATTTGAAAAGATAGAGAACGCCAGCAGGTAACAAAGTATAAAAATAATAACCGAAATAGTAGTAGATATGAGCATTGTAGCCCGCATAAAATTTAGTTGTAACTTGAAAAATTCGAGTTCCGCAGTCGGTTACTATTCTTATACCAACCGTTA
>JAYEOX010000003.1:0-6741 GCA_034723415.1 Fidelibacterota bacterium | reverse complement strand
AATATTTAAAGATCAAACAACGAAAAATAAGTAAAATACTGAAAGATAAAGATTTCAAATATCAATTTATGCCGGATGTAAATAGAGCTTCTGTATTCTATTGGATTGAAGAAGATGTTATGCCGTAGTTGAGAATTAAAGATAAACCATATAAGACATATAAGAAAATATAAGAGAAATTTTATTAATCTTTTAAACATAAAAACGCTCGAAAACATATCGAGCGTTTTTTTATATTACTAATTCTTCCTTTTTGTGTCTCTTGTAAATTCCTTGTATAATTTAATTAGTTGTTATTTCTCAATTTTACCTTTCTTCGAAACAGACAAATACAACCAAACACAAATTCCAATAAATAAAATAGTTCCTAACCAACCAAATCCAGACGCTTTAGGCCACCAATCTTTATTAGCAGTTATGAAAATTGGTATTGCAACAAAAATTCCCATTAATGCTTCACCTGTTATTAATCCTGATGCGAATAAAAGACCTTTTTTCTTAAGTGCTTCTGAACTGTTTTTTCTTTGTGAAAAATGAGCGATCATTCCACCGATAAAGATTGGAACTGACAGTGTAATTGGCAAATAAATTCCAACTGCAACTGCTAAGATAGGCACTCTAAAATCAGACCCGCGCTTTTTTTGGATCAAATCAATAATGATAATTATAATACCAATTATTCCACCGATCAATACAAAATTCCAAGGTAAATTTCCTTGAAAAACACCCTCAGCAACAGATTTCATTAAAGTTGCTTGCGGTGCTGATAATGTTTCTGAACCAATCGTGTATGCTGTATGTAAAATATCCAAAGTTAATCCAAGAGCTAATGCTGCCGAAATCGTTCCTATAATTTGCATTACCTGCTGTTTCCAAGGTGTAGCCCCAAGAATATATCCGGCTTTCAGATCTTGCATATTATCACCGGCAATTGCAGCTGCACTGCATACCAAAGCACCAATAATTATTGCTCCGGCAGCTCCCTCTACACTTCCTGTTCCAAGAATTGCCACCAACAATAATGAAGCAAATAAAATTGTAGCAATTGTTACACCGGAAATCGGATTATTTGAAGAACCGACGAGACCTGCCATATATCCGGCAACTGCAGAAAATAAAAATCCAAAGATCATCATAACTAATGATAAAAGTAAAGCAATTTTCCAACTGTGAATGACATCAATATAAATTAAAAATACCGGAATAATTGAAAATAATAATGCTATTCCAACCCATTTGATAGGAATATCCATCTCTTTTCTTTCTATTTTTATACCCGAATTTGTGTTTTTATAAGCAGCCAAACTTGATTTAACTCCGGCGACCAATGGCTTAAATAAATTTATTATTGACCAAATTCCGCCAACTACCATCGCTCCTACTCCGAGATATCTGATCTTTGAACTCCAGATATCTAATGCGACATCCATATTTACAACATCATAGCTTCCTGAAATAAATGAGTAAATTGGAATTGCAAATAACCAAGAAATCAATCCACCGGCAAAAACTAAAATGGAAATATTTCTACCTACAATATATCCAACACCAACTAACGCAGGTGATAGATCCGTTCCAAAACCAAAAACTGTTTTGCCTGCACTTTGAGAATCACGAACAAATGGAATTCCAAAAGCACCTTCCAAAGCAGAATTCCACATCATGAATCCCTGTTGAGCCAACTTCAATAATCCACCTGCGATTGCAGTGTATAAAATAATTAATACTTCTGTTTTCCCACCGGCAGTTTTTTCTTTTGCATCATTTCCCGCAGTTAAAACTTCAGCAGTAGCAATTCCTTCAGGATATTTTAACTTTGCTTCTATTATCAATGCTCGTCTCAATGGAATTGTAAATAGGACACCAATAATTCCGCCAACTCCGGAAATTTTAGCAATTTCAACATAATTAAAATCTGTCCAATAACCCATTAAAACCAAAGCCGGAATTGTAAAAATTACTCCTGCAGCCAAGGATTCTCCGGCAGATGCTGCTGTTTGAACAATATTATTTTCAAGAATATTTGACTTCTTGAACAAACCCAATATTCCCATTGAAATAACTGCAGCCGGTATTGAAGCACTGACGGTCATTCCTGCAAACAGTCCCAAATAAGCATTTGCAGCTGCGAGAATTACAGATAAAATAATTCCCAAAAACACTGCTTTAATTGTAATTTCAGGTAAATTCTTTTTTGGCATCATAAAATATTTCCTCCATTATTTTGCTACAAAATTACAATAATTATTTTATGTTATCAAGAATAAAACTTTTTACTAATTTTTATTTTTACTTTCAGTGTATTTTTTGTTTATTTATGAGAAATATATTATATAAATGGATACCATGACTTTTTTTATCCCAGTGTTATATTACCTTTTTTCTTATTATATTCAAAAATATTTCTTAATTTACAAGCATGAATAAAGAAACACTATTTTCAAAACATTCAAATAATCTTCCGCCATTAGCGAATAGAATGCGACCAAATTCTATAGAAAGATTTGTCGGACAAGAGCACATTATTGGTGAAAACCAAATCATTAATCAGATGATAAAGTCGCAAAAATTATTTTCTATGATATTTTGGGGACCACCGGGAAGTGGAAAAACTACACTTGCTCGAATTATCACAAATTCAACAAAATCTGAATTTTACGAAATAAGTGCAGTTACCGCTTCTGTAAAAGATGTGCGAAAAATAATTAAAATAGGTGAAAATAATTTATCTATCGGAAATAAAACAATTCTATTTATTGACGAAATTCATCGGTTCAGCAAAAATCAACAAGATGCATTATTGCATGCAGTTGAAGATAGAACTCTTATACTAATTGGTGCTACAACTGAAAATCCATCTTTTGAGGTCATTTCTCCACTGCTCTCTCGTTGTCGTGTAATAAATATAAAACCAATTTCTAAAAGTAATTTAAAACAACTGCTAAATAAAACTTTTTTAGAAGATATTATTATTTCAAAATATAAAATTGAAATTAATGAAAAGGATATTGATTATTTAATTGATTCTGCCGGTGGTGATGCACGAAAAATGTATAACACTTTTGAAATCGCTTTTAATATTTCTTTAAATAACAAATCCGAAAAAAATAAAGTCAAAATCGAAAGACAAATTATCAATACTGCACTTCAGAATAAAACACTACTATATGATAAAGGTGGCGATTATCACTATGACACGATTTCAGCTTATATAAAAAGTGTCAGAGGAAGTGATCCCGATGCAGCTATCTATTGGTTAGCTGTGATGTTAGAAGGTGGTGAAGATCCGATTTTCATAGCAAGAAGATTGATCATTCTATCTTCTGAAGATATCGGAAATGCAGATCCACAAGCATTAGTTATCGCTACAAATGGTTTCCAAGCTGTAAAATCAATCGGCATGCCTGAGGCATCTATCGTACTTGCTCAAGTTACAACTTTTCTTTCCACTGCACAAAAGAGTAATGCTTCTTATGTCGCTATCAAAACGGCGCAACAATTTGTAAAAGAAACCGGAAGTCAATCAGTTCCTCTACATTTAAGAAATGCTCCGACAAAATTAATGAAAGAACAAAATTATGGAATTGGTTATAAATATCCACACTCTTATCACGGATTCACAAAACAAGAATACTTCCCAAAAAATAAGCCAACCCAAACATTATATTTACCAAAAGATATTGGATACGAAAAATATATTAAAAAACGGTTAAGGAAATTATGGCCATCAAGGTATAATTAATTGGGAAATGTTTTAGCAACGAACCCCAGTTAAATGTGCTTCGCATTTAACAGGGTAAACAAAAACTAATATGAAAATAATTGGAAATATAGATTATAAATTGTAAAATGAATATAATTCACAGAAGTGTTACTCACCCAAGAGAACTAAATAAGGAAATTTCTGATTCAAAGACAAAGATTCTATATTTTAGAAGAAACAATAAAAGAAAATTAAATAAAAAAGCAAATGTTAGATCAATATGACATAATTATTATCGGAGCCGGTCCAGCTGGTTTGATGACTGCTATTGAAAGTTATCAACCGAATAAAAATATTTTAATTTTAGAAAAAAAATATAAACCGGCATTAAAATTGAGAATCTCCGGTAAGGGAAGATGTAATATTACAAACGATGCAAATTATAGTGAATTTATTTCTCATTTTGGGAAAAATGGAAGGTTTCTGAAATACTCGTTTTCTGAATTTTTCAATACCGATTTATTAAAATTTTTTAATGATTTAGATGTTTATTTCAAACTTGAACGCGGAAATAGATATTTCCCCAAAAACGATGATGCTAACGAAATTGTCAATGCACTTTTAAATAAAATAAACTCTCTTGGAATAAAAATTGAAACAGATTCTGAAGTAAAAATAATTGAAAAGAATGAAAATAATTTCACTCTGACAATTAATAATACAGATTCAATAAATAATGGTTTTAATAAACAATTCACGATTAATGCAAATAATGTTGTGATCGCTACTGGTGGAAAATCATATCCAGGCACCGGTTCTGATGGAAACGGATACAAATTAGCAAGCCGACTTGGTCATAGAGTTACAAAAATTCTTCCTGCACTTGTTCCGATAGAGACCAAAGGCAAGGTTGCTCAAAAACTACAGGGATTAGCTTTAAAAAATGTGAATGTAGAAGTTCGTTGTGAAAACAAAAAAATCGATGAAGAGTTTGGGGAAATGATATTTACCGATTTCGGTGTTTCAGGTCCGATAATACTTTCGTTAAGTAAAACAATAGTTAAATTATTGACCAAAGGTAAAAAAGTAAATCTTGTAATTGATTTAAAACCGGCATTAGATCATCCAACTGTTGATAGAAGATTATTACGAGAAATTGATCAAAATAGTAAAAAAATTTTCAAAAGTTTATTAAAAACATTATTACCAAATTCATTAATTCCGGTATTCATTGAGCTGTTAAAAATTCCACAAGATAAACAATTGAGTCAAATAAATTCTGAAGAACGGAAAAAATTGAGAATGTTGTTGAAAGAATTTACATTTGAAGTAAAAGATTTTAAAATGTTCAGTAAAGCAATAATAACCTCAGGCGGAATAAATATCAAAGAGATAAATGAACAGACAATGGAATCAAAAATAGTAGATAATCTATTTTTTGTTGGAGAAATAATTGATATTGATGCAGACACAGGTGGTTACAATTTACAAGCTGCCTTTTCGACAGGTTGGATTGCTGGAAAATATTTAAAAAATAACTATTGATATTAAAAGAGATTTTTACTAATTTTAGCAAGTAAAAAAAAGGATAAGTCATTATGCAAAGAAATTTAATTTTTAAATATTCTAAAGAGGGCAAAACAGGCACAACTATACCCAAATGCGATGTTCCTCAGCAGGAAATCACTAATTTAATTCCAAAAAAATTCCTAAGAGAAAATCTTAATAATTTACCTCAAGTAAGTGAGCCGGAAGTAGTAAGACATTATACAAATTTATCAACATTAAATCATCATGTTGACAAAGATTTTTATCCACTCGGTTCTTGCACAATGAAATATAATCCAAAGATCAATGAAGCAATTGCAAGTAATAGTCAATTTACAGAAATTCATCCTGCACAATTATCGAAAACAACTCAAGGTTCTTTAAAAATAATATATAAAGTAGAAAAATATTTATGTGAAATTACAAATATGAATGCTTTCACACTTCATCCTGCTGCCGGTGCACATGGTGAACTTACCGGCGTAATGATAATTCGTAAATATCATAAATCAAAAAACAATAAGAAGAAATTCATTTTAATTCCTGATTCTGCTCATGGTACAAATCCTGCTTCTGTAATACTGGGAGGATTTAAACCAATAAAAATAAAATCTACTAAAGAAGGACTTGTTGACATTGAAGATTTAAAATCTAAATTGAATGACGAAGTTGCCGGATTTATGTTAACCAATCCAAATACACTTGGGATTTTTGAAGAAAATATTTTAGAAATAAGTGAACTTGTTCATAGTGTTGACGGATTAATGTATATGGACGGTGCAAATATGAATGCACTTTTGGGAATAGTAAAAACAGCAAATATGGGTTTTGACATTACTCACTTGAATTTACATAAAACATTTTCAACTCCACATGGTGGTGGCGGACCCGGAGGTGGACCTATTGGAGTAACAAAAAAATTAAAGAGATTTTTACCAACTCCGATTGTAATAAAAGAAAATAATAATTACAAACTTGAATATAATTTACCTGATTCAATTGGAAAAATTCACTCTTACTTTGGCAATTTCAATGTTGTTCTAAAAACTTATGTTTATTTAAGAATGCTTGGTGAAAACGGATTAAAAAATGTTGCTAAAAATGCAATTATAAACGCCAACTATTTACGAGCAAGCTTAAAAGAAAAATTCCAAATTTCATCTCACAAAATTCCAATGCACGAATGCGTGTTTTCCGGAGACAAACAAAAAGAAAAAGGTGCAAAAACATTAGATATTGCAAAAAGATTGCTTGATTATGGAATGCACGCACCTACAATTTATTTTCCATTAATAGTTTCCGAAGCATTGATGATCGAACCGACCGAAACAGAAAGCAAAGAGACACTTGATAGATTTGTAGAAATAATGTTAAAAATAGACAAAGAAATAGAAGAAAATGTTGACATAGTTAAAAATGCACCACAAAATACACCAAATTCTCGACTTGACGAAGCAACTGCAAGCAGAAATTTGGATGTAAATTATTTT
>JAYEOX010000002.1:0-6918 GCA_034723415.1 Fidelibacterota bacterium | reverse complement strand
CCAATCCTTTTCCATTACTTAAAATTGCATTTTCTAATACATTTCTGCATCCACAATCTTCATTCATCTCAAAATTATTTAATAATTCTTTAATTATTTTAATAGATAAATCAGAATTATGTGCCAAATTACTTGATACTTTTTCTATTGTAACAATTTCATCTTCTTTCCAACAATCATAATCAGTTACCATAGCCAAAGTCGCATAATGCATTTGAGCTTCTCTTGCTAATCTTGCCTCTGTCATATTCGTCATTCCAATTACATCCATTCCCATTTTTCTATAGAAATTTGATTCTGCTAATGTGCTAAACTGTGGTCCTTCCACATTTACATAAGTTCCCTTCCAGTGAATATTTTCTGTAATATTTTTTCCTGCTTTATATAATTGTTCAGAAAGATTTTTACAAATTGGATATGCAAATGGAATATGTCCAACTAATCCATCTTGGAAAAAAGTATCAATTCTATGTTTCGTTCTATCAAAATATTGATCAATAATAACAACATCTCTCGGATGAATATTTTCTTTTAAACTACCAACGGAAGAAACTGAAACAACAATATTAACACCTAAAGATTTCAATGCCCAAATATTTGCTCTATAATTTATTGTGGAAGGTAAGAAATGGTGTCCTTTTCCGTGTCTTGGTAAAAAGTATAATTCATGTTTGCCATATTTACTCTTTGTAATAGGTTTTGAATGATCACCAAATGGAGTTTCAACTGACTTATTTTCATTTTCTTTGCTTCTTGTCAGTTTATATAATCCCGTTCCTCCAATAACTCCAATTTTCATTTTTTTGCATTCTCCTTAATGTAATTACTTAAATAAAACATTCTGTTTTTACACTATTCATCTTAAACAATGAATACTCTTGTCTTTACAATAAAATATTTTATCATCTGTATCTTCCTTTGCGTGAAACTCTTCACTTCTCACTTTTCACACTTTCCAAATGTTTATCTATTTCCTTTTCTTTCTTTTTAAATTTATCTGAGTCAAATTCAATATAATTCCAATCAATCGTTAACTTTCTTAATTTATTAAAAAATGTTCTAGCTGATTTTTTATCTTCAAATTTCAATTTGGTTTCTAAAATATTCTTTGTCTTGTCAAAAACATATTTTTGTCTTTCCGGTGAACTTTGAGCATCAATCTCATCAAATCCATTTTGTTGTAAATATACTTCATCAAAATAATCAGACTTTAAATAGAGTATATAATCCTCTATTGAAGTTCCTTCTTCACCAACAACCATCATCATTTGATGAACTTCATCGCCTTTTCTCAAAATGTCTTTTGCATCTTTAACAAGATCTTGAGAAATAATACCTGAATATTTTGACCAACTTTCCAAAGGATCAATTGCAGGAAAACGACGAGCGTCGGATCTCTCTCTTGACAATCCATGAAATGCTCCTACAACCTTCAAAGTTGATTGAGTTACAGGTTCCTCAAAATTTCCGCCTGCCGGACTCACAGTACCACCAATTGTCATACTGCCATATTCTCCATTATTCAACTCAACATAGCCTGCTCGTTCATAAAATTCCGCTATCCTTGATTCTAAATATGCAGGGAATGCTTCTTCACCCGGGATTTCTTCCAATCTTCCGGAAACTTCTCTCATAGCTTGCGCCCATCTTGAAGTAGAATCCGCTAATACTAAGACATCCAATCCCATTTGACGATAATATTCTCCAATAGTTGTAGCCGTATAAACAGATGCTTCTCTTGCAGCAACAGGCATTGAGCTTGTATTAGCAATGATTATTGTTCTTTCCATTAATGATTTACCGGTTTTAGGATCTTCTAATTTTGGAAATTCTCTCAAAGTTTCAACAATTTCTCCGGCTCTTTCACCACAAGCAGCGATAATTACAATATCAACATCTGCATATCTACTTGTTAATTGTTGTAATACTGTTTTCCCAGCTCCAAACGGACCCGGAATACAGTAAGTTCCACCTTTACACACAGGAAAAAAAGTATCAATAATTCTAACTTTTGTGGTTAATGGCTCTTTGGGAATATATTTTTCATTATAAGCATCTATTGGAATTTTTACTGGCCATCTCATATACATTTTTACATTAATTTTATTGTTATCAGAATCTTTTAACACAGCTATTGTATCAGATACTTTATATTTACCTTTTTCTTTTATCGATTCAATTGTATATTCGCCGTTCAAATCAAATGGCACCATTATTTTATGATCATAAATTCCCTCAGGGACTTTCCCTAAAAAATTTCCTTTATATACAACATCTCCCTTTTTTGCCAATGGGGTAAATTCCCATTTTTTATCAACATCTAAAGCAGCTAAATTTACACCACGCGGAAGAAAAAAACCATGTTTTTCAGCTAATGCCGGTAATGGATTCTGTAAACCATCGTAAATCTGCCCAAAAATACCCGGACCTAATTCTACCGATAACATTTCTTGACTAAATTCGACCTTATCATCAATTTTCAATCCTTTTGTACTTTCAAATACTTGCATAAAGGCGATATTACCTTTAATTTTTATTACTTCAGATTTTAAGTTTTCTTCGCCTTTAATTACATAACCGACCTCATTTTGAATAATTCTACCATCAAATTCAACATTGATCATATTTCCATTTATACCTTTTATAACACCAGTTATTTTTTTACCCATAATTACCTCGACATTCTTTTATTTTTCTTTAACATTCTGTTCTTTTTTAGAATCATTTTTATTAATTGTTATTAATTCGTTAAATTTTTCTTTCCCTTTATCTTTATTAAATAGACTTAACCTTTCAAGAATTTGTATCCGCAAATAATATAGAACTAAAAACTCCAAGTCAGAATAATGTCCAAATTCCATTTCTTCAATAAAATCCCATCTAAATTGTAGAAACATCACCTCAATCTGTAGTGGAGTTTTCTCCTTTAATATTGATGAAGAGAACATTCTAGATGTAAATTTATAATTTTCTGATCTTGCTTTCCTATATTTACTAATTTCTGTTCGTAAATTGTTTTCAAAATCAATCCACTTTTTCAAAAAAGATAATCTCTCATCTTTAATTTTGTAATTATCTAAATTTAACTTAACAATCACATCAAGATCTTTTTTATTTAACCATTTTTCTGCTTCTTCCAAAAAAAATTGTTTGGATGGAAAGTCATTTTGTTTGAAAGATAATGACGGCAATTGAGATGCAAAATAATAATATTTATCCATATTCGTTCACTTAATTATGTTGTTGTTACTTTTTACTTAATAATTCATTTAACTTTGGATTAAGATATAATTTTAGTGTATCAAGAATGCTCTCATCAGTAAAATCATAATGCATATCTTCACCTTTGATACCAATTCTAAAACCATGAGATATCTTTTTATCCAATTTTATCTCAATTGAATTTTTCAAATCATTTTTAACCTGTTTCGATACAAGTTTTTGCAATTTGTCAATATCTACTCCATTTGCAATGACATCAAGATCTTTCCCTTCTGCCCAATTTTTCGCAATATCAATAATGATCTTTTTCATCAAATCTTCATCCAAGGAATCAACAATTTTTTTATTTAACACATTATTAAATAGTTTTTTTATTTCGTCTCTTACCGAAATAATTGTATCACGAGCAGCTTGCTTAATTGAATCATTGGCATTAGATTCAAATGATTCAATCTCTTTTTTAGCATTTTTTTTCTGTGTCTCTATCTCTTTTTGAGCAGATTCTAATTCATTTTTTGCTTTATTTTTAGCATCTTTAATTATCTTGTCCGCTTCTTTTTGAGCTGAACCAACACCTTCTTTTTTAATTTTTTCGATCAATTTTTCTAACTTTGCTTCCATATTATTCTCCAAAATTATTTATTTTACTGTTGCTCATTTAGGCAATTATTTATTAATTTTATTTTTCCCAATATTAGGATTATTCTGATCGCTTATTTCACATTTTCCAATTAATTTAGCACCTTCTTCAACAACTAATTTTCTAGAAATTAAATCTCCAGAGAGGATACTTTGTGACCCTAATTTAACTTTTTGTTTTGCATTTATACCTTGAGTGACCTCTCCATTTAAATAAACTTCTTTTGACTTAACATTACCTTTTACTTTTCCACCAGGAGAAATTCTTACTGCATCACCGGCAATTATATCTCCATTAACAATACCGGAGATCATTATACTTCCTTTAACCTTAATGTTACCTTGAATTACAGTGTCTTCACCAATAATTGTATAAGTTGGTTTTTCTTTCATTTTTTTTACTCCATTAATATTTTTTTTTATTATTCTTTTTCATATTCTGCTATAAATTTTCTTGGATCTTGTGTCTTGGTATTTTTCCATATTTCAAAATGTAAATGCGGGCCAGTACTATGTCCCGAATTTCCCAACAATGCTATTAATTGCCCTCTCTTAACAACTTGTCTCTCTTTAACAATGTTTTTACTATTATGTCCATATACTGTCACATATTTATTATCGTGAACAATAATTATTACATTACCTAAATCGTTAGTCCAACCAGAAAAAACTATCAATCCACTGGCTGCAGCAACTATAGGCGTACCAATTGCTCCGGAAATATCAATTCCATTATGAACTTTTTCACTAAAAAGAATATCTTCTTCGAATTCTTGAGTTATTATTCCATTAACCGGAACTTTTGTAGGAATATTGTCTAAAAAGAATGTTACATTCCCTACATTATTTATATTACTACCTTCATTGCTGCTTTCAGTCACTAATAATGAATCTATATCTATATTTTCTGATTCAGATATTCCCAATAATTCACGAACATATTTATTCATAACTTTCATTCTTTCAAAATTATCCAACATTGCATTATATGTTTCCTCTTTCTTTTCATATTTAACAATATCTTTTTTTAAATCCTGATATTTAACAAACCTTGGAATAAAAATAAAATAAGAAATCACTATTGCAATAAAAATGATTGATAATAAACTCAATAAAAATATAAATGTTTTTCGGCCAAATTCAACCATTTTGTTAGTAGTCTTATCCGATGATATCAAATAAAATGTATATCTTATATCTTTCATTTTATTTCCTTACTTTCCCCCGACATTTTCAAATAATTTTATTAACCTATCTAAATCATCTGACGAATAATAATAAATCTCAATTTTTCCTTCTTTATCTTTTTCTTTAATTCTTACTCTTGTTCCAAATTTAATCTTTAAATAATTCTCTATTTTTATTAATTGATAATTTACACTTTTCTTTGGTCTTTTATATGACTCATCTTTTTGTGGAGAATTGATCTTTTTTACTAATTCTTCAGTTGCCCTAACACTAAGCGAATCTTTAATTATTCTTTGCCATAAATTAAGCATTTTCTTTTTATTCTCTATGGATAGCAACGCTCGAGCATGTCCGGATGTGATCTTTTGTGAACTTAAACTATTTTGAATTTCTTGAGGTAACTTTAACAATCGTAAACTATTAGTAATTGTTGAACGTTTTTTCCCAACTTTTTTTGCGATAATATCTTGTTTTACATTATATTTATTAATCAAAAGAGAATATCCTAATGCTTCATCAATTGGATTGAGATTTTCTCTCTGAATATTTTCCACTAATGCTATTTCCATTAAATCTTCATCAGAATCAATTTTAATTTCATATGCCGGTATAGAAGATAAATTTAATCTTTTTGATGCTCGATAACGCCTCTCACCGGCAATCAATTGATAATGATCATCCTTAAAACAAACAGTAATTGGTTGTATAACTCCTTTTTCTTTAATAGAATCCATTAATTCGCGCATTTCTTCTTCATTAAAATCTTTTCTAGGTTGATAAGGATTAATTTTAATATTATCTATTTGAATATCTGCTATATTAGAGTTTGTTAATTTTTCATCAACATCAGGAATTAATGCACTTAATCCTCTTCCCAATTTTTTATTTGCCATTTTTCAAAAATTCCTTTGCTAATTTCATATAATTTTTTGATCCGGATGAATTAATATCAAAAGTAATAATTGGCTTTCCATAACTTGGAGCTTCTCCTAATCTTACATTCCGATCAATAACCGTTTTATATACTTTATCACCAAAATATTGTTCAACTTCTTCTTTTACCAACTTGCTTAAATTCAATCTCGAATCATACATTGTTAAAACAATACCTTCAATATCCAATTTTTTATTAATACTTTTTTGAATCAACCTAATTGTATTCAATAATTGTGTTAATCCCTCTAATGCAAAGTATTCACATTGTATTGGAATTAATGCTGTATCAGCACAAGCAAAACTATTAATTGTCAACACATTCAGTGAAGGTGGACAATCGATAAAAATATAATCATAATCTTTTTCTATTGATTTTACAGCAGATTTTAACTTTGTCTCTCTTGCAATCATATTAACTAATTCTATCTCTGCTCCTACTAAACGAGGATGAGCCGGAACAACATCCAAATAATGTATTGATGTCTTATTTATTGCCTTTTTAATGTCTAGATCTTCAATAAGAACTTCATATATTGTATTTTTTTCCTTATTCACATCAATTCCTAAACCTGATGAGGCATTAGATTGTGGATCAATATCTATGACCAAAACCTTATGTTCCATAGCAGAAATTGATGCAGCTAAATTGATAGCAGTTGTAGTCTTACCTACTCCGCCTTTTTGATTTGCTATTACTATTTTCTTTGCCATAATCTCCCATTCATATAATTCATAATTTTATCCATTTTTTCTATCAATATCAATAATAAAATTATAATTATTTTATCTAACCTATAATAATATTTTCTTCTTTACTAAATATTATGAGTTTATTTTTGTATAAGTGAATGTTCTTCATTTTAATTCAATTATTATGAACTTCTAAAATATAGGGGTTCATTTTGTTTATCATTATCTTTTATTTTATTATAT
>JAYEOX010000001.1:5554-7125 GCA_034723415.1 Fidelibacterota bacterium | reverse complement strand
TTTACCTTTCCCGCTTTCCATCTTCCGTCCTCATTCTTGCTTTATATATTGCCTACCAATGCCCCCGGTGAAATATGTTCCCTTCAGTCACATTTCACAGGGTAAACTATTAATACCTACTAATGCCAACCAATACCAACCAATGCCAATTCCATCTCCAAGTCGCCTTTTTACAAAGTCGCCCCGTCTCAAACTCACCCAGTCGCATCTTCTCCAGGTCTCCCCCTCACAAACTCGCCTTCTCGCAACTCACAATTTTACAGATAAAGACACTACACGTCTCAGACAGATATTGTCTTATATAATAACTAACTATCATAACAATTCTTCCATATTCATATTTAAAATATCTTTACAAATAAAATATTTCAACATCGGATCAATTAAATGATAGGATTTTTTTCTCTTTTCAATAATTCCTTTAGTTTTTAACTTACGAATAGCTCGCGATACATTTATAGCATTATTATCTAATGATCTATATATCGATTTGTCGCCTTTTGCAATAGATATTAACACCTTTGTTTGTTCTTTACTAATAGACAATTCTTCCCATAATTTTTCAATATAATTTATTTCGCTCCAGAATGCATCTTCAATTGCTTCATTTACAATTTTAACATTTATTTTACTCTCTTCTTTAATATTTATCAAATAGTCCAGTTGTTTACATACAAGTTGTGTATAATATGGATGCCCTTTTGTAAATTGCATTATACGATCTAAACTATCTGAATTTATTTTTATTCCTATTTTTGAAAATTCTTTTTTAATATAATCCTTAAAAATTTCCGTTGAGATTTCTTTTATTGGCATTATTCGAGCAAAGCGATAAAACGGCGAATTGGATTCAATAAATATTCTATTCATTACTGATTCTTGACTACCGGAAAAAATATAAGCTGAATGTTGTTGTAATTGAATTTTTGAACGAAATAATTTAACAATCTCCTTACCATTAAGTTTTTCTATATCTCCGAATTCATCAAATCCGCAAACAATATCATTTTTATATTTAATCGCAAATTGTTCAATAAAATCAATGCTACTTGTTAAAAGTAATTGCTCATTTTGATCTCTTTCGGCAAAATTTAGAATAAATTCGAAATCTTCAATTATCTGTTTAAATTCAACTTGTCTCATCATCGAACTTATATGCTTTCGAAAAGTGGAAAATGCTTTATTCAATTTTTTATTAGACAAAACCGATTCGGTTATCTGCTCTGATAATATTCTTTTTGTCGGTGTTGTAAAAATATCTGTATAAACTGTAAAAATACCTTGTTCTTTTAAACGATTTAATACCTCGAGAACAATTGATGTCTTACCAAATCTTCTCGGTCCCATTAAAACAACACTTTGACCGGAAGTTAATAAACCAATAATGTCTTTTACCATTTTCTCTCGTCCAATGAGATTCTTACCTAACACCGGACGACCTACTTGAAATAAATTTTTCATCTAATTACGCTAATTTATCTAATTACTTTTTTCATCTAATTACGCTAATTTGTCTAATGTCTTTTTTCATCTAATTTATCTAATTTATCTAATTGCCTTTTTTTATAATT
>JAYEOX010000001.1:0-5454 GCA_034723415.1 Fidelibacterota bacterium | reverse complement strand
TTTTATTCGATTAATTCGTGTAATTCGATGATAGATATTTTCTTTTGGTTTTCATATAATTACGCTAATTTATCTAATTGCCTTTTTTTATAATTTTTTATTCGATTAATTCGTGTAATTCGATGATAGATATTTTCTTTTGGTTTTCATATAATTACGCTAATTTATCTAATTGCCTTTTTTTATAATTTTTTATTCGATTAATTCGTGTAATTCGATGATCTTGCCGGTCTTTGGCTCTTATTTGACTAAATTCAGCTTCGCCCCGTCAGTCACATTTTAGCAACGACAAAGCAATTATTTTGTGATATGTATTTTACAAAATTTATTTTAGTCTCCCAAACAATTAATCACTTTATTATTTCACTTTAGAATATACATTAAAATCAATTTCATTTTTATTAATTCATAATTTAAAATTCTTAATTCTTAATTCTTAATTGACTTCGTCGGGCTTTGAGTATTAGGTCTTTGGTCTTTGGCTTTTGGTCTTAGGACTTTGGTCTTTGGTCTTTGGTCTTAGGCCTTTGGTCTTTGGTCTTTGGTCTTTGGTCTTTGGTCTTTGGTCTTTGGTTCTCTGTCTCCCGTCTCCATTTTCCCTTTTCCTTACTTCTTTTTCCTTTCTACTTTATGCTTTTTGATTCCTGATCTGTGAAATGTTTACCAAGTGGAATGCGAAGCATATTCCATTATGGCGAAGCATATTTCACTGGATTCTACTTTCTCCTTTCTATTTTCTGCTTTCTGATTTCTGCTTTATACCATTCCGACAAATACCAACAAATTCCAGCAAAGCTAAATTCCGTAAGCAATAGCGAACAAATTCCTACCAATTCCCCCGGTGAAATATGTTCACTTCGTTCACATTTCACGGGGTAAACAACAAATTCCTACTAATTCCTACAAATGCCCATTAATACCAATTCCATCTCCAAGTCGCCCAATCTCTCTATCTCCCAGTCGCATCTTCTCCAAGTCGCCCAGTCTCCCCATCGCTCAGTCTCCCAGTCGCCTTCTCTCAAAGTCTCTCCCTCACAAAGTCTCTCACTCACAAAGTCTCTCACTCACAAAGTCACATCTTCCCCGTCTTCCGTTCTCAGTTCTCAGCTTAACTTGTCTCAAAATTCAGATTACGCACCAAAGCGTTACGCATCAAAGCGTAATTTGAGGAATCTTTTGAAAAGTGGATCAGAAAAAGTAAAATTGTTACCTATTTTTTCTATTATTCCTATTTCTATTAATCTATTAACTGCCCGTTGTGTACTTGATACTGAGGACATATTATATTTTTCAGAAAAATCCTTAGAAAATATATTTGAATTTTCTTTGATTAATGCGAGTAATAGTTTTTTCTGATAATTTGAAATTTTTTCAAATAATTCAACGTAATAATCTGTTTGATTATTGATGATTTTATCAATTGCTTTATCCAGGATTTTCTCGTTAATTTTAACATTTTCAAGAAAAGCAAGTTGCCAAATTTCAAATGCCAAAAACTGAGTATAATATGGGATATTATCAGAAATATTTATTATTGAATCTAATATTTGATTAGAAATTTTTAATCCACTTTTTTCAAATCTATCCTTTAAATAAGTTTTTATTTCGTTTTTAGGAATTTTTTCAATTCTCATTAATTTCCCAATGTTGTAGAAAGCTCTTTTTTTATCTTGGAACATGTTTAGTAGTAAATGAGTTTGACTTCCCATAAAAACATAACTTACATTTTCATGGAATTGGATTACTGATCTTAGCTGATTCTCAAAATTTTCTCCATTCAATTTTGTAATTTCCTGGAACTCATCAAAAACAACAACTAATCGTTTATTATCGTAAAGTTTTTCGGGAAGTTCAAGTACTTCAATCAGTGTTTTTTCCTTATCTGCTGTATGTTGATAGGAAAAATTAATAACGGGTTTGCCAAATTCATCAATTGTAATTGACGGTAAAATTCCGGATACGAGTTTCTTAAATATAGATAGAGATTTTTCAATAGAGATTTTTTTTGTTTGAAGAATTTTTCTGGTATATAAATCGATAAATTTTTTTTGTGAAATCACCTGAAAGAAATCAACATAAATAGTAATAATTCCATCAATCTGTTCAATTTCTTCAAGAACTTTTTTTATCAAAGAAGTTTTTCCATATCTTCTTGGAGCATAGATAATTAAATTATTGCCACTTTGCAAATTCAAACTAATTTCACTCAGTTCTTTTTTTCTATTGACAAAAAATGGATCAGAAACAACCTTACCGTACTTAAATGGATTCATTTTATAACTTTTTTTGATTATTATTTAATACTTTTTTATGCATGTTTTTTAAAATATAATGTGAAATAATTTTCTGTTTGAAATGAAAAATTATGGCGTTTATTTTTAATCTTGGTTTTAAATATCTTAGCAACATCTTTCATACCGATAATATTTATCATTTTTTGGACAGTATCAAAAGTGCCAAAACTCAGATTTTTTTCTACAACTAATTCTTTACTAACTTTATCTAAATCATTCTCATCCCAGAATAATACTTTATTTTTTTCTACTATTTCTTTTTTAAGTTTGCTATCAATTTTCATTGTATTTTTTATTTTAGATATTTTAGGCATTCTTCTCTTTTACATTTTTATTAATTTATAATTTGAAATTCTTAATTCTTAATTGAAGTCCCTCTATCGCTCCGTCTCCAAGTCCAGTAGATTGAAGTTGAGCCTGCCCCGCCTGCCCTGTGAAATTTTTCTGTTTTTTATTTCATTTGGGTGAAATGCGACGCTGGAGCAGATTTCATTGAGTTCTACTTTCTACTTTCTACTTTTTGCTTTCTGCTTTCTATATTTCCTACCAATTCCCATTAATACCTACAAATGCCAACCAATGTCAGTTCCATCTCCCAGTCGCCTCTTCTCCAAGCCGCCCTATCTCTCTATCGCCCCGTCTTAAGGTCACAAAGTCTCAAAGTCTCTCCATCACCTCTTTTCCGTTTTCCCTTTTCCGCTTTCCATCTTCTGTCCTCATTTCTGCTTTATACTTTCTGCTTTCTGCTTTCATTCTGTCACAAAGTCACCCTGTCTCAAAGTCGCCCAGTCGCATTTTCTCCAAGTCGCCCCGTCTCAAAGTCTCTCCCTCACCCAGTCACATCTTCTCCGCCTTCCGCTCTATTTCTTGACCCGTGAAATATCGAAGGCAATATTTAACCGGGTGCTGCTTTCAAATGGTTTTTTATTCTTGCCAGTTCCTCATTAGAAAAATCCTCTTTATAGTATCTTAAAAACAGCTCAATCTTCTTTTCTTTTTCCGATATATTATCTGTAAGTGATGCTAGAACCATTTCTCTAGCAGATTCTTCCATTTTTGAAGCCATTATTATGCGTTCTTCACCTGATTTGTTCATTAACATTTCAAAATATTTATTTTGTATTTCTCTAGAGGTATCTTTCATCTATAAATTCCATAAAATAGTTATATAAATCTAACTTAATTAACCAGTTTTTTAAATATTTTTGATCATAATTTTTTTTCAGTAAATTAATAATATCCCTTTTCTGCAGATCAGAGTTTGAATCTTTAGCCCATTCAAGTTTTGAAATTATCAGATCTTCCTTAGAAACAATATATAGGATTTTTCCTCTGAGCTTAATTGATTTTCTTCTTTTGAATTCTACTTTTCTATATTCTGACTTTTTTCTAATAATAAAATCGGCTTTAATAACGCTATCATTGTGGATAATATTAAACATTGAATTATTTTTGATTGCCTGCTCAACTTCTTTTCTTGATATATAATAATCGGTATTAAAATTCTCAATCAATTTTGGCATCATTTTTTGCTTTATTAATACAACCAGGTCTATATCTCTTGTCATTCGAGGTTCTGCATAATAATTCATAGCCAGAGAACCAGTGAGCATATAAGGAATAGTTAATTTTTCTAAACGGTTCGAAATATCTATTAAAATATCTATTTCATTCATCTATTCGCCTTAACTTTAGAATATCTTATTCAATTCAATAGCAAAATAATCATTGATCTCACTCTTTGTAATATTCTCTTTTGGTTTCAAATTTGTATCAAATTGAATTCCGTCAAAAATAAAATTTACTATCTTTTAAACTTTGTAAAACATTTGAAATCTCTCTATCGCCCCGTCTCCAAGTCCAGTAGATTGAGGTTGAAGTTGAGGTCGGCAGTTTCCTTCTTTTCTCAGCCTTAACCTTAGTCTTAATCTTAATCTTAATACCAATTCTTTCACAAAGTCGCCCATTCTCAAAATCTCTCCTTCACAAACTCGCCCAGTCGCATCTTCTCCAAGTCTCTCCCTCACAAAGTCGTTTCTTCTCCGTCTTCCGTATTCCGTTTTCTGCCTTCTGCCCTCTGACCTCTGATATCTAACTTCTGTTCTTTCCTTTCTACTCCAATATTTTGCTTCCTGACCTGTGAAATGTTTACCAAGTGGAATGCGAAGCATATTCCATTATGGCGAAGCATATTTCACTGGGTTCTATTTTCTGCTTTTTGCTTTTTGCTTTATATATTTCCTACCAATTCCCATTAATACCAACCAATGCCAACCAATACCAAATCCATCTCAAAGTCGCTCAGTCTCCCGGTCGCATCTTCTCCAAGTTTCTCCCTCGCAAACTCACCCACTCACACCGCGCAGCTCCGCCCCTTCACTCCCATTATAAAATGAGGATGTAATTAGAATTAAAGTAAAAATTTAATGAATTAATCATTAAACGCCAAAGAAAAATATAATTTAATAATTTTTCCTACAACTCTCAATTTTTGAAGTTTTTGTTGAGGTTTTAAAAAAGCAGAAAGCAAAAAGATTAAAGGTAAAAAGAAAATAAAGAAAGATTAAAGATTAAGAAAAGTTTTTTGTTTTAGATATTCTATGCATTATTCTCTTTTACATTTTTATTAATTTATAATTTGAAATTCTTAATTCTTAATTCTTAATTCTTAATTGAAATCTCTCCATCACCTATTTTCTGTCCTCCGTTTTCCCTTTTCCGCTTTCCATTTTCCGTCCTCATTTCTGCCCCGTTAAAATATACTCATACTTTACATTTCACTGGGTAAACTATCAATACCTACTAATGCCAACCAATGCCCCGGTGAAATATGTTCACTCCGTTCACATTTCACAGGGTAAACTATTAATACCTACTAATGCCAACCAATGCCAATTCCATCTCCCAGTCGCCTTTTCACAAAGTCACCCCGTCTCAAAATCACCTCTTCACAAAGTCACCCCGTCTCTCTTTCACATCCTCTGTCTTTCCATTTCACTTCTCCCCTATATAATCAATCTGAAATGATGGAACGGTTATTAACAATGAAGTGTTTAAATGATCTAAACTTACGACCACTTTTTTATTCCCATGATATTCAACTAATTCACCTTTTAAACCATTTAATAAACCGGATGTTACTTTTATTTTATCGCCAGGA